>JANPLG010000296.1:0-19126 GCA_031426395.1 Actinomycetes bacterium
GCGGAGGCGGTGGCGGACGAGATCCGCGCGTCTGGCGGCCAGGCCCGCGCATTTCAGGCAGATGTCCGTGACGCAGCCGCCGTACGGACCATGGTCGATGCCATCGTCGCGGAGTGGGGCCGCGTGGACGGCGTCGTCAACAACGCCATTGCTGGACGTCAGAACGGACCTCTCTCTGAGGCGACTCCGGAGGATTTTGCCACCGCCTTCGACTTCGGCTGCATGGGCGTCGTGAACACGGTGAACGCCGTGCGCCCTCACTTCCAGCGGCAGGGCGAGGGCCGCGTGGTGAACATCGTCACCGAGGTGTGGAACATGGGTCCCGCCAACTGGTCCGTCTACCTGGCCGGGAAGGGCGCGATGGTAGGGGTGAGCCGCTCCCTCTCCCAGGAGCTCGGTCCCGAGGGGATCACGGTCAACATGGTTGCGCCGGGCTGGATGGTCACCGAGAAGGTCGATACGGACTCTGAGGGTTCGCGCAACTTCGCGCAGAGCCTCCCCCTCCGCCGCCACGGCAGCGCCGACGAGATCGGCAACGCCTGCGTCTTCTTCTTGAGCGAGTTGGGAGCCTACGTCACCGGTGCCTACCTGCCGGTCACCGGCGGCCGGATCAGCCAGATGGGAGCGTAGGCACCTGGCTGCCGTTCCCCGCTTGCAATCCCAAGCTTGGTAGGAAATCGAGGCTCTCCGTCGAAATGTAACGGTGCCAAGCTAGCGTCTCCTGCGCTTCATCCGACCTCGCGGTGCTTGGCGCCCCCCTGCAGCCCAAGACCGGCGATGTTGAAGGAGCCCGTGATGCGAAGTGGATTGAGACCGTGGACGAGCTTCCTTGTCCTGATGGCCGCCGGAATGGGAAGCCTTGGACTCTGGAAACCAGCCGTTGCCGGCGGCGGAATACTGGTGACCACCACCCAGGATGGCGGACCAGGTTCGCTACGCGCCGCCATCATCCAGGCCAACGCCACCCAGGGACAGGACTTCATCACTCTCCCGTCTGGCACATATACGCTCACGCTGGACGGTGCCGGCGAAGATGCCGCAGCAACCGGTGACCTGGATGTCAGTGACGACTTGGTGATCCAGGGTGCGGGTGCGGGACTGACGGTCATTCAGGCGGAGTTCCCAAGCACGGCGCGGGATCGCATTGTACAGCTGCCGGAAGGGGTGTCGCTGAGCCTGGCCGGCCTGACCCTCGCGCGAGGAGGCGGACCAATCGGCCTCGACGGCGGAGGCATTCGCAGCCAGGGCGACCTGACCCTCACCGCCAGTGTCATCCGAGATTGTTCGGCCAATCAGTCTCTTGGGGGTGGAGTTTACCAGCAGGGCGGCTTCTTCAGGGCGTCCCGGTCCACGATACAGGGGAACACAGGCTTCTACGGTGCCGGCGTCTATGTGACCGGTGGCGGCTGTTCCCTGACGAATGTGACCCTCAGCGGGAATTCTGCGTTGCAGTCGGTCGGAAGCCTTGGTGGCGCAATCTTCGCCGGCGAATCAAACGTGAGCTTAACTCATTGCACCCTTGCGTCCAACCGGGCATTCGGCGAGAGCGGGGGGATCTTCAATGGGGGCGGAAGTCAAGCGAGTGTGCTTCTCTCAAACACGCTCCTCGCAAACAGTCCGCACAACAATGAGCCGGGTGCTAACTGCGGAGGCGTCCCGGTAACGTCCCTCGGCTCCAATCTGAGCAGTGACAACTCTTGCGCTGCGTCGTTTACAAGCCCCGGTGATCAGAACTCGGTCGACCCCAGGATCACGCCGCTGGGGAACTTCGGTGGGCCGGTGGGGACGCACGCGCTAGTTGCAGACAGCCCGGCCGTCGATGCAGCCATCCTCAACACCGACATCCTCCAGGATGCGCGTGGCCGAAGCAGAGTTCAAGGAAGCGGCCCCGACATCGGCGCCTTCGAACTCGACCGATATCCGGCGGGCAGCCTGACAGTGAGCAACCAGTCGGTGGCCGGTCCCGGCTCGCTGCGCGACGCCATTCTTTACGCCAACAGCATCCCCGGTCCGCATGTGATCGACCTCCCGGCAGGAACGTACCCGCTCGGGACCGGTCGAGGCGAGGACAACGGCGAAACCGGCGATATCGATCTCCGTAACGACATCACGCTCCGCGGAGCCGGCGCGGCGACCACCATCCTGGACGCGAATGGCAACGACCGCGCCCTCCAGGTGCTCAGCGTGCTTCAGTATGATGCCACCAAGCCGATCGTGCCGCTCGCGGCAACCCTTCAGGGCTTCACCGTTCGCAACGGGGTGGCCGCCGGCAACGGAGGCGGCATCCTCACAGACGGGTTCGTCACCCTCAACGGCCTGGTGCTCTCCAACAATTCTGCTACGAGCGTGCCAGGGTCTTCGGCCGGATCTTCGGCCGGCGGCCTCGGGGGAGCGGTTGCATCGCTCCAGCAGCGTCGCCTGAACCAGGGCCCCACCAGCGGCTTGATCTTGCAGAACTGCACCGTTTCATCAAACACGGCGGCGAGCGACGGGGGCGGCGTCTACGCAAACCGCGCCACACCCTCGGACGGCCTCGCCATCCTCGGCTCGACGCTCACGGGCAACGCCTCAGGCCGCGACGGCGGTGGTGCGACACAGGCTGGGGGCATCCTCACCATCACCGGTAGCACCTTCCGCAACAACACGGCCTCCTCGGGCGGTGGCGGGGGTGCCTGCAATCAGGGCGGTCCTTCTACCCTGACGACCTCAGTTTTTGATGCGAACACTTCCGGCATTGGAGGAGGCGGCGGGTTCGAGTGCCAGGGCGGGAGTATGTCCGCAACGGGATGCTCCTTCACCGGTAATACCGCAGGCCGGGACGGCGGCGGCGGCTTCGAGAACGAAGGGGGCGATCTGATCCTCACGGATTGCCTGGTGGAAGGGAATCAGACCCTGGCAGACCGGGATGGCGGCGGTGGCTTCGAGAACGAAGGCGGCGATCTCACCATGACCCGATGCCGGGTCATCGACAACGTCGCCAACATCGAGACTTCGGTCAACGCGGGTGGCGGCGGGATCGAAAACGAGGGAGGCCCTGCCATCCTCACGGATTGCACCATCGCCATTAACCGCGTCAACAAGGAAGGCGGCGGCCTCAATAACAACGGCGGCGACCTCACTATGGTTGGTTGCACCGTCAGCGGGAATGTGGCCGGCACGGTTGGGGGCGGCATCCAGCAGAACGGAGGCGATCAGTCCATCAGCAACAGCACCATCAGTGGCAACAGCGCCGGCAGCGCGGGTGGCGGCCTCTACCAGCCCGGCTTCGGTACCCTGTTGAACGTTACCATCGCCGATAACACTGCTCAGAGGGGCGGCGGGGTGTTCAAGGGAAGCTCTAGCTCTTCGGGCCGCGAGTTAACACTCAAGAACACCCTACTCAGCAACGCTAGTGGCGGCAATTTCTCGGACCGGTTCGAGTCCAACCCCCGTGGAACATTCAGCGTCGTTTCTGCCGGCCACAACCTCAGCAGCGACGGCACACTCGCCTTCGCGCTCAACCGGACCGGGGACCTGAACAACACGGCCGCGAAGCTGCTTCCCCTCGGCAATAACGGCGGGCCGACCTCGACCCACGCGCTGCAACCGGACAGCGCTGCGATTGACGGTGGCGACAACATGGGCGCTCCGGGCACCGATCAACGTGGTGTTGAACGCCCCATTGATGGCGATGGCAACGGAAGCGCCATTGTGGACATTGGTGCCGTTGAGCAGGCCGGCAATCCGTCGGCGGCAGATCTCTTCGTCCGCCTCACGGCGGCGCCATCGCCCGCCCGCGTGGGTCAACCGCTTGTCTACACGGTTGTGGTGCAGAACGCGGGGCCGGACCCCGCCAGTCAGGCCGTCGTCCGGGTGAGTCTGCCAAGTTCCGTCGACTTCATCAGCAGCAACCCGGATGCTAGCAACGTCAACGGCAACCTGGTGACGTTCAACCTCGGGAATCTGGCGGTCGACGCCACACGCACCATCCGGGTAACGGTGCGACCAAGGGTCGCCGAAATCGTCGACGCGGACGTCAACGTCTCCGCCGATAACTCCGACCCAATCAAATCGAATAATCAGGACACCGACTCAACGGAAGTGCGGCCGGCCCGCGCCGGGCGGCTCCGGGTCACCCCCAAGCTCCTGGCATTCGGCAACATCGGCATCGGGCGCTACGGGAAGGCAATGCTCACCCTCCGCAATGACGGTGATGAGCCGCTCTCGGTGGAGTTGGGAACACCGCCTCGGGGCTTCCAGATTCGGCGCACTGAGCTCACTCTGGAAGGTGGGGAGACCGCGCGAATCCCGGTCTACTTCGTCCCAACCAGAGCCATCGCCTACAGCGGTCGTGTCCGCGTGACCGGTCGCGGCCTCCCCCGAGGCGACGGCGGCGTTCCAGTTCGCCTCACGGGCACGGGCTGCCGGTAGCCCGTCTACCTGGACACTCGCTCTGCGTGACGGCCGAGAGCCGGGGTCGCAGAAACCCAAAACTTGGAACTCGGACGGAGACGGTCGCACCCACGTATGGTATGTGGGTGCGACGTACGAGTCGCCGAATCGGGCTGCCCACCACTGGCATTCTAAATGTGTGAGGTGGTGGTGGTGTCCCCCCCCATCTTTTTTGATTCTCGTTTCGCAACGTTCGCTCCGAGCGCACCTCATCCGAAGCCCTCTACTATGCCTCGCACTTTGATTCCGGCAGCAGCGCTGCTTGCCGTTGTAGGACTGACCGCCGGAGCGGTTGCCTCGGCCCCCAAGCCGATTGCCAAGCCGACCGCCGCCGCGCCAGCCGGCCCGGACTTCAATGCGGAGGTGCGACCGATCCTGGCACGGCATTGCTTCAAGTGCCACGGGCCGGATGACAAGACCCGGATGGCGGGGTTGCGCCTCGACGTGCGGGCGGATCTGGTGAAGCGCGGAGGGATCGTTCCCGGCAATCCGGCCAAGAGCACCGTCATCCAGCGCATGCTGACCACCGACCACGCCCGCGTGATGCCACCGATGGCAACCAAGAACCCGCTGACTGCGGAGCAGAAGAGCATCCTGCAGCGCTGGGTCGCCTCAGGCGCACGCTACGATGCGCACTGGGCCTTCATCGCGCCGAAGTCCCCGGCGTTGCCGCCGGTCCGGCTCAAGAGCTGGCCCCGCAATCCCATCGACCACTTCGTCCTGGCGCGACTGGAGCGCACCGGGCTGAAGCCGTCGCCGGAAGCGGACCGCTACACCCTGGCCCGTCGCGTCCACCTCGACCTGATCGGCATTCCTCCCACTCCGGTAGAAGCTGAGGCCTTCGTCAACGACCCGGCACCCGCTGCCTACGAGAAGCTGGTCGACCGCCTCCTCGCCGACCCGCGCTACGGCGAGCGCTGGGCGCGCAAATGGCTGGATCTGGCGCGTTACGCGGACACCAACGGCTATGAGAAGGACCGGCAGCGTTCCATCTGGCCCTACCGTGACTGGGTCATCAAGGCGCTCAACGCGGACCTGCCGTTCAACCAGTTCACGGTCGAGCAGCTCGCTGGCGACATGCTGCCCAACGCCACCGTGGAGCAGCGCATCGCCACCGGCTTCCATCGCAACACGATGCTGAACGAAGAGGGTGGCATCGACCCGCTTGAGTACCGCTTCCACTCCATGGCGGACCGCGTGCTCACCACCGGCACCACCTGGCTCGGGCTGACGGTCGGCTGCGCGCAGTGCCACACCCACAAGTTCGATCCGATCACGCACCGCGAGTACTACCAGTTCATGGCGTTCCTCAACAACGCGGATGAACCCGAGTACTTCATCCCTCGCGCGGAAGTTGCGCAGCAGCGGGCGGATACAGAGCGCAAGATCGCGCAGCTTGAAGCGGAACTGCCCAGCCGATTCCCGCCCGCCGGGGATTGGTCGTGGCACACTGCTCGCACCGCCAGCGCCACTACCGCCAGCGGTGCTAAGGCCGACGTGCTTCCGGATGGATCGGTCCGCATCTCCGGGACCAATCCCAACGCTGATACCTACACCCTCGGCGTGGAAGGGGACGGCGTCGCCATCGAAGCGATCCGCCTGGAAGCGCTGACGGACTCCAGTCTGGGCATGAGTGGGCCGGGCCGCACGCCGCACGGCAACTTTGTCCTTGGCGAGATCACGGTTCAGGTGGGCATCCCCGGCGCGGCCCAGGCGGCGACACCGGTGAAGTTCGCGTCAGCGATGGCGGACTTCTCGCAAGAGGGTTTTCCCGCCGCTCACGCTATTGACGGTAATCCAAAGACGGGCTGGGCCATTCACGGTCCGGAACCCTGGAATCGCAACCGCACCCTGACGCTCCAACTTGCCCAGGCGGTGCGGCTGCATGCCGGTCAGCAGTTGACCATCCACCTCGATCAGAACCACGGCACGCAGCACACCCTCGGCCGCTTCCGGATCAGCTTCGGCGAGCGACGCGCTGAACCGCGTCCGATGGAGGTCCGCCGTAAAGAGAACCTCGACCGCCAGTTCAGCGCGTGGCTGGAGAGGGAGTCCGCCGCAGCCGTTAAGTGGACCGTTCTCAAGCCCCACTCCGCCAAGAGCAACTCGCCGCTGCTGACCGTTCTGGACGATGCCACCGTCTACTCCAGCGGCGACATCACCAAGCGGGACGTCTACGAGCTTCTTTTCAAGACCGACCTGAAGGGGATCACCGCCGTCCGCCTCGAAGCGCTCCCGGACGACCGGCTCCCCCGGCGCGGACCCGGCCGGATCTACTATGAGGGACCCTTCGGCGACTTCCACCTGAGCGAGGTGCTCGCAAGCAGCGGCGGCCAGCCGGTGAAGATCGCCGGTGCCAGCCAAAGCTTCGGCACGCCGGCAGCGGGCGCCACCGATGGCAATCCGCAGACCGGGTGGAGCGTGAACGGCGGACAGGGGCAGCCGCACATCGCCGTCTTCAACTTCGCGCAGCCGCTCGATTCGGGCGACCTGAAACTCGACCTCGTCTTCGAGCGTTACTATGCGGCAGGACTCGGCAAGTTCCGAGTTTCGGTCAGCACCGACCCCAATGCCAAGGCCGGGCTGCCACCGGCGGTCGAGGCGGTACTGGCCACCCCGGCCGACCAGCACACCGGCGAGCAGAAGGCGCTGCTGCTCAAGCAGTTCCTAGCCGTTGCGCCGGAAGTGGCTGCCGACCGCGAGCAACTCCGCACGCTGCGGGCGCAGATGCCGGAATACCCGCTCACACTGGTGATGCATGAGCGGCCCGCGGAAAACCCTCGCCGCACCTTCATCCACAACCGCGGCGAGTATCTCCAGCCGAAGGAACCGGTGGAGCCGGGGACGCTCTCCGTTCTGCACCCTTTCCCCAGCACCGCTCCCCGCAACCGCCTGGAGTTCGCTAAGTGGCTGGTCGACCCGCGCAACCCGCTGGTGGGGCGGGTGACCGTCAACCGTCAGTGGGCCGCCATCTTCGGCCAGGGCATCGTGCGCACCACGGACGACTTCGGCTACCAAGGCGAGACCCCATCCCACCCGGAATTGCTGGATTGGTTAGCCACCGTGTTCACGGGTATGTCCAACCAGAAACCAGAAACCAGAAACCAGAAACTCGCCCCCTGGTCGCTCAAGTCGCTCCATCGCCTGATCGTCACCAGCGCCACCTACCGGCAGAGCAGCCGGGTGACGCCGGAACTGGCCGCGAAGGACCCGCAGAACAAGCTGCTGGCGCGGGGGCCGCGCGGTCGCATTGAGGCTGAACTGGTCCGGGATACGGCTCTGGCCGTCAGCGGGTTGCTCTCCAGGAAGCTGTACGGCCCCAGCGTCTTCCCGCCCCAGCCCGCCGGAGTCACCAGCGAGGGCACCTACGGCGCTCTCCAGTGGAAGGTGAGCGAGGGCGAAGACCGCTACCGGCGCGGCCTCTACACCTTCTCCAAGCGCACCGCCCCCTACGCCATGTTCCTCACCTTCGACGCTCCCAGCGGCGAGGCGTGCGTGGCCCGCCGGGAGGTTTCCAACACGCCGCTCCAGGCGCTGACCCTCCTCAACGACCAGGTCTTCCTGGAAGCGGCGCAGGCACTCGGCAAGAGCGTGGCGTCGCATCCGGGGACGGTGGAGCAGAAGGCCGATCACCTCTTCCGCCTGATCCTCTCGCGTCCTCCCCAGGATGAGGAGCGTCATCTGCTCATCCAGTTCCACGCAGCGCAGTTGGGCCGCCTGGAGAGCAAGACGCTGGACGCCGGCAAGATCCTCGGAGCGGCGCCGTCAGATGTCAGTCAGGAAGAGCTGTGGCAGCGCGCGGGGTGGACCCTCGCGGCGCGGTCTCTCCTGAACCTGGACGAGGCGGTGAGCAAGCGATGACCGTCGGTTCAGCCACGACATCAGCGTCCGCAATTCACGGAACTGCCCAGCTCAAGCATCTCGATACGGCTTCGCGCTGGTTTGACCCGCTCTTGGGGCCAGGACTATAATGCGGTGCCCAGGGTAAGTCCTGACCTGCCCTTTTCTACTTCCTTATCTGGCCTCTCTTTCCCGGCGCGAAGCCTCACCGGATCCCTGGATATCGCAATGCCTGGCGAGCCCCGTACCATCACCGTCGGAATGCTTGGGTGCGGCGTGGTGGGCACCGGCACGCTCCGCGCGCTTCAGGAGAACGCCGCCGGGATCGAGCGCCAGCTTGGTGCCCGCATCGTCGTGAAGAAGGTCTGCGTCCGCAGCCTCGACAAGCCCCGCGACGTCGACCTCCCCCGCTCCTTCTTCACCACCGACGCCTCCGAGGTGCTGGACGACCCCGAGGTGGACATCGTCGCGGAGCTGATCGGAGGGCTGCAGCCGGCGGGCGATTACATTCAGCGCGCCCTCCGCAACGGCAAGCATGTCGTAACGGCCAACAAGGAGCTGATCGCCAAGGGCGGGCACCATCTGCTGGTAGAGGCCGGCCAGCGCAACCTCGACTTTTTCTTTGAAGGAGCGGTGGCCGGCGGCATCCCGATCATCCGCGCGCTCAAGGTCTCCCTGGCGGGAAATCGGGTGCAGGAAGTGGTCGGCATCGTCAATGGGACCACCAACTACATCCTCACCCAGATGGCCCAGGGGGGGATGGATTTCGAGGTCGCCCTGAAGGAAGCGCAGTCCAAGGGCTATGCAGAAGCCGACCCAACCGATGACGTGGAGGGCTTCGACGCGGCCTACAAGCTCTCGATTCTCGCCAGCATCGCCTTCCAGAGCCGGGTGCCGTTGGAGCAGGTCTTCGCGGAGGGCATCCGGGGCATCTCGGACCGCGACATCCACTATGCTCGCGAGCTTGGATACGTCATCAAACTGGTGGCCCTGGCCCGGGAGCGCCCGGATGGGCTGGAGCTTCGCGTCCACCCGGCGATGCTCCCAGTCCGCCACCCGCTGGCATCCGTGAATGACGTCTTCAACGCGGTTTATGTCCGTGGCAACGCGGTCGGCGAGGTGATGTTCTACGGCCGTGGTGCCGGTTCGATGCCTACGGGTAGCTCCGTGAGCGCGGACATTCTGGAAGTCGCCCGTGGCATCCTGAACGGCGGCTCCGGCCGGCTAGGATGCACCTGCTTCCACCAGAAGCCGATCCTCGCGATTGAGGACGTGGAGACGAACTACTACGTCCGCACGGAGACTGAAGATCGTCCCGGCGTCCTGGCGGCTGTCGCCAAGGTCTTCGCGGATCATAACGTCTCGCTGGAGTCGATGCTGCAGAAACACGGCGATGGAAGCATGGCGGAGATTGTCTGGATCACGCACCGCACCCGCGAAGGCAAGATGCGTCAGGCCCTCGCCGATATCGAAACCCTGCCCAACGTTCGCCGGGTCGCCAACTGGATCCGCGTGGAGGAATGATGCCCGCGGCCCCCGACCCTGACATGCGAGGCGGCAATCAGCCGCCCTCCGTCCAATCGTCGCCTATCCACATGGGCTGGCCTGGCGTCATTGAAGCGTACCGCCGCTACCTGCCGGTCTCCCCGTCCAACCGCGTCATCACGCTGTTGGAGGGGGGTACTCCTCTTCTTGAAGCACCTCGGCTTGCGGCGGAGATCACGGGCGGAGAACCGCTGCGCCTCTTCCTAAAGCTCGAGGGAATGAACCCGACCGGCAGCTTCAAAGACCGAGGCATGACGCTGGCCATGACGCTGGCGGTGGGGCGGGGCGCGGAGGCGGTGATCTGCGCCAGCACGGGGAATACCTCGGCCGCCGCAGCTGCGTATGCGGCGCGAGCTGGCGTCAAGTGCGCGGTAATTCTGCCTTACGGGATGACGGCCCTGGGCAAACTGAGCCAGGCGCTCATCCACAACGCCCGCGTGGTGGCAATCCACGGCAATTTCGACGAAGCCCTGCGGCTGGTCCGCGAGGTCTCCGAGGCGCGGCCCGTGGCGCTGGTGAACAGCGTCAACCCAGACCGCATCCAGGGGCAGAAGACCGCCAGTTTTGAAGTGTGTGATGCCCTGGGTGATGCACCCTACTTCCACGCGCTGCCGGTGGGGAATGCAGGCAACATTTCCGCCTACTGGATGGGCTACCAGGAGTATCGAGAAGCCGGCCAGACTTCCCGTCTTCCCAGGATGCTCGGCTTCCAGGCCGCCGGCGCGGCCCCGATTGTTGGCGGAGCGCCGGTGCCCCATCCGGAGACGGTAGCGACCGCCATCCGCATCGGCAATCCCGCCGGCTGGCGGGCCGCCGTGGCGGCACGCGACGCCAGCAGCGGCGTGATCCAGTCGGTGACCGACGCTGAGATCCTGGCTGCCTACCGCCTTCTGCCCGCCTGCGAGGGCGTCTTCTGCGAGCCAGCCTCCGCCGCTTCCGTGGCCGGCGTCCGCAAGCTGTGGCAGGAAGGCTACTTCCGGAATGTGCCGGAAGTAGAGCGAGTGGTTGTCTGCACCCTCACCGGGCACGGACTCAAGGACCCAGCCACCGCCATCCAGCAGATCGAGGAACCCCAGCCGGTCTCCGCCACGCTGGAGGCGGTATTGGGAGCAATCGGGCTGTGAGCGGATAAGCTAGCCGCCAAGTCGCCAAGGACGCCAAGAATGGCCGGATGACAGATTAGATAGGGAGCGCAACGCCTCGCTGGTGTCCGCTTCGGATCAGGTCTGGTGACGCTTGCAACTTTGCTTCCGACCTGTTCGCCCCGCCCATTTTCCCTTGAGTGTTCTTCTTCCCCCCTTGGCGTTCTTGGCGTCTTGGCGGTGCATCTTTCCGGAGCGTATCCGTGGATACAGCAAACGTGGTCCTGACAACGGAACTGGCCGGCCTTTCGACCTTCATCAAGGGCAAGGTGCGCGACGTGTACGACCTGGACTACCACCTCCTGGTGGTGACCACGGACCGTATCTCCGCCTACGACTGCGTCATGCAGAATGGCATCCCCGGCAAGGGGCAGGTCCTCAACCAGCTCTCCACCTACTGGTTCCAGCAGATCCAGAACCTCTGCCCCAGCCACTACATCTCCATCGATCTCGACCAGATCATGGACGAGGTGCGGCTTTACTCCCGCGCTGTGAACGAGGCGGTGCTGGATGGCCGGTCGATGCTGGTGAACAAAACCAAGGCGTTTCCCGTGGAGTGCGTCGTGCGGGGCTACCTGGACGGCAGCGGGTGGCGGGAGTACCGCGAAAGCGGCATGGTGTGCGGCATTGAGCTGCCGCCCGGCCTGCAGCAGGGATCTCGCCTGCCAGAACCGATCTTTACGCCCGCGAGCAAGAACTCCGAGGGCCATGATGAGAACATCACGGTCGCCGAAATGGACCGGATCATCCTGCCCGCCCACGCCCGCCAGATGCGAGAGCTGAGCCTGGCGGTCTACCGGCAGGCCTCTGAACATGCCTGGGAGCGCGGGATCATCATCGCGGATACCAAGTTTGAGTTCGGGCTGCTGGGCGAGACGGTGGTGATGATTGACGAGTGCCTCACACCGGACTCATCCCGCTTCTGGGATGCCGAAGGCTGGGAACCGGGCGGACCCCAGCCCAGCTTCGACAAGCAGTTCGTCCGAGATCACCTCGATTCAACCGGCTGGAACCACGAACCCCCTGCCCCCGCGCTGCCCAATGACGTGGTCCGCCGCACCAGCGAGAAGTACCACGAGATCTACCGTCGCTTGACCGATTGAGCCATGAGGGCCCGGCAGCGCTGGCGCCGGACTCTTGCGATGTCGGGCTTTCGGAAGGCTTAAGCACGGGATTAGATCCAGTAGGACCCTGTAGTTCCTACCGCTACCTGTGCTCCGCGACGGTCCGGTCTCATGCCATGACGCTGGTCGGCCGGCATCCAGGTAATGGCCTTCCCGCTGCCATGAATGCCGAACAAGGAAGGGAACCTAGCGGCCGGAAGCAAACGAAAGCTTGCTGCCTGTTGAAGAAAGGTCACCGTAGCTTTGTTCAATTTCACTTATTGCCGGGTCAGAACCGGTTCTCAAGTCGTCCTGCGCCTTGGTGCCGTGATGGGTGCGGCCCTCGTCCTGACGCTTGCGGCCGGACGCCGGACGGCGGAAGCCGCGGATTCCCCGCTCCAGGTCCGCGTCGGCCAGCTGGCCCCCATGATCCGCGTGGAGGGCTGGGACGGCCCCCAGGCCCTCCCGTCGCGGATTGACGCCGCGCTGGACAACTGGCGCAGGGCCAATCGCACCGTGCCTCCCACGCCCGAGGGTCCTTTCCGTCCAGCCCAGGAGGGTGCCACCCTCACACCACTTCCCCGGCCATCCGCAGGCGAGGGCAAGACTGCCCGCACGCCGTTCGACGACCTTCAGATCACCCGGGCCACGTCGCTCTTCAGCATCATTCCCAACGGCTTCTCATCCGAGATCGGTGAACCCAGTGCGGCGACGGACGGCAATGGGACGGTCTTCATGACCGGCAACTGGTACGCGGCGCGTTCCAGCGATGGGGGCCAGACCTTCGCATTCGTGAACCCCTACACCACCTTCCCGGCCAGCGACGGCGGATTCTGCTGCGATCAGGTGGTGCAGTACATCCCGTCCATCGGCCGTTTCGTCTGGCTGCTGCAGTACATCACCGACGTCAACAACGAAAACCGCTTCCGCATCGCGGTCGCGACGCCGGGCCAGGTGGCCTCCAACTCCTGGTCGTACACGGACATCACCTCGGATGCCCTCGGCTACCAGGGGATCTTCATGGACTATCCCGCGTTGGCCGTGGGAAGCGACAGCGTGTTCCTGACGTTCAACGGCTTCCTGCCAGCCGGCTTTGTCCATAGCACGGCAGTACGAATCCCGCTGACGGTGCTCTCGGGTCAGACCAACTCCGTCTCCTCATTCAACACGAATCAAGCGGGCACGCTCCATCCCGCGCAGAGTGTCGGCACGGACGGCTACATCGTCGGACACCGGAACAGCAGCACCCTCGTTGTCTACCGTTGGCCTGCGGGCAGCGGACCCTCCAGCTTCACCGTCGCACACGCCAGCTACAACGGCAGGAACTACTCTTCCAGCACACCGGATGGCTTCAATTGGCTGGGCCGTGTCGATGACCGGGTCACGGGTGCCACGGTGACGGGCACTGAACTCTGGGTGGGCTGGACGGCAAGCAGCGGGGGCTCCGTCAGCGCGGCGCAGCCCTACGCGGAGGTGGCGCGGATCAACCTCTCCAACCGGACCCTCGTCTCCCAGCCACGGATCAACTTCGGCACAGCGGCTTGCGCGTACATCACCTTCAACACTTCCGGCAACGGCGAGGTGGCGTCCGCGTTCGCCTACGGTGGTGGGGGCACCTCGTTCCCCCACCACGCGGTAACTTTCCACACCGGGCGCTACTTCTCCGTGCAGTCCATCGCCGGCACCCGGGGTCCGTCGAGCTCCAAGTGGGGCGACTACTTCGCAATTCGGCCCATTCCGGGAACGCAGGAACGCTACTGCGCCACGGGGTTTGCCCTGCGCGCCGGTTCCGGACTGGCCGCCGAGCCGATCTACATCGAGTTTGGGCGAACCGGCGAAGGGGCGGACTCCTTCGAGAGTGACAACTCCGCGCAGGAGGCCAAGACCCTCCAAGGCACCCAGCAACGCAGCCTGCATAGGCAGGATGACGAGGACTGGGCACGCTTCAAGCTCACCGCCAACCGCACCGTCACCGTCACCACGGCGGGAGCGACGGGTGATACGGAGCTCACCCTCTTTAGGGCGGATGGCGTCACCCAGGTGGCGTTCAGCGACGACCTTCAACCGGGGGTGAACCTGTTCTCCCGTATCCGGAAGAGTCTGACGAAGGGCACCTACCGGGTCCGGGTGCGCGCCAAGGCTGGCACGGGACCTGTGGCGGCCTACTCGCTGCGGCTGCAGTAAATCGGGTGGATGTGCACGCGCCGCCTGGACTCAACGGACCAGGCGGCGCAGCATCTGGAAGGGCGTGCCGTTGTGCACCGCCTCCCCCGTTTGGCTTCGGTATGCGATCGGCGCGCCGGTACGGCTGTGATCGTCCGTGCGCCCAGCTTCGACAAGCAGTTCGTCCGCGACTACCTACACTCCACCGGCTGGAACCCACGAGCCGCCCGAACCCGCGCTTCCCGCCGACGTGGTCCGCCGCACCATCAAGGATTATCACGAGATCTATCGCCGACTGACCGATTGATCGGAATGCGGAATGCGGATTGCGGAATGCGGAATGCGGATTGCGGAATGCGGATTGGGATGCGGGGTGGCTGGAGTCAGGGTCGTTTCCGGCAATCCGTTGACGCCAACGGGGGGATCTGCACCCGGCTCGTCTCTCCATCTCGCGAAATGGGTTCACGGTTCTTCGCGGCTGCTCCGTCTTTAGCGTTGGAGGCAGCGAGTAGTGATTGCAACGCAACCGGAGATGACCCTGCTACAGCGGGCACAGGCGGGTGAGGCGCAGGCCTTTGCCGTGCTTTGCGAGCAGCGGAGACAGCGGCTCTGGCGCATCGTGACCTCGGTTACGCGGGGGCCGGACGCTGAGGACCTGGTCCAGGAAGCCATTGTGCGGGCCTTCCGGGCGCTGCGCAGCTATAGCGGAGAGGCGCCATTCGACGCGTGGCTCTGCCGCATCGCGCTGAACGTGGCGCACGACCATGTCCGGTCCGCCTGGAAGCGGAAGGTCTTCTGCTTCGATCCGCTCACCCCGCCCAGCCCGGTCCACGAACGCGTGGTCTGCCCCGAGGGCGAGGTGGAACTCCGCGAGCTTCAGCGCCGGGTGCGCGAGGCCGTCGCCCGCCTGCCAGAGCCGCAGCGCGTCCCGATCTGGCTGCACTATTTCGAAGGTTTCACCTTGGTGGACGTGGCCCGCCTTGAGCGCACGCCCGAAGCGACGGTCCGCAGCCGCCTGCGAGCCGGGCTCCGTCGCCTGCAGTTCTCCCTGGGCGACCTCCTCCCGGAAGAGACCGCCGCCGAGACGATGGTCGCTCGCAACGAAGCCGCCGAAGCGCGATTGCTTCGCACGCCGCTCGGCTCGCCCCGTGCTTTCGGACAGGAGTGCCCGGCATGAAGCCGCTCAACCTTCAGACCGAGGAGAGGCTGGAAGAGCTCCTGCGGGGTGCCGCAGCCTGGAAGCCGGACACCCTGGCACCGGAAGGCCTCGCCGCCAAAGCATTGGAGCGGGTTGGCAATCAGCGGGTGAGCCATCGGCCTCGTTGGCGGTCGCCGTTTGCGTTGCTGCTGACCGCAGGCGCCGCACCTGCCGTGGCTGCAGGTGTGATGGCCGTTGCCTTGCGCGCACCGGTGACTTCCCAGTCGCCGCCACATCTGGCACCGGCGGCGCAGGTCAGGCCCGTTCAGGAAGCGCTTGCCAAACCTGAACCAGGTCCGGAGCAGGAACCGGAGAAGGCCCCCATCTGGGAGCCGGAACGACCGTCCGTCGGCAACCAACACCGATTTGCGTCAGCTGGAGCACGAAGGGACCGCCGTAGCGGAACGTCTCGGCGTCATCGTCCCTCCGGCATTCTCGCCGGCCGGCCCTCTGCCCCGCCCTCAGTCTCGCCGTGGAGTGAGGAGACGGTGGAGCGAACCGTGAGCCGGGTGGTCGCCAGCGGTTGGCTGGTGGAGCCGAACCCAGAGGATGGCACCTGGACGGCAATTCCCGCAGTGGCCTCGATCTCCGTGTGCGGCCCTGCTGAACCGGACCCCGATCAGCCGCCGTCGGATGGCGCACCTCCGAAGAACTCACAGAGCGAGAGAGTCTTGCCCGCAGAACCGCAGGCCGGAGCCCCGCAGCCGAGTGGCGCTCCCACCCCAAAATCGGACACCCCGAACCCTAATCAGGAGAAGAACCCATGAATCGTGTCACTGCAATTCTCGCTGCGCTGGCCGCGGGCGCGCTGGCCGGAGGCGTAGCCTTGGCGCAGACGCCTGACACCGATGGCGGTGCCACCGCCACTGTTCGCCCGGTGTCTCCCTTAGCGCCACTTACGCAGGCCGCACCGGCCCAGGCCCCTCGCGTCCTGCGGGAGACGATCATTCACGCTCGACCGCTCCCCGGAACTTCGGGACAGAACACCCTGCGCGATTTTCGCTGGATCGGCAACATGCCGGACGACAAGAAGATTGACATCGATGTGGACGAGAAGCGCGTGGGCGAAGCGGTGAGGTCGCTCGTGGACCGCGCCAAACTCGACTACGAGGTGCAGATCGATCCGGATGTGACGAGCGATGCCCGCGTGAGCCTGAAGGCGAAGGGAATCCGCATCTCCACTGCGATGGACGTCATTGCGGAAGCTGCCGGCACCAACTGGGGTTATGAACAGAAGGAGAAGAAGACCACCCTCCGCCTCGGCAAGGGTGCCCGTCGCTCGCCGATGTTTTTCGGCGACCTTGCCACGGCTCACGTTCATGACGTGATCACCAAAGTGGTGCCAGGAGTTCCCGGCTCCGGAACGGTTGGGGAGTTGCGCTTCCACGGTAAGAACGGCGTGGATGTCTACGTCCCCAGCATCCTCTCGGAATCCCGATCCACCTTCAACTGTGCAAGCTGCAAGGGTCAGACAACCATGATCCGGATCAACCAGCAGCCGAAGTGCACCAAGTGTTCTCGGGTCTTCCAGAACGACTGGCAGTTCTGCCCGGCGGATGGCAGCAAGCGGCCAGCGCCTCCCTCAGATTGGAAGTACTGCCCTATGTGCGGCAAGGATGCCCCCGCGCAGAAGTCGGATGCCGGTCTCGAACTTGAGAGCTTCTACCGGGTGAATGTAAGCGAGATAGCAGGTTAGGCCAGGGCGGCTGGATTGAGAGGCGCTGGCCGGCACAATCCCGTCGCGGGGTCGGGGTGGTATGATGAGGGCGTTGCCTTCACCTGCCACCCCGATCTTGCGTGTGGCCGCTGGCGACATCGCTTTCTGCAAAACGAACCGCTTTCCAAAGGAGCTACCGATGCCTGTTACACCGTCCGGCCTGGAGTACGAAGATCTGCAAGAAGGGACGGGCGCCGAAGCCGTCCTCGGCCGCGAGGTGAGCGTCCATTACACAGGGTGGCTTACCAATGGGACCAAGTTCGATAGCAGCAAGGACCGCAACCAGGCGTTCAACTTTCCGCTCGGGATGGGCCGCGTGATCAAGGGCTGGGACGAGGGCGTCCAGGGGATGAAGGTCGGCGGGAAGCGGAAGCTGACCATTCCCGCGGCCCTCGGCTATGGCAGCCGCGGAGCAGGCGGCGCCATTCCGCCCAACGCCACGCTCGTCTTCGAGGTGGAACTGCTGAGCGTCAAGTAGAGGAGACTGATCCGGTCGAGCGGGTGGGGGGAGCGCAGCGATGCTTCCACCCGCTCGCTGATCACCGCCAGCACGCTACCGGCGGGACTCTTCCACGGTCCGCTTCGCGGCGAGGAGGCCCAGCAGGTAGCTGTGCACCCCAAAGCCGACCACTTGCCCCACCGTCACGGGGCTCAGGTAGCTCTGATGGCGGAAGCTCTCGCGGCGGTGGACGTTGCTGAGATGCACCTCCACGGTCGGCAGGCGCACTGCAGCCACGGCATCCCGGATGGCGACGCTGGTGTGCGTGTACGCTCCCGGATTGATGACGATGGCATCCGCCCACTCCAGGGCGCCCTGGATCGTGTCGATGATCACGCCCTCGTGGTTCGACTGCGCAATCCGGAGTTCGAGTCCTTCGGTGCGCGCCAGCTCCAGCATCCGCGCGTTGATCTGCTCGAGGTTTAGGGCGCCGTAGACCTCCGGCTCGCGGAGGCCGAGGAGGTTCAGGTTAGGGCCGTGGATGACAGCGATCTTGACCATTTGTTGAGGGGTGGGGGTTCAGGAGAAGGGCAAAGTGGGCCGCACGCGGCGATGGGCCTTGGCGGGTTGCCTGCTGGTGAATAAGATACAACAGGCCGGGCGGTCAGGCAGTGTTGCCGCGGACGGCGCGCACTACTGTCGGCCAGGCTTCTGGCCCGTCTTCGGGAGCAAAGCGCGGTGAGCGAGGCACGCAACGTAACCATCATCGGGTCCGGCCCCGCCGGACTGACGGCTGCCATCTACGCGGCCCGCGCCAACCTGAAACCGGTGGTCATTGAGGGAATGCAGCCCGGCGGTCAGCTCATGATCACCACGGACGTGGAGAACTATCCGGGCTTCCCCGATGGCATTCTCGGTCCGGAGGTCATGGACCTCTTCCGCAAGCAGGCCGAGCGCTTTGGGACCGAGTTCATCTGGGGCGACGTGACCAAGGTGGACACCACCTCCTGGCCCTTCACGGTCTACACCGAGGACCAGCAGATCACGACGAACGCCCTCATTGTCGCGACCGGCGCCACCGCCAAGTGGCTGGGAATCAAGAGCGAGCTGCCCTGGCCGGAGGGGCTGGGCGGGCGCGGGGTGTCGGCGTGCGCCACCTGTGACGGCTTCTTCTTCAAGAATCAAGACGTGCTGGTGGTCGGCGGCGGCGACACCGCGATGGAGGAGGCCAACTACCTCACCCGCATCTGCAACACTCGCGTTATTCAGCATCACACTTGCACACCTGCACACCTTTGTTGTCCGCCGCGATGAAGTGGAGGATGTTCGGATGGCGCATCATCGTCGTCAGATACACGTCCACCTCGCGGTAGTAGGCCTTCTCGTCGCGCGACACGAAGATCTTCACCGCCACCTCGTCGCCCTTCCACACGCCGCGAATTACCTACAGCCACATCGGTTAACAACGCACAGTCATAAAAGCGAAACGCCCACCTCTCCGAATCGTCCCTGACCGATCGTTTCCTTGAGCGCAATTTGATTCGCGAT
>JANPLG010000297.1:0-16665 GCA_031426395.1 Actinomycetes bacterium
TTCAGTCCCCTACTTGGCGGGGCTTGGGTTGAGACCGTGCCATGAGAATCGCCGCCCTCTCGCTTCACCGTCCATGTTTCAGTCCCCTACTTGGCGGGGCTTGGGTTGAGACCGACCCTCTTATGCCTGACTCTTTCGCCGATCCGTGCGCTGGCGTGCCTGGCGGTGGCGTTCGCAACTTGCATTGGGGCAGTGCAGAGCGGCTCATTTGCGGGTTTTCGGCGGTGTTCGCCCCACCGCGGAGGTTGGGCGAACCGGTCTCGGGACCAGGTTCGACATGCTGGGTGCCGACACCTGCCTGAAATCAGCTCTGGCAGGTGTCGGCTCCAGGCACTCGCCGCAAATCACCCGGCCATGGCGCGCAATTCTCCGGTTTGCGGCGCGGGGTAGCGGTCGCCGCAGAAGCGAAGGAACTCGCAGTCGCGACATTTCCCGGCGCGATCAGCGGGGGGCGGAAAGCGCTCCGTCTCCAGGGTCTCTCGAAGCCCTCGGGCCGCCTCGCGGACCTGCCGCTCCAGGGCGGAGGTGAAGATGACTTCGTGTACCCGCCCCGTGGGGATGATGAAGAGCAGCCCTCGCTTGACGGGTGGGCCGTCCGTCTCGCGGAGCATCATGCCGTAGGCGCAGAGTTGGATGCGGTGGTTCTTCCGCAGCCCTCCCAACGTGTCTTTGTACTCGATGGGGATGCGCTCCTCTTCGGTCTCGATGAGCGCGTCCAGGATGCCGGTGAGTCCCAGTTCTTGGGAGCCCACGGGCACGCGGAATCGGCGCTCTCCCTCCCGCAGACCATAGGCGCGGAGGGTGCGGCGCTTCTCCAGTCGTGAGAGCAGCGCGTGGTCGGCCGCGCCGAAGGCGACCTTGGGCGGCAGTCGGCGCTCAACGGGGGAGACGTAGATCCAGTAGGGCACGCGGGGGCAGTAGAGCTGCTGTTTGAGATCGGTCACTCGCAGTAGGATCATGGGGCGTTCTCCTGGGGGGTGCAGGGTGGCACGGGGGCCACTTTTGGGGGACGACCTGGCTTGGGCTGGCGTCCGAGGCGGGCCATGGTGAGGGTGCGGCGGAGCTTGAGGTCCTTCTCGCAGAGGGGGAAGATCTCCACGCGGGCGGGCGACTTGCCAATGAGCTTGCGAACCCGCTGGAGCAACTCTTCGAGGTGGTTTGCGGAGATCTCGCCGAAGAAGGCGCTGTACTGGATGCGGAGCAGCCCGTAGTCCAGGCAGGCGTCGGCGACCTTGGTCCGCACTCGGTCGCTGGTGATGTCGTAGAGCAGTACGGTCTTCATAGGGCCTCTAGTGGGCGATCACCAGCCGGCGTTGAAGGGGCGGTACTCCCCCTCGCCGCGCACCGAAACGGCCAGGTGCCGGGCCTGGATCTGGATGACGTTGCGAAGGGTCTGACGCTTGCCCTCGTGGGAGACGGTGGCGTCCAGGCGCTCCAGCACACGCTGTGCCACGGCATCGCGGGCGGCCTTGCTGAGGGACGGGGAGGCGTCCTCCGTCTCCTGGGATTCCAACTCCAGCTTCCAGCCTCGGCCCCAGGCGGCGAGGAGGGGGCGGTCGACCACGGGCTGGCGGAACTCTTCCATCACGTCCAGGACGAGGCTGGGTCGGCCGGGGCGGTCCACGTGGATGAAGCCGGCGAAGGGTTCCAGGCCGGCGAGGGTGAGGGCGGTCCAGACCTGGCTCTGGAGGATGCCGTAGCCGTAGTTGAACGCGGCATTGACCGGATCGGCGGCTCCGCGATGCTCGCGGGTCTTGAACTCGGCCTTGCCTTCCAGCAGGGCACCGACAGCGTCCCAGTAGAGGGCGCCGGCGCGGCCCTCCAGGTTGAGGAGGGAGGGGCGGAGGTCGGCGGCGGTCTCGCCGGGGAGTTGGTGGAGCGCCTCTTCCAGGGCGAGGATCTGGCGGGCGGCGCGGTCGAGGCGGTCGTACACCTCGGGACGGGCGCTCTTGCAGTACTTGCCGAAGTAGCGGAGGAGGTCGGCCTGGTTCCGGACCTTGCCTCCCGCGATGGCCCTGGCGAGAGTGGCCCCGCGCCCGTCCGCGCCGGCGGCCACCTGCTCGCGCCGGGTGCGGACGGTGGCGGTGAGGGCGGTGGAGGCGACGCGGGCGTAGGGCTTGCCGCCGGGGGTGAGGAGGGTGATGGGGATGCCGCGGGCGCAGCACTCCTCGATCAGGTCGGAGGAGAAGCTGACGCCGCGGCCGGTGACGAGGAGCTGCTCCAGGTGGAGGAGGGGGTGCTCCGAGAGGACCTCCTTGCCCTTGCGGACGACGAGGCGCTCAGAGTGCTTGCCGAGGAAGACGCCGCGCTCGGCGATGTGGAGGGGTTGCACGGGGGAGACTCCTGGCCCGGTATCCGGGCGGGAACAGGGACGACACCCCCTATTCCGACCCGGCAAGCCAAGAGCGACCCTATTTGCGAGAGTGGCCGCAAGAATCTGTCGAGTTCCGACTACAGCTCCAGGCCCTGGTCGAATGAGTAGGGAGCCTGAACGATCCAGAGGTTTTCCGCTGCCGCTTGATGTGCTTGCCCCGCCCGCTTGAGCCGAGCGAGCTGACTCCACCGCAAAGGCACCAGGAGCTGGGCAGCCTCCAGAGGTTGCTCGTCTGCCAGCCTCCGGTACTCGTCAGCGAGCGAGGCAGGCAGGACTTCCACCCCATCGAAGGCCTGGTAGAACTGCTCTTCCAACGCCGCGTCTGACTGGAAGGCGCGGAGTTCATTCAGCACCGCGTGCTGGAACATATCACGCTGCACTCGATACTCCCGCTCCCAACGTTCGGCGAGGTCGCTGGCGTAGATCTGGTCCAACCAGCCGTTGACCTTTGTCTCGTCCAGCGCAGCGGGTTCGGGATGGAAGGCAGCCTGGAGAATGTCGAATGCCCCCTGCAAAAGGTTCTGATCGTAGGGGCGATCCTCCATCGGGCCGGAGAAGACGAAGACGTCACGAAGCCCACCCCGCCGACCCCGATTGACCCGTCCGAACCGCTGGAGCAGGGCGTCCAGGGGTGCAAGCTCGGTGAACAGCACGTCGAAGTCGACATCCAGGCTGACCTCCACCACCTGGGTGGCGACCATCACCACGCGCCGATCTGTGCCGGTGGCCTTTGTGCCCATCCTTTCGCGGAGCACCGCCTCCTTCCGAAGGCGGTCACGGGCGTTGAAGCGTCCGTGCAACAACTCGGCAGGGACACCCTTGCTCCGCAACACCGCGGCTACCTGCTGGGCGCGGGAGATGCGATTGCAACAGACCAGCACGCCCTCCCCTGCGTTCGCCCGCTGGATAATCCGCTCAAGGCCAGGGTCGCCTGCCAACAGACCGGGAAGAAGCTGCACACGATGCCGCTGGAACTTCTGCTGGGTCTTCGCGGTGGCGGCGATGGGAGTGAGTGGACCGAGTTCTTCATCCAGCACGTTTCGCAGCAGCGTTGGAAAGGTAGCCGACATCACGCAGAACCGGCCCCCGAAGTCTCGCCGAAGGCTACCCAGCATCCCGAGGATCAGGGCCAGGCGCTTGACCTCATAGGCGTGGATCTCGTCGCAGATGAAGGTTGCCCCGTAGGCGTCGGTTAGGATTGCCTCGTAGCCACGCAGCCGGTAGAAGGCCTTCAAGAGCTGGTAAGGACTGAGGACACGGACCGGCGGCAAGTTGAGCCGGAGCAGATTCCGCTCTGCGGCAGCATCCCTGGCGGCGCCACGGGGATCGTCATCGCGAGCGAAGTACCGGCGGTAGAGTGCGTGTCGGGCTCGACCGTGCTGTAGGCCCACCTTTCCCTCGCCACATACCTGCGTAAGGCGCTCCAGCATCGCGTTCATGCTGGCCTGGTAGGGAAGGATGTAGAAGAGACGGGGCGGGGCCATCTCCTCGTTAGGCCGCTGGGCTGACGCCCACAGCAGTGCGGACTCCGTCTTTCCGCTCCCGGTGGGGGCTACCAGGGAGATGGAACCCTGTACCTCCGCGCAAGCCTGCTGGTGAGGGTGCGGCTTGTTCCATCCCCAGGTCTGCAGGAGTTCCTGCGGTGTGGAAAGCGGTACCGGGCCAAACCCAGGCAACCCTCTTCGATCTCCATCGGCTGATCCCGCATGATCCGCGTTCATCAGATGGCCACGCAGTAGCAGGGCCGGAACATGAATGCCCGGTCGTCGCTCCAGGTCGTCCGCCATCTTGCCAAGGGCGAGGAGAAGGCGCTTTAGGTCGCGGGGAGCGCGTTCACGGAACTCCAAGAGGGTCTCAGGCTGCGCGGGCATGGCGGACGGGTCCACCTCGGAGAAGCCCAGAGTCTCCGCCCAAGAAACCCCGCAGTCTCGCATCCATCGCCAAAGGGTGACCAGCACTTCTGCCGGCACCTCGCTGACAAAGTCCTCTAGGTCCTCACTCTCAAGGACGGGGTACTTGCTTCTGATGTCAAGCAGGTCCTTGTGGTGCGTCGCAATGGCGGCTGCAATCCAGCGGGCGTCATCCCCTCCCAAAGGAGCCACGTAGGGGACGAACGCCAAAGATAGGACCTCATGCCTCCGGCCCCACGGCTCGCTGCGACGACCTTTCACCCGCTCCTGAAAGCCGGTGGCTGATTTCCCCCAGTCGTGAAGGAAGACTGCCCAGTAGAGCTGCCGCCAGAGACCAGGACTCCCTACTTGCTCCGCCAGTTGGGGACGGAGTTCGCGGAGCTGCCGCAGTCGCTCCATTACCTGGGCGGTATGGAGTGCGAGGCTGATCCCCTGGGTTGAGCCCGACGCAGGGCTCTTGGCCCAGAGATCCGTCAACCCCGCGATCTCTGGGATGACCAGAGACGACACGCTACGCATCCTCTGCTGTCAAGGGATGCATCCACACGCCGCGAGCAAGGCCGTTCCACTCAGCCGAGTTCGGATCGACCAGGTGGCTCGTGGCGCTCTCTGGCGTACTCATCCAGTCGTCGCCACGGTCCGTGCGGATGCGGTCCTTGAGGATGAGGAAGCGGTCGAAATAGGGACGGCGACCGTTCTGGTAGTCGATGTAGCGAGCCATGGTCTCCGCCCTCGCCCGGAGGATGGTGGGGCGGAGCTGCCAGGGAAGCAGGGTGTGTTCGTAGTAGGCATGGTCCGCCCGTTGCAATTCAAGCACCTCCACCGTTCGATAGGAAGCGAGGTCCTGTGAACGGCCCAGTACCACCGCGTAGCGGGGACTTCGGAAGGCCGCACTCCAATCACCGCTCACATAGAGCGTGAGGCGCGCCCCGAAGAGGAACTCCCGACGAGTGGGCTGGACCGTCCCTTCCAGCACCTTGGGCATCCCGGTCTTGCCCAGCTTGCCACCGGACGCGCCAACGATAACCTGATGTTCGAGGTCGTCCACCTTGCCCTGGTAGGTGAATCGATAGCCGATCTGCAGCGCAGAGGGGTTCACCCACTCCCCTACCGCGCTGCAAAGATGGCCATACAAGGTGGCGAGGGGCGGCATTTCGTAGGTGGGCTGCCGCCCCACCAGGAAGTGCGGGAACCTAAAGGAGGTGACCGGCGCTTCCACTTCCACTCGCGTGACCAGCATGGAGGCCTCCTCCGTTAGTCCAGCCACGCCGGGTTCTCCCGGAGATCCGCCGCGATGCGCTGAAACACCAGGCGCGGGTCGGCAACGACGGCTACGACTCCGGATGCCTCTAGCGCTGCCTCAATAGCGTCCCGCTGTTCGTCCAAATAGCCCCGCTTCCAGCCAAGGTACAGCGGCGACAGCAGTTGGTCACCCCAGACTTCCAGCGCCTCGGTGAGCGCGGCCGCCTTGATGACGGGATTACCAGCACGATCCGCCCCGATAGCGTGCTGGAACGGCGATACGCCCCCCTTCATCACAGCCGCGATGAAGAGCGATGGTCCCACTGGGGTGTAATGCAGGCTCTGCTTCGCCCCGCCTTCAAGCTGCGCCAGCCCCTCGAACAACGTGGCGACCCGTTGGACTCGCTCCTCCGTCGGAAGGCGGTAGGCATCACCTTCCGGCGTCGCTTGCAGCCCTAGCTCTTTGCAGATCTCGATCCGCTTGGTATCCAAATTGCGGTATCCGGTCTTCCATCGGTGGTGGAAGGTGCCGCACGCCGCCAAGTCCAGGTCGAAGAGGCCCTTCAGTGTTGTGCGGTAGAACTGATGCTCATGAGGCACTGGGTCGGCAGGCCGCTGCTGGCCGGCCTTCACGCGGGCATAGTCCGCATCGTGGCGCGACATCACGCCGAAGTCGCTGGTTAGGTCCACGGGACCAACGGAAACAAGCGTTCCCACTTTGAAGGGGGAGTTGCGCGTGATCTCGGTGTCCGTCGCCGTTTCCCCTTCCCGCTCGGGGGCCTGGGCCTTGGCATCCGCCTTCTTGGATGGGGCGCGCATGTAACCGAACAGGTCGTCGTCCCAGTACTCGATGGGGTTGCTGTCCGTGTACGCGATCTTCTGCTCCCGGAAGATCGGTGCGGCCTTCCAGCCATTGCCAACTCCGCTCAGGGTTCCCCGAAGCCAATACCGGAAGGCCTGGGCACTGACGTAAGGATAGGTGCCCTCGCGCGTCCGGATGAACTTGACCGCGATGGTGTTGTCGGTCCGCTCACCTTCCAGTGCCCCCTGGTTGTTCAGCGCCGAGGCGGGCGCGTCGATCAGCCAAACTCCGTTCAAGTGCGCCATTTCAATCAGCCCTCCTGATCCTCTCCTGCCTTCGCAGCTTCTTCATCCTCGTCCCGTTCCACCGCCGCAGCGACCTCCAGCGCATCCTGATGCTGCTTGAAGAAGCCGCGCGCATGGAGCGTCTCAATCACGCGAATCAGCACGAGGTCACGCGCCAAGTTCCAGTCCCCACGAGTATTGACCAGTGCCGACTCACCTTGCGCGTCGGTGTGCAGGGACGCAAACTCAAAGATCGTGACATACTCGTCAAACGAGATGAGCGGTGGACGTCCAGCCTTCTGCTCTTCGCGGCTGGCGCGGATGAGCTTTGCTCGAAGACCGGAGTACTTCCTTGCAAGGTTGAAGTCTCGCCAGAATGCGGGATTGCGCTCCATATACTCCGCCAACCGATCCGCGAAGGTGCGGATCGTCTCGACGCGTGCTCTGTCCATTCCCACCACCTCCTTCAGGAACAGTTCGGAAATGTTCCACTTTACAAGGTCAAGATCAGAACCCAGGCTGTACTGCCCACGGGGATCATCCTTTCGCGCCCACCGGTAGGCTTTCCGCAAGAAGTGGGTGCGCAAGAAGCGGGGCCAGCCTTCGGGTAGCCGCAGCAGGTCCTCATACAGAAAGTTCCGTCGTGCCGCCTCATCCTCGCGGTCATTGAGCCGCCACGCGGCCTGGACCAACTGCGACCAGGTGCGGCGGTAGCGATCACCCTGGACGCGGACAAGGAAGCGCAAGATCGCACAGGGAAGCTGGTAGATGGTCAGGTCCGGACCCTGCCCGGAATTCGTCAGGTGATAGGCCGTAACGGAAATCGGGCGCGTTTCGGCAAGAGCCGCTGCCTCGTTTTCTTCCAGAGCGGTCCGCGCCCAACCACAAAGCTCCTCAATGAGGCGGGTGCGGGGTTCCTTGGCATCAGGGTACTTCTCGCCTTCCTTTACATCCGCCAGTTGCAGCTTCCGCTGATGATCGCGGAGGTGTCGTGCCGCCAACTGGTAGAGCAACTCCTCTGAATCCGAATGAACAAGGAGCGCCCGCCCCTGACAGCGGAGTGCTCCCAATGGCATGGCGGCGATGCTGAGCATGCAGCCGCCACAAAGGTCCAAGCCGGGTCGTCCCTGCGAGAAGAAGTTGATGGCTCCTTCACCGGTCAACATGGGAACGTGCTGCCGGAACCCAATGGTGACGGCGGGACGACCGCAGTAACCACAAGGCGGCGATCCCTCTTGCGGCTCACGGCGGAATGCGAAGAGGTGGTCATCCAGAAAGGCTTGTCGCTTCTCCGGCCCGGCTGTGGGATTCACATACGCCGAGTTTGGAAAGACGCAGACCACGTAGCCGCTCAGGTACTTCACCTGATATTGGCGCTCCAGGTAGGTCGCCGCTTCTTCCAGTTTCTCCCGGTTTACCTGTTCGGGCCGGTCAACCCCAGCCCATGCCGCCAGGGTCGCCGCGCCCACGTCGACCAGTGGGTGCCCAGTGTACTTCAGCATCGCTCTCAAAACCCAGTCCGAGCGCTCTCAAACAGTCGTTTGAAGCTTGATACCACATTCCAACTTGCTCGTCCACAAACCGGTCTGCGTCTTGATTGCTAGCGGGGAAGCGGTGTCTCTCCCCCGCTAGCGCTGCTCTGCCTACCACTCCCCCACCTCAGTAGGGCCCTCGGCGCCGGGGTAAAGGGGGCACTCTCCAGCGGCGCGCACAGGGCAGCCGCCGCCCCACTCGCACCAGGGTCCCTCCGCCGGAGGCAGGGCGCCCTCCACCAGGCCGTCGGTGAGGACCCGCAACTCCGCCTCGGCGGCGCGGACCATCTCCCGGCTCACCGCCACGGAGACCTTGCGCGGTTGCTCCGGGTCCAGGTAGAGGTGGCTGAACCAGACCCGGCCCTCCGTGCGGCCCGTCCGGCGCTCGTAGAACTCCCGCGCCAGCCGGGCGTACATCACCGTCACCGGGTCCTCTGCCAGGGCTTCCGGGCTGGGGACGTGGCTCTTCGACTTCCAGTCCACCACCTCGATGCCGCCCTCGGGGCGCTCGCGGACCCAGTCCATCCGGCCCCACCACTCGGTCTGGTGGTCGCCCAGGGGACGCAGCAGGTTCCAGCTCTTCTCCGTGGCCAGGGTGCCGCCGTCCCGGCCATGCAGGGCGTAGTAGGTGGCCAGGACCGCCTCGCACTCCAGGCGGGCCAGCCGGTCCTCCTCCGGGTCGCTGAATGGCTCGCCCAGCCACTCTCGGCGCAGGAACCGCAGGAGAGCGTCCAGGTCCTGGGTCGCCGCGCCACCCCGCCGGTGAAACTGCGCCAGGGCGGCGTGCATGCTCTTGCTCTTGGCAGTCAGCGGCGTTTCGATGAAGGGCTGCTTCGGCCGGCAGCGCAGCCACGCCTGGCGGAAACCGCACTGCCGGGCACCGGTCACCAGGCTCGGGGAGAGCCGCACCACGCCTTCCAACTCGATCATCGGGTCACCTCTTTCTCGGGCTTGCTCGGTCCACGGGACAATCACCCCCTATTCCGACCAGCCCTCGCCTTAGCGACCCAGATTCTCCATTTCGAATTGCGGATTTCGGATTTCGAGTTCCGTTCTGCGACCGCCCCACTCCCAGCGATGGGCGGGGGCGGCGTTCTACACTCTGAATTCAGCGTTCAGCCCCAGCGCGACCACGACCCACATGCAGTACGACCTGCCTGATCCGTAGCCTTGCATTTTAACTTTTGCATTTTGCATTCCGGGCGCTCAGTCCACCATCCGCAGCGCGCACGGGGCTGGGTCCATGCTGACCAGCAGGGGCCGCTGAAGACTGGTCAGGCTGACGACCGCCTGACCTGGTGCCAGCGCGGGGACCCGCTTCCAGAGGGAGTCGTCGATGCCGGGGATGGTCCGTTGGAGCCGTTGGATCACGGAGGCGTCGCTGATCTTGTGGATGACGAAGTTGTTCACCAGCCCCAGAAGCTGCGGTGGAAGATGCTGGGGAAGCTGGGTGACGAATACCAGCCCCAACCACCGCTTCCGGCCCCGCTTAGCGATGCGCTCCACCTGCTCAAAGAGGACCGGCATTCGGTCTACGCGCGAGGCACTGAGGAACTCGTGCGCCTCCTCGATGACCACCAGCGTGCGCGGCGGCTCGGCCCCGGCGGCGGTCGCCTCCGCGTAGGCGCACTCCTGGGCGCGCTGGATGCCCCGCAGCAGGCTGGCGATCACCAGGTTGTTTAGCTGCGGACTCTCCGTGTCGGAGAGATCGATCAGGGAGACCACGCCCGGCTGGACCATCGCCGCCGGGTCCAGCGAAGGAACTCGCGGCACATCGAACACGCGCAGCCGGTGGAGTCGCCAAAGCTTTGCGGCCAGCGTCTTCCAGCTGATCGCGTTCTCTGGCTTGGCCGCCTTAACGCGCTTCTCCACGGCGGCGGCGTGCGCCTGTAGCTCCGGAGAGTAGCACCGGAACGGCGCGTCGTCCTTGGACGCCGCCTGGATGAAGCCACTCACCACGTCAAGCAGCAGCGCGAGGGTCATGCGCGGATACCCAGCTTCAAACTCGTCCCAATCGAGGGCACGCCGTTCGTCATCCGGTGTGGCGGGAAAGATGCGGAGTTCCCTGAGCAGTTGCCGCGCCGAATCGTAGGCACGTGAGAAGCGGTCCTGCTGCGGCTCCGTCATGTCCAGCAGCGCCGCGATGGCATAGGGCGAGAGGTCTTCGAAACGAAGGCAGAAGGCCTGCTTCCTGGGATGGTCGGGAGCGGCGCACTCCCGGCCCACCAGGTGATACAGCCGCGTCTGGGGCACGCCCTGCGGTATGCGGCCCCGCTCGTGCAGCACCTGGACCATTGTCGCGTCGGTGGCCGGCTCGTGGATACGAGCGTATTCCCCTTCCACATCCAGCACCACCAGCGCGAAGTTCTCGCGCTGCGCCTCCGCGATGAAGCCCGCCACGGAGGTGCTCTTGCCACTGCCCGTAGTGCCGAGGAAGGCGGTATGCCGCGGCAGCACCGATTTCCGCGCCGAGGGAGCGCCGACCACCACATGCTCATGACCCACGGCGAGCCCCAGGCGCACCTCGCCTTCCGCACGCAGCACTGCCGCTGTTTCCTCCGGAGTCAGAGCGTGGACTAGGCTGTTCGGCAGGGGGCGGAAGCGGGGCGGAAGAAGGGCGTCGTTTCGCTCCTCGCCCAGCAGCGCCACATGAACCCGCCCATGGTAACGGGGGATGTAGAGGGTGCACTGAAGGTTGGTGGCGACCACCAGGGGCGCGTCCCCCCGCAGGCCATCCGGCTCCGCGAATGGGCCGGCCACCACGATGCCGAGGTAGCGGCGGCCCTCGCGGGAGGTGATCCGGACCAGGCTCTGGCTCGGGAGTTCCTGGAGGCGCTCCTGCGGCAGCAGTACCACCACCGTTTGGTCCTCGCTGCCAGGGAGGTCGAACATGGTGCGCCCGACCGCCGTGTCGGAACCCTCAAGCACCGTGAAAGGCTCTACGGATTCAATCTCTGCGCGCATTCGCTGCCATACGTCGGGCGGCAGACCCTGCCCTGGTGTGGTGGTTTCCGCATCAATCCGATCCCGCGTTTCCATCGCCCCACCTCCCGTCAGAAGCGCCATTGCCAATCATCAGCGCCCGCATGTCGGAACGCCTGCTCCACCATTTTCTCGAAGCTGCCATCCGCCCCTAGTGCGGCCCGGCAATGGGAGCGGGCGATTTGCACCAGCGCCGGAACTCCCTGGGGCTGCAACGCGGCCGCATCGGCCATCGCAATCAGCGCCGCCTCGCACGAGCGTTCCTCGTGGGCCACAAAGAAGCGAGGGGGCGAGAAGGCCCCCGCGCGATAGGCCCCGATCACCAGATGTGGGCCGACCTCCTCCACGAACGCCTCCGCCAGTCGAGCATGGAAGGGCGGATAGTGCCCAATGCCTACCTGATCCCGCAGCCGCCCATCAAGGCGCATGAAGATGGCGAACTCCAGTGGCCGGAGCGCTCGCGCGACGGTCTCCAGCGCATGTTCATCCGTCTTGGACGAAACCCAGATCCAGCGGGAATCCCCAAGCAACATGTCCCTCATCAGGGACAAGCTCATCTCGAGAAGGTCCATGTTTCCCATCCCAGTGAGGAGGTCGAGCGGTGTCGGCACACCATTGCCGATCCGCCACTTGCCTGGACACTGGGTATGCATCACGTAGCGCTCCATGTAGCCCACCAGCCCTCGGCGGGCCAGGTCGCTCAATTGGCGCATCCGGTTTGCCTGTCCTGGGCGGGCAATTCGGTCCCGTCGGTCGAGCAGGGCCATCAACTCTTGCTCCGGATCGCCCGTATGGATGGGTAGATCGCGGCGCACCAGCCGCTGGTGCCACTGGTCGTGGCGGCCCTGGTAGCTGACGGCGCATACACCCATCTGTCCGATGGAGAGCGGTAGCGTCTCGTGCAGCACCAGGTCTCCGGCCACAGCTTCGGTCTGGCCGCTGTATAGGTAGCCACGAGCCACGTCGACGAGTTGCTCTGCGGTGGCCTGGTGAGTCCCAGCCCAACGTGGCGCGTCTGGTCGGTTGGAGAACTCCTGCTCCATGAGGCGACGGAGCGGAGCCTGATGTCGGCGCTCCAATTCCACTGCCCGCGCCGCCATCTCACCCACAGCCTGAAACACCCGGTCGGGGTCGGCACGGTCTTGCCACCCGCGCAGATCCACCAATTCCTTGATCCCGGCTCCGAAGCCCTGGCGGACCTCTTCGTTGGAGAGCGGATGGGACGAGTCGGGGTCATCTGGGAGAATCCGGACTTCCTTTTCGCCCACTCCCGAGCGGCGGGTTGCAGCCCGCTCTCGAATGACGGGCTGCTCCCGCAACGGCTCCGATGGCCGTGTATCTGCTGCAGGCCCGCCTAGCTCATCCAAGGCGAGCAGTCCCTGTGCCATGCTCGGAGCAGGAATTCGGGGCCTTCTCTTCGGCATTGTGTCATCCAAGATGGGACTGGTCAGGAGCCGGACATGCGCTCCCAGAAGCTCGGTCCTGCCCCAACCCTCGGTGCAAGGGCGAGCGCGTAGCCCGCCGCTACCACCTGCGGCATCCCGAAGTGCCACGTGAGCGTGTCGGCCGCAGCCACTTTCCACTCGGCCCAGGTCTGGTTGCCTTGTACGGGGAGCTGCCGGAGCGCGTCCTCCTCGGGGGCCAGCAGTTCTAGGGCCACCCGGTCGGCCCGATTCTCGGCGCTCCAAACGCGGGGGTCGGTCACTCCCCGTACGGGATCGCGTTCCAGCAGGTGGTACTGAGGACGGGTGGGGGCCCGCTGCAGCAGCGATTCCAGCCACTCCCCGGACGTTGGTTTGCGGGCACCGGAAAGCACCTCCACTGCCCCCACCCCGAGCGCCCGCTGGGATCGCTCAAGAGGTTCCAGGTAATCGCACCAAAGGTGTCCCAGTTCGTGGGCCACGGTCCAACGGCGCTCATCTTCGGGATCGCGGTCGTCATAGAAGAGAATTGCCCGGACATTCGGCTGACCACCCGCAGGGGGAAGGTAAAGGCAGCCGTGAAGGCGACGGTCACCGCTATCCGGCAACGGGGGAAGGCACCGGGCTTCGAGGTAGTCCCTAACGGCATGCACTCCCAGACCAGGCAGTGGGGCCAGCAACACTCTCATGCCATAGCGCGCAAGCCGACAGGGGTCGCGGGGGAACGGTCCCGGATCGGTAAGGCGGGACCACATTGCGGCGCATGCCGCGCTAACCCAGGCCTGTGGCATCCTCGTTCCCTCGACTCGGATCTGGACCGCTTGGCAGCTCTGTCTCGGTCCGCACAGCGTCTTGGTCGTATGAGTGCTCTCGGTCCCGAGCGGCGGCGAAGGCAGGAAGCTGCCCCAGGGCGGGTGCCTTCGATGGGTTACCTGCTATGTCGCCCGAGATTGACTCCATGAATTGCGCTTCCAGCAGCAAGTCCGCGAGGTCGTCCATTGGCAGGCCGAACCGCTCCGCCAGTCGTTGGACCTCCGGTTCGAAGCGATCCTGGGGCGGCATGGTGCAAAGGGCAAGCGTATGCGTGCTCTGGAGATCGCAGCGCAGGCGCTGCGCAATGGGGGGGAAGCCACCCTCCCGGTGCTCGCTCCATCGAAGGAGCCAGTAGCCGATGAACCGTGGCTCCTGCGCCAAAAAGGCCGCCGCCCGCGCGAGTGCGGTGCCTGAGAGCGGTTCAGGATCGCCCGAACGACGAGGTTCCTCTTCCCATTCGGCGGACTCAGCCATGCTTCAACTCCTCCCCTACGCGTGCCCAGACCCGTCGCACCCGGTCCTTGGCATCCTTGACCTGCTTCGCCTGTTCTTTGGCAGGTAGCAACCCCAAACCCAGGACCTCGGCGTACTCGCTCGTAGGGGTTCGGGGTTCAAGCATCATCCACATCACGCGCCGATCCGAAGGACGAAGGCTAAGCTCCAACCTGCGGATCAGGTCTGACACTGACAGGTCCTTGGGCAGGGGCCACTCCACCTCGCCCATCGCCGCCAACAAGTCCATCCACACGCTATTCCGATCCGAGGACGCGAGAGCGACCTCATTTTCGTAGCGCTCGGCCACAGCTTTCTTGCGCCGTTCGCTACCGAGGTGGTTCAGGAGGTCTCCCTTCGCCGCCCGGACCAGCCAGGTCCAGAGGCTACTCCTCGCGGGATCGAAGCGGGTCGGAGCCACGAGGTATTCCGTGAGCGCCTGCAAGGCGCATCCCTCGATCAACTCCACGTCTGGGGTCAGCCCCGTGCCGGTGAGGGCGCGCTCCAAAAGGGGCTTGAAGTAACTCACCAGATCGTAGGAGGCGTCCGAATGACCGGCGCAGTGCCGTTGATGAAGGGAGAGCTCGTAGGCGCGCCGTTCCGCGATGGCTTCTTCGTTCATCACCGCTAACTCCCTCCCCACCCCCTAAAGCGGGCGGGGGCGACGCTAATCCGCCTGTTCCACGCAGAACCAGCCCTGGCCAAAGGTGGCGTTGTTGCCGATACCGGTCCATTCCGCCAGCCGCAGGGCCGGTAGGAAGGGGCCGAGATCTCCTTCGTAGTGCGCAACGCCGCAGAAGCCGGCCATTGGGATGCGGCGTCCCTGGCGTTGGGAAAAGCGCTCCCAGTGCCTGCCCTGGGTCTTCCACCCGGTAAGTCGCACCCGTTCCGCCTGATCCAATAGCCCACGGAAGTCCACGGCCGGCCGGCCCGCACCGTGCGCCAGACGCAGGGTAGAGAGCCTGAGCTGAACTGCGTGCCAAATGGCGCGGAACTCCGGCACCGCCACGTCTCGGCCCCCTTGACGGATCTGGGTCGGAGTCACGAAGCGAAGCGTGAGGCGTTGGCAGGATGCTTGTTGCGGATCGTACAGCTTCACGGCTTCGGGGTGGAGGGTGCCGTCTGCGGCACTGAAGACTGCGGGGCCTACCGGGTCCAGCGCCGTGCGCACACCCCGAACCTGGAAGCGTCCTCTTCCCCGTCCAAGGCCGGCCTCGCCCATCTGGCGGAAGGCCAGCACTACCAGAGGTAGGCGCTGGATGGCGCTGCCAACGAGGACGCATTGCCAGGTAAAGTGAGAGCCAGCCGGGATGGAAATGGAGTCGGAATGTCCCTCAGGGGCCAGCCGCAGCACAAAAGGTCGTGGAAGCTCCTCGAAGCCACGCGTCCCCGGTTGGCCGGGATCGGCGTGCGGTGAGAACAGCGGCGGGAACGAGCAAGACGGGCCGTGGGGGCAGCCAACGCATTCGGGGCGCTCACGGTGGACGCAGACCAAGTCCTTCAACGCAGACCCGAATGCCCCCCGCAAGGTGCTGGATGGATGTTGCGGCAGAGAGACAAGATCGAGCGCCAGCGCGTCCACTACCAAGGGGGCGATGGCAAGGTCGAGCAGGCCTGCATGCTCCGCGCGTGCATCAAGAGCGGCCGCTGTTGCATCGATCGTCACCTTTTCCTCCGCAGGTCACATCTTCTGATCAGCCACAACGAGTGTTGCATCGTCTCGGGTCAGTTTTCCTGTCCCCGCCTGAATGACTCCCGTTGTCTGACCGTAGGTCAGAAGCACCCTCTGCTGTAGGCACCACTCCATGTCCTCCGGAGTGAGCCGGTGTGGTCGTCAATCACCCGCCCCGACGGGGAATTCCAACTCCCCACGCACGTGGGGGTGAACCGCCACAATCCTCATCGGGCGGGGCCGTTGGCGAAAGCAGGGGCTGCCTTCCGTGGACGGAAGGCAGCCCCTGACAACCGGACCGGAGATCTCCCCCTCCGGCTACCGGACGGTCACGGTCAGGCTCTGCGTGTTGTTCCCCAGCGCCGTTTCCGTGGGGACGGCGGCCGCAGTGGCAGACACCACCTGCGTGCCGCCCACGGGGGTCCACCGGAACCGGAGCGCGGCCGAGGTCCCTGGCGCCAGTGTCACCGATTGCGCCGCGCTGACGGCTCCCGCCGTAGCCGCGATCTGCACCCCAAAGCTCTCCGTCACGGTTCCCAGGTTGGCCACGGTGACACTGATGTTGGTGGCCTTGCCGGCAGTGATCCGTGAAGGCGCGGAGAGGGCTGTCACGGCCACATCCCGGTTTGAGACCACGATGGAGGAGGTGGTCTGGCCCGTGTTGTCGGCCGTGTTGGTCTCTCCGGCCACGGCCGCCGCCGTGCCCGTGAGGGTGACGTTTCCAGGGGCGGCCCCCACGGTGGACCAGGTGAAGCTCGGTGAGGCGTTGGCCCCAGCGGCCAGGGAGACGGAAACCGGCGCACTGGCCGTTCCTGCGGAAGGGGTCAAAGAGACCAGGAAGGTGGCGGGCTGGTTCCCCCGGTTGGTGACATGGACCGTCACCGAGGCGGAACTCCCCGCGCTCACCGAGGCCGGTGCCGAGACGGAGGTCACCGCCACATCATAGACCGGTGCGGGAGGCTGTCCGAAGTCGCCACCCAGGTTGAGACGTCCGCCGGTGACGGTCTTGCCGCTCAACGAGGCGGTGGGCAGCACGCTGCTGAGGATGCCGTCCCGAATCTCCGCAGCACTGGAACCTGGCCGTGCCGCCGCGTAGAGTGCCAGGGCACCCGCCACATGCGGGGTGGCCATCGACGTGCCG
>JANPLG010000298.1:0-11852 GCA_031426395.1 Actinomycetes bacterium
GTCACCCGCAATGGGACACCCGGCACGCCCACAAGTTGCACCCGCGATCGTGGGCAAGCCCCGGGGGAATGGAGCGCGGATGACGCGGATCAGCGCGGATCAGCGTGAGTGGGTCGCATCGCTGCGCATGGGTGCCGGACATCCAGGCAGGATCTTTCAGGCAGGATCGTTCAGGGTCGCTTCAGAAGCAGTAGTTGGGGCGTGAAGGCTCGGATGCACGTCCATCGAACGAATGTGGGCCGCACCGTTTCGGATCAGGGTGTCGCCCTGGAGGAAGCTGCTATGGTTCTACCGTTCAGTCGTCGCGTGGCGCTTGGGGTGCTGGGGGCGCTAGGGCTGATCAGTGCCGGCCTCTCCGCTCCGGCCAAGGCGCAAGCACGCAAGCCCAACTTCCTCTTCATCGCGGTGGACGACCTGAACCATTGGGTCGGCCCGTTGGGTCGGAACCCGGTGGCAAAGACACCGAACCTGGACCGACTCGCGCGCCTCGGGCTCACCTTCACGCGCGCCTACTGCGCCGCGCCGGTCTGCAATCCCAGCCGCGCGGCCCTGCTCTCGGGCCGGCGGCCCAGCACCAGCGGCGTCTACGACAACGGGATCGCATGGAAACCGCGCATCCCCACGGGGACCACCCTGCCCGCCGTCTTCAAACAGGCGGGCTACTGGGTGGGCGGTGCCGGCAAGCTCTTCCACGGCAGCAGCCACAAGCCGGAGGAGTGGTCGGAGTACGCTCGGAGTACCGGACCTTTCGAGCGCGAGGGGGCAGCGGAGCGGGGTCGGAACGGCAATCTCCCCTTCGCCAAGCTGAACGGCGATGACAGCGTGCTGGAGGACTACCAGACGGCGGCGTACACGGTTGAGCAGCTCGGCAAGAAGCGCGACCAGCCGTTCTTCCTCGCCTGCGGCATCTACCGGCCGCATCTGCCGTGGAACGTGCCGAAGAAGTACTTCGACCTCTACCCGCTCGACCAGATCCCGCTCCCGCCGCACAAGGAGGGCGACCTTGACGACCTTCCGCCGACCGCCAAGCGTTGGGCACACAGCATGAAGGACCATGAAGCGATCATGGCCGCCGGCGGGGAGCCGGTGTGGAAGAAGGCGATGCAGGCTTACCTGGCGAGCATCTCCTATGCGGACGGCCAGATCGGCCGCGTGCTGGACGCGCTGGAGAAGTCACCCGAGCGCGAGAATACGATTGTCGTCCTGTGGGGCGATCACGGATGGCATCTGGGCGAGAAGGAGCACTGGCGTAAGTTCGCTCTCTGGGAAGAGGCAACGCGAGTTCCGCTCTTCATGGTCGCCCCCCGCCTCACCACCCCGGGCGCCCGCTGCGAGCGGACCGTGGACTTGATGAGCCTCTTCCCGACGCTCTGTGATCTGGCGGGCATCCTCAAGCCGGAACATGTGGAGGGACACAGCCTGCGGCCACTGCTGAAGAGTCCCAAGTCCGCGTGGAAGCGCCCCGCCCTCACCACCTTCGGCTTCCAGAACCATGCCGTCCGCACGGAGCGCTGGCGCTACATCCGCTACGCCGATGGCGGCGAGGAGCTGTACGACCACTCCAAGGATCCCTATGAGTGGACGAACCTCGCCCCCAAGCCAGAGTTGGCGAAGGTCAAGGCGGAGCTTGCGCTTTCCTTCCCCAAGGGGAACGTCCCACAGCCAGGCAAGGACCAGGTCCCCGGCGAGTAATCGATCCGTTCATCTGCCAAGAGACCCGGAGGTGCCGTCAGCCGTACGGTGCCTCTGGTTCGGAATCCAGCGGCCCGGGTCCCGCCTGTCACGCGGGGAACCGTGACGAGGACAGTGCGCACGGATGACTGGAGCAACCTGGTCCGCGGCCAGACCACTGGTCCGGGCGGCGAAGCTACTCCGCAGAGCCGGTCTCAACCACCCGTTTGACCAGGGAGACGAGCTCCTTCGGGTGGAACGGCTTCGGGAGGTAAAGCTCCGCGCCTTCCTTCAGCCCCTCCACGATGTCCGCGTTGTGGGTCTTGACGGTCAGCATGATGACCGGTATATCGGCCAGGTTCGGATCGCCCTTGATCTCGCGGAGCACCTCGAAGCCATCCTTGCGGGGCATGATCACGTCCAGGATCACCAGGTCCGGCCGCACCTCGCGGACCCGTTGCAGCCCCTCGACGCCGTCACCCGCAGTCACCACATGAAAGCCTTCCTTCTCCAGGTTGACCTGGATCAGGCGCACGATATGCGGTTGGTCATCAACAACCAGGATGGTCTTGCTCATATAGCGGTGCTCAGCGGGCGATGCTCAAAGGCGGATGAATGGGGGTTGGGTGGAGGAGCGCATAGCCTGGCTAGTGGCGTGTCAGGAATGTTCTGACAGATTGAAAGGGAGAGTGGGGGAATGGGGGAAAGGGAGACATCATGGCCGGAGCCTCTCCCATTCTCCCTCTCTCCCATTCCGACGGAAAAGCACTCTTCTGTCCTGTCGAACTACTAACACGGTCCACCCATTCTGCAGGCGCACGGTAAGTTTCAAGGGCGGCCGGGCAGATGCCTCCTACTCTATCGCCGCAACTGCGTCCGGGTACCCACCGATCCTTCTGCGGATCACGCTGGCTGGGTGCGGTCCTCGCAGTACTCGAGGAACGCTCGGGCGGCGTGGCTGAGACGCGCTGGCTGCCACACCACGGCCAGCGTGCGCGTGGGTGTCGGGGCCGCCAGCGGGACCGCCGTGATCCCTTCACGCGGCTCGACCGCCAGCCGCGGAAGGAGCGCGATCCCGAGTCCTGCGGCGACCAACGCGAGAACGCCCTGGACGCTCCCGCTCTCGCAGACCACGCGGGGGGTGAATCCGGCCTGGATGCAGGCGGCGTAAAGGGGATGGGTCGCTTCCTGCGCCTCATGAACCCACACCCATTCGGCATCGGCGGCTTCCGCCAGCGCCACCTCCCCACGCTGGGCGAAGGGATGGTCGGAGGCAACCACCATCTGAAGTGGCTCCTCCAACAGTGGCCGCAGCGCCAGCGCCTCGCCGTCAGTCGCGCACGGGAGCTGGACGAATCCGAGGTCGGCCTGTCCGTCGGTCACCGCCTGCACCACCGCGCGCGTCGGCCGAAGCTCGCGGACCCGGAGTTCCACGCCGGGGTGCTCGCGTCGGAACTGGGCCAGCCACGGGGGAAGGAGGTGTTGATCCAGGGCCGGCAGGGCGCAGAGGACCAGCCGGCCCCGCTCCAGCCCCATCACCTCTTGGACCGCCCGCCGCGCCTCGCGCTCGCCTTCCAGAAGCCGCTCCGCAAGCGGCAGGAGCGCGACGCCGGCATCGGTCAGGACGACGCGCCGACCCTTGCGGTGGAATAGTTCCGTGCCCAGCTCCCGTTCCAGCCGCTGGATCTGAAGCGAGAGCGACGGCTGCGAGATGAACAGCTCCTCAGCCGCCTTGCCGAAATGCAGCCCCCGCGCCGCCGCCACGAAGTACCGAAGCTGAAACAGTTCCACGGATGGCACCTCTAGCATTCGGGGCACAGCCCTTGCATTGGCGAGCCTCCCCTTCATTCTGGAGTCTGGATCGTAAAGGTGTGTGGCTGACGCTGCACGCTGCTTGGATTCAGGTTTCGAACGCTGCCGCGACCGGATGTGTCCGAGAATGGTGTGTGGTCGATCATTCCAGGGCCGTGCCTTCCAGAGTGCACTAACCTGGACTCAGCCCGCAGCGCGGGGTTCGCATGAATAGGCATCGGGTTCAGCCGATGCCGAGCGCTGCCGCCAGCAACCCATCAGTTCCTCGATTCCGCATCCGCAGGCTGGATTTACGGCACACTATCTAGACCGCCCACCAGGACATTCGCGAATGGCACCACTGCGACGCGGCGACTTCGTAAGCTTCGATAACCTCCTAGCGGTGGTCGTTGGCGTGGAGGGCGACCCCGACGTCCCCGAGGATCACGTCGCCCTCTGGTTCGGCGAACCAGCAGACGAGCGCGCTTCGCACGGCGGCTCCCACGGGTTGCGCCCCGTGATGCGCACCGTGCCGGTCGGATACTGCAGCGCTGCCCTGGAACCCGAGATTCGCCATTGAGCGGGCGTCGCCGGGAGACTACGGCGGGCTGCTGATCCCGGTGTTCGACCGAAGCTCTCGAAGCATGAGGCCCAGTTCCACGCGGTCTTCCCACTCCAGAAGGCTGATCAGCGGCCGCGAGAAGCTCCGCCTCTCAAGCCACGCATCAGCGCGAGAGAGGTACTCGGCGGCACCGGCCAAATCGCCGGCAGCCGTAGCGGACCGGGCAAGCCCCAGCAGATCGGTGCCGTTCCCGCCGTCCCCACGCAGCGCGACGACCCGCAGCAACGCGGTTTTCGCTTCCACGGGACGGCCCAGCCGGATCAGCAGCCAGGCTTTGGTACTGAGGTAGTTCGGGTTGTCCGGGTCGCTCTGAAGGAGCCGGTCCTCCACACGGAGCGCCGTCTCGCAAAGTTCGGACGGGAGGGTGCCGAGGGCGCAGATCCAGGCGGCCATGTCGAGATCTGCCGCCCGTTCGGTGGCCGATCCGTGGGCAAGCGCCTCCAGGCAAAGCTGCTCGTAAGCCGTGCGGTCCTCAAGCGCGAGATAGGTGAGCGCGAGACGGTAGTAGAGTATGCGATCCTGACGACCGCTGCGCTTCAGCAGCTCGAACTGCTCTCTTGCGGTTTGGAAGTCACCTGGCTCCGCAGCGGCCCGCGCGCGGCGGATGCGGTAGCCATCGACCGCAGGCTGCGCCGCCACGAGTGTATCCAGGTGCCGGGCCGCTCCAGCCCAATCCCGGACCTGCTCGCATTCCTCAGCGCGAGCCGCTTCCCAGGCGAGGTTCACCGGCGCGACCCGCACGTGGGTCGGGTTCGCGATCTGAGCGAGCGGCAGTGGCGCAACCGAACCGGTAGCATCGAGGCGACGGGCCACCAGGGAGGTGACATCTCGATCAATCGCGGTGAAGGGGCGGGAATCGGGCGCGAGGTCCCACCTCTGCACGGAGCCGGGCTGCCGCAGGATGGTGATCCGATCTCCGTCCCAGCGCAGCGTCTGGACCGCGCCCGTACCGGGACACGCCGGACCGACCGGTTCGCCGGTCACGGTGGACCAGACGCGAACGGAACCGGCAGCATCTCCGGTGACCAGGAGCGTCGCGTCACCGTTGAGCGCCACCTGAACCGCGTCACAGGGAATGGGGCGCGTTCTCGGGATGCCCGTGGCCAGATCCCAAACCCGGACGGTTCCGGGTCCACTGACCACGGCGAGAAACCGATCGTCCGGCGAGAAGACCGCCCGCAGACCCCGATCGTGGAGGGGCATTCGTCGAAGCAATCCACCATCAGTGGCACGCCGGATCTCAATAGCTTGACTCAGCGCTACGAACCTTGTCCCGCTCGGCGCGAATCGAAGGAAGCTCGGTGGCGAAGCTGTGACGAGGGGGAAAGGAGAGCCGCGCTCCGGAGGGAATCGGTCGATCCGCCCCTCGTGGTTCATTGCCAGCCCGGGCGCTCTGGGGTGGAGGTCGACGACGCCGGAGAACGCCGCCGCAATGCGTCGCGGCTGTCGCTCCAGGTCCCACACGGCGGTCCAGTCCGTGACCGCGACCAGCGTCCGCCCCACAAACTCCAGCCTCCTCACCTCGCCCGGCAGGCTTTCCGTGTCCAGGATCAAGCGGCCGCCAGCATCCCACGCGCGCAGCCGGCGATCCGTGCCCATCGCCGCGAGTTTACCCGTATCGGAGGAGGCCACCGCTGTGCAGTTGACCGGAAGCGGCAGATCTCGGCTCTTCTTCCCCGAATGGCTCCATACCTGGAGGCGGCGCGCCGCGTTTGCGGTCACGATCCGCCCACCATCCGGTGAGAGCGCGGCCGCGTCTGCAAAGTGGGTTGGACTGCGCGGGGGAGCGGCCACTTCCAGCGGGATCAGCGACCATAGCCGGACCAGCCCATCCGTGCCGGCGGTGAGAAGCCGGGAGCCAGGCAGTGGCGCGGCGGCGCACACCGCGCCCGGATGCCATAGCGTGGCGTGGATCCGGCCGGTGCGAATGCCGAGCACGGTGATGGCGCCGTCCGTGCCCAGGGTGAAAGCTCGGTCATCCTTGTCGCCGAGGACGAGGCCGGAAACGGCTCCAGATGCTGCCGGCGACGTAGAAAGGATCTGGCCGCTACGTGCATCCCAGACGCGGGTGCGCCGGTCCGCGCATGCGGTGACGAGGCGGATCTCGTCCTCGGTCAGACGCGCCGACACTACCGGGGCGGGGTGAGCCAGGGAGTGAACTGGGAGGTGGGGTTCCTTGCCGGCGAGGTCCCACACCCGTACCCGGCCATCCCGGCAACCGGTGATTGCGAGTCGTCCGTCCCCTGAGAAGCTGGCCGCTGTGATGGAGTCTCCATGTCGCAGTGCGGCGGCGAGGGGTTTCCCGGAGCGCAGGTCAAAGACCCACAGATCCAGCCCCTTGCGGGCGGCAACCCGGTCGCCCGCATGTGAGAGTGTCAGTGGCCCTCCACCGCCAGGAAAGGCAATGCGCAGCACCGGATTGAGGTCCGCGACACCGCAGACGGTGAGGCCGGTCTCGGTGAGCGCGACCACCACTTTACCGTCTGAGGTCAGCGCCAGGGCGCGGCCCGTGGTGCCGACGACTCGCTCTGCGGCAACTCTCCCCTCGCGCCAATGTCGCAGGCGGCCATCCTGACTGAGGGTGAGAAGTGAACGCTCATCATGTGCGAAGGCGATGCCGACCACGGGGCCAGGATGCTCTAGTCGCCGTGGGTGACCTACCACGCTGGATGAGAGCGGGTCGAGGTCGAAGAGTTCAACCCCGCCCGGTGTGACGGCCGCGAAGCGAGTGCCGGCCGGTGAGAGGGAGAAGCGCTCCACAGACGACCCCGCCCGCCACTGGCCCATCAGTTGCGGTGCCACTCTCCTGGCAGCCGCAATCCGGCGCCGGTGCACGCCCGCATGCCGGGGGTCGAGGCGCAGCGCCTGGGTGTAGTGAAGCAGTGCCGTGAGCGGGTCGCCTTCTGCTTCGTGGCGGAAGCCGGCGCTGAGCACCAGCCGCACCTCGCGTTCCTGGCTGCGTTCCGCCATCCGGGCCGCCAGTTCGCCCTTCTGCTCGGCATCGCGGGCGTGCGACTGCGCCTCCCGTCCACGCGAGATGGCGAGCGCCGCCTGACGTCGGGTAGCCGCCTCCTGTTCCTGCGCTCGCCCTCCGGCGATATCGGCTGCAAGCCGTTGCGCTCGCTCTCCGGTTTCCGCCTTCCGGGCGCGGGTCGTCTGCTCGCGCGCCGTTGTGAGTGCGCTCTCAAGTTGCCGCACCAGGCGGTCCTGCCGAACGAGCGTCGATTGCAGCGATGACGCGGTGGCGCGCGCCCGGCCCTCGCTGTTCGATGCGCTCGCGGCGAGGGAGCCGAACACCCCGAGGAAAAGTCCCGCCACCAGCGACGCGCCTGCCGCTCCGCGCAGGAAGGCGGCGCGCTGCCGCGTCACTTCCGCGCTCGGCATGTTCGCCCGCACCCAGGGGAGGCCGAACAACTGTTGATAGATGCGGTTTCTCGGCTGGAGCAGCCCGTGCTCCTCTCGGGTTACCCCTGCCAGCCGGAGCCGCTCGATCCGCGCGTCGGCGGCGTCGTCCGGTATCCGTCTGCCCCGCAGAACGCGACAGTACAGATCAAGGAGCGCCGCTGGATCGGAATGCCCCACCAGCAGCACATCGCGCACGAAGAGCAGGTTCTCGTCCCAGCGCCTCGCGGCGCAATCGAGGAAGAGCACCCGGCACGCCTGGTTCACAGCCGAAAGCGCGACCGCCGGCAAGAGCCCGCCGCTGCTTTCCACTCCTTCTAGACGCTCAAGCGCCGCCTGACAGAGCCGCTGGGTGAGGTAGGGATGACCCCCTGTCCAGTAGAGCAGCCGACGGGCGACCGCGACGGTCCAGGCGGAGGGCAGGCCCGCCTCTTCCAGAAGAGCGGTCGCCAGCGGCGTCACTTCTGCCTCGGTGAAGTCGGTCAGCTCGATCCGCCTTCCGACATTGAACGGCGTACCCCGTGGGTCTCGGATCAGATCCGAAGGCGTGGCCACCCCAAGGAGGCAGAAGGTGAGGCGGGGGGCGGAGGAGTCGTGGGCGGGAGCGTTGTGGCACTCTCGGATTGAGGTCAGGAACTCATCCGCCGGGAAGGGGAGCATCCGGACGCAGTCCACCTCATCGACAAACACGACCACCCGTCCCCCGGAGCAGACGGCTCTTTCCCGCAGGATGGTGAAAAACCGCCGCACCGGGGCCAGCGCCGCGCCCTCCCGCCAGCCCGCCTCGACCTCATCCTCCGCGTCGAGCTGACGGCCCACGGCATCCGCCATCCCGCGGTACCATTGCTCCGGCGTGACGTTGCGCCCCATGCCGGAGAGATCCAGCACCACCACGGCCACGCCCGCATTACGGAGCGACCCAGCGGCACGGACCATCAACGAGGACTTCCCCATCTGCCGAGCAGTGAGCACGTAGCAGAACTCGTTGCGCTCCAGGGCAGCGGCCAGCTCCTCGTCCGCATGTCGCCGGACGTAGCTCCGTGCCGTCTGCGGAAGCGTTCCCCCGGCCAGGAAGTATCGGGCGGCAGGCATCACGGTCCTCCAGGGGCGGGTGTAAACCCCGCCGCATCACTCAAGGTGAGCGCGCAGGTAGCATTCGTAGAGAGCGCATCGGAAGCGGGCCTCGGCGGCACGTTCGCCGGTCAGGACCCCGGCGCTCCGGAGACGGTAGAACTCGTCCGATCCGAGGCAGCCTTGCCCCAAGAGCAGGCTCTTCACCGCCGCCAGGAGCACCGCGTCCCGGCGCAGCGACCGTTCCAACCGGCGCAGGTGCCCGGCGAAGGGGCCACCGTCGAGCCGGGCCGCCCCTTCCAATTCCGGCAAGGTCACTCCGCGACGCAGCGCCAGCAATCCCCGGCGCACCAGGTAGGGATGGCCGCCCACCAGACGGGCAAAGCTCTGCAGCGCCTTCTGGTCCAGCGGCGCATGGTGACGGGCGTTCAGCTCCTCGATCTGCTCAGCGGAGAAGTCCCCGAGATCCAGTCGCGTGCCGACGTTGAACGGCGACTGCTCCAGGTCCTCGATGAAGAGGTGGGCCTCGGTGGCATAGGTGATCAGGAGCGTCAGGCGGCTCCAGGGGCCCGACGGCTCTAAGGCGCGCGCGTTGTGCCATGAGCGGAAGAGGGCGAACACCTCGCTGCCGCACTCCGTACCGAAGAGGGCGTCCGCATTGTCCAGCCCCCAGACCAGCCGGTTTGGAACCGCGCTCATGACCTCGCGTCGCAGGCCACGGTCGAAGCTGGCCACCGGGCCACGCTCATGGCTCCAAGGGGCCGGCTCCGGGAGTTCCAACTGCTCCGCCAGCGCGGAGAGCACCTCGCGCAGGAACTCTCGGGCAGGGCGCGATCCCGGCCCCAGGGCGGCGACATCGGTCAGGGCCACCGCCGCTCCCAGCTCCCGCGCGTCTTCCAGTCCCCGCGCCAGCAGCGAGCTCTTCCCCACCTGCCGGGGTCCCCGCACCAAGACGAGGCTCTCTCCCCGCCGCACCGCCTCACGCTGATGCACGTCTTCCTCACGCGCCACATAGGATCGGGACGCCAGCGGCACCGCGCCTCCCGCTTCTTCCTCGCTCGCCGAAGCCGCTGGAGGCGGTGGCGGCGTGGACGGAGAGGGAGGCAGCGCGACGCGACCATGCGCCTCCCGGCGAAGGGCTTGGGCGATCGGCCCGGGCTGGACATCCAGTTCGCTGGTGAGCAGGCGCTCCAACTCCCGGTACTGCCGCACGGCCTCCACCGGATGCTCAGCGGAGAGGAAGAGCCGCATCAGGAGGCAGTGCGACTCCTCACGCAAGGGATCGACGGTAACGGCCCGGCGTGCCGTCGCGAGGGCGCTTGAAAGGTCGCCTTGCTGCTGCCGAATCGTGGTGAGCCGGTGGGCGGCGTGGAAGTAACGGTCCGCCAGTCGCTGCTGCTCGGAGACCACCCACGGCTCAAAGTAACCGCGGAGCAGCTCGCCCCGGTAGAGATGAAGAGCGGTTTCCAGGCAGGCTTCCTCATCCGCTCCGGGTCGGGCCGCCTGTTCCAGCGCCTCCTCAAACTCTGCGGCATCCGTGCGCACATGGTCAGGTGCCAGGCGGAGCGAATCGCGGTCGGCCTGGAGCAGTGAGGTGCCGCCCTCCCGCTCGAACGTCTTGCGAAGGGTCCAGAGCGCCGTGCTGAGGGAGTTCCGACCCGCATCGGCCGGCTGATCCGGCCAGAGCAGTTCCACCATCCGGTCTCGCGTGTGCGCCGATCCGGTGTGGTAGGCGAGAAACGCGAAGAGAGACGCCGTTTTTCGCGTGCGGAAGTGCGTCACCACCACGTCCCCGCGGCGCGCCTCCAGACCGCCCAGCAGGCGGACCCGCCACGGCTCGGTCGTCTCCACGCTCATCAAGCTTTCCCCATGCCCTCCGGTTCCCCTAACCCGAGCGAGCCCCCTCCCCATTTGGGAGTTCTGTGGGAGTGCCCCGTCCATATGTGGGAGTTACGCGAGACCCCGTACGGCACGATAGCTTGGCAACTCCCCTAGAAACCGGCACCAATTGCAGGAGCACCCTTGATGAGACCGCTGACCCTCACCGCCATCGCCCTCCTTTGCCTCGTGGCTGCGGCCCCCGCTTCGGCCCAGACGCAGATCGCGGGTGGCTCCAACCTCCTGTCCCAGAGCCACGCGGATCAACTCGGCACTTGGCTGGGCGAAGGCCCGATCAAGATCTCGCGCATCTTCACCAAGAGCACGGGCGGCGCTTCGTCGGTGGCATTTCACGCGGCTGCGGACGGGCAGGGACGCACGTTCTCGGTGTGGTCCGCCACTGGTAGCTTCGGAACGCACCTGGTTGGCGGCTATAATCCGCAGAGCTGGAATATAAGTGGCAACTACAATCTGAACCCGACGAACGCGGGCCGCACGGCTTTCATCTTTGACCTCACCAGTGGAGTGAGGCGAAGCCAGGACTTGGTGGATGCCGACAACGGAAACTTTCAGACTCTCAATGACCCTAGTTTCGGTCCGACCTTCGGAGGCGGCTTTGATCTTTCTTCGGATCGATTCCTCGCGGCCGGGTACAGCAATGGTTACTCCTACAACGGCGTGACCGGGGCGGGGACGAACAACCTGTTTGCCCTGAACGGAGCCACCCACTACACGATCGGTGAGCTTGAGACGTTCACCATCGGGCCTGCGGACGCTAGCAGTAGTGCGGTCCCGGAACCGGCGTCGCTCGCCCTGATCCTGCCCGGACTCCTGGCCATGAGCACCCTCCGCCGACGCAGGCTGAACGCCTGAATCCCACTGCTGGTGAGTGCAATCCGGGGCTTACGTGCAACAGCACCCCGAAGCGCCGTGACGCCCAACGCGCCTCGGGCTGCGTCATCCACCGTTTTGGGAGTCCTGTGGGAGCGCGCCGCCCATTTGTGGGAGTTACGCGAGACCCCGTACGGCACGATAGCTTGGCAACTCCCCCTAGAAACCGGCACCGATTGCAGGAGCAAAACTAATGAGACCGCTGACCCTCACCGCTATCGCTCTCCTCTGCCTCATGGCTGCGGCCCCCGCGTCCGCGCAGACGCAGATCGCCGGCGGTTCCAACCTCCTGTCTCAGGGCCAAGCGGACCAGCTCGGCACCTGGCTGGGCGAGGGGCCGATCAAGATCACAAAGATCTTCAACAAGACCCAGGGTGCGACCTCAGCTAACTTCCACGCCGCTGCTGATGGTCAGGGGCGAACGTTCTCGGTGTGGTCGGTGACTGCTACGAATGGTCACTTCACGGGAACGCATCTGGTGGGCGGCTACAACCCGCAAAGTTGGTCGTCAGTGGGCGCCTACAAC
>JANPLG010000299.1:0-13986 GCA_031426395.1 Actinomycetes bacterium
TCACGAAGTTGAAGGCGGCCTCGGACTCTTCGGGAGACTCGGCGCGGCGCTCGGTGGCGTACCGGAGCGCGGTCTCATACCGATGATGACCGTCGGCGATGAAGACCTGCTTGCCCGCGAAGACCCCTGCGGCCCACGCCGCGAACACTGTATCCGTCACCGCCCAGACGCGGTGCTGACCCCCTTCGTGGTCGGTGGCGACGAGCACCGGGGCACCGGCGGCCACCTGATCCAGCCGGGAACGCACCTCCGCACCCGGCGCGGCGTAGAGTCCGAAGATCGGGCTGAACTGCGCGCCGGCGGTGGTGAGCAGCCGGTAGCGGTCTTCCTTGTGCTTCGGGAAGGTCTGCTCATGCGGCAGGACCACCTTCGCCTCGTACGGCTCTACCTTCAGCGCACCAAGAAGCCCCAGCCGTTCCCGCTCCACGCCGTCGACCAGGTACCGCTGCCCATAGACATAGAGGGCCGGTGATTCCTCGCGCAGGAGTACGCCCTCAGTGAGCCACGCCTGGAACTGGGCGGCGGCGCGGGTGTAGCGGTTCTCCGTGCCGCTGTCGCCTGGTTGGTCCTGCGGGAGTTCCAGCCGGATCACGTTGTGAGGGCTCTTCTCCTCCAGCGCCTTCTGTGCTGCGGGCGAGATCACATCATAGGGCGGGGCGACCAGCGCTTCCGCGTCTTCCGGTCGTTCCAGGCGGTAGCGGATACCGGGAAAAGGTCTGAAGTCTGCCATCCGAGTTCGGTCCCTGGTGAATTCCGTGGCGAGTCCCGTGTGGGAAAAGAGAGAGGCGGCCGCGCTGACGCCGTTCCGGTATACCACAGGCCGGTCGATCAAATGCGGATTTCGGATTGCGGAATGCGGAATGCGGAATGCGGAATGGGGTTTGGGTGGGTTGGAGGCAATGGGTGGCGCTTCTCGTGGTGCACCATCGCTCTCACCTTCCATACTGATCGCGGTGGAAGCCCGACGTTGGCACCTTCGGTTGCAGCTCGGCGGAGCCTCGCCCTCCCGGGGGGCGCCTCGCACCAGGGCTGGTTCCTGTTCAAAGCGAACTCTCCTGCTGAAAGGGGTGCCGGGTGAGTATCAGGCAATTGTCCTCACTCGACAGTACTCGGCACCGCTCGGATACGGCTAGGCCCATCACCCAGAGGATCCCCTCCTGGTCTGCCACGAGGGGCCATGTCGCCCGATGGGCCCGCGGCACCTTGCGGTCGATGAAGAGGTCGCTGAGGAGCCGGCTGCCCGGAGCGCCCAGAGGTTGCAGCCGATCTCCCTTTACCGGAGCGCGCACCACCAGTGGCTCCCTGATGCTTCTCACCGGGAGGATGGCCCGGTCCGGGCGCAATCGAAGGTCCGTCGGAGCGCAGCCCGTTGCGACTTCAAGCATCAGCCCGAAGCTAGGTGCAGCGAAGTCGTGAGCTGCGGGAGGCACCTGTAGCACCACTGGAGACGGAACCTGGGGCACTGCAGGGCGGGCACACTCGAACACCAAATCTTGCCCATCAACGCGCATCCGATGGACGCCACCGGGAAGCGTGACTGGCGCGCCGTGATCAGCTTCGGCGAGCCGATACAGCCGCTCGACGGTCGCCGAATCGAGGTCGTTGGCGTCGCAGCCTAGCTGCAGGGCCGTCTCTCTAAGCAGTTGCCGGGCCACCGGAGGCGGGGCGGCCCGAAGGGGTCCGACATTCAATTCGACGTGATCCGAGGAGGCCTGGACGTGACATGCGTTGCGGAGGTCCCCTGCCAGCCGCTCCAGCAATTCAACCGCTTCATCCGCCTGACGAGCGGTCCGGACGAGCTTCTCCACGAGCATTGGCTCTTCCGCCAGCAGCATCGGCATCACGCGCTGACGGATGCGGTTGCGTCGGTAAGCGAGATCGTCGTTGGTGCGGTCGTGCCTTGGGGCGAGGCCCTGCTCGTGGCAGTAGGCCTCGAGTTCCGCGCGTCGCGTCTGGAGGAGCGGACGAACCAGGAGCGGCGCACCGCGTCCGGCGTGAAGCGGACGGCTCTCCGGGATGCCCCCGAGTCCCGATAACCCGCATCCGCGCATCAGGTTCATGAGGATCGTCTCGGCATGGTCGTCCGCGTGGTGCGCGGTCGCGATGCGGTCGCACCCAAGTTCCTCCGCGACCTGCCGGAGCGCCTCATAGCGCGCCACCCGGCCCGCCTCCTCGAGGCCCATCCCCAGATCAGCGGCCATGCCCGGCACGTCCCGCCGAACCACTCGCAGCGTTAACTCCAGGGTTTGGCAGGTCGCCTCCAGGAAGCGTGCATCGTCCTCGGCCTCGCTGCCGCGCATCTCGTGATGAACATGCACCGCCAATACTTCCACGCCCAACTCCTCGCGACGGGACGCCAGTGCGTGGAGCAGCGCGAGGGAGTCCGCGCCGCCCGAGATCGCCACGAGCACGTGACTTCCTGGGGGGATGAGCGAGTCATTCAATCGAAGAGGCATTGGATCAGCAACACCGGTCACCGCGGCAACGGTGCCAGCGATCCTCTACGGCGACGATACGCAAAGATACATCGGAGCAGCTGTGGCAGTCACTGGCTGCCAAGCCAGTCTAGCGTCGCATATCTGCGCGTCGTCCGTGTGCGATGTGCGACGTCGTGGCGAACTCAGTGGATCCGTAGCGGCGTTCCGAGGCTGGCTCCTTCGGTTGCGGCTCGGCAGGAGCCTCGCCCTCCCTGGGGCACCCTTTCCCGGAGACCATGACTGGTTCACCAAGACAACTGGATGTCGCAGGCTCGGTACGCTCGTCATCCCTCCTGCCGACAGCTACCCGTGCTGCGACCCCTGCATTCTGAATTCTGCATCCTGAATTGCTCGCAAGCCAGCCGATGTCGCTTCGACGAGTCCCTTGACGACGCTGGGAGCTTTTGCTAACCTACCGCCGATAGAAGAGCCGCAGTGGCGGAACGGCAGACGCGCTAGATTCAGGTTCTAGTACTCGAAAGGGTGTGGAGGTTCAAATCCTCTCTGCGGCACTCAGCCCCGACTGAACAGGTCGGGGCTCTTTCGATTCTGGGGGTCGAAGATGGTTCGTTCGGTTTCCCGTGGGACCGCCATCGCTGTGGCCGCTCTCACCGTGGGGTTGGCTGGCTGCCTCGCCATTGGGTCGGCGCTCACTGCCTATGCGCCGTCGCCGGCACGCGCCGGCAGGGAACGGCTCCGCACGCCCAGCGGCTTCGTCTACGTGCCCGGCGGCCCCTCGTGGTTCGGCGCGGCCGGTGACGAGGAGCGCCCTCGCGAACGCCACTCGCTGCCCTCGTTCTACATCGCACAGGCGGAAGTCTCCCGCGCTGAATGGCAGCGCTTCCGTCCCGAGTACCGCTTCCCCAAAGGCACCGGCGACTACCCCGTCACGGCCATCACCCGCGAGGAGGCGACGGCCTACTGCCGCTGGGCCGGCGGCCACTTGCCCACGGAGCGGGAGTGGGAGAAGGCGGCCGGCGGACCGTCCGGCTCCACCTACCCCTGGGGCAACCGCTTCGACCCCACGCTGGCCAACCTGAGCAGCGGCAAGAGAGTGTCGAAGAAACCGGGGACATGTCGTGTGCCGGGTTCCACGCGCGGGCTGGTGAAAGTCTACGCACTCGAGGCCGGTGCCAGCGCCTACGGAGCGCGGAACATGGCCGGCAACGCCTGGGAATGGGTCTCCGACAACTACCTCGGCAATCCGAAGCAATGGATCATCCAGGGAGGTGCCGCCGGCTACGGTGAGCGCGCCGCCCGCGTCTACGAACGGGGTATCGAAGGCGCGGGCGTCACCTGAAACGATGTTGGATTTCGCGTTGCGAAGTCACTCCAAGAAGCGGTCCGGCCTGTTCCAACTTCCGTCGCAGCGAGTTTGCGGTAACCCTCCGATGACGTTTACAGCGGCCCCCGTGCTGTGGCTAATGTAGACGGGTGGCTCATCCAGCGCGCGTCCAACCCCTCGCTTTCTCGTCGGCCATGCTTTCGGAGCGGGCTTTCACGCTGCTCCTCGCGGCGATGACGGCGCTCACCGCGCTCTCCATCGACATGAGCCGCCTCCCGGCGATGCCTCAGATGCAGCGGAGCTTCGGCGCGAGCGTCTCCTCCGTCCAGCTCACGCTGAGCATCTTCCTTCTTGGCTTCGCGGTGGGACAGCTCGTGGCGGGGCCGCTCTCGGACCGAATCGGCAGGCGGCCCGTGCTGCTGGGCGGATTGGGGCTGTTCACCGCCGCCGGCTTCATCTGCGCCGCCAGCCCCTCGCTGCCACTTCTTCTGTTGGGCCGGTGCCTGCAGGGGATGGGAGCGTGCGTCGGCCCGGTGGTCGCCCGCGCCATCGTCCGCGACCGCTTCGAGGGTGAGCGCAGCGCCGCCGTGCTCTCGCAGGTGACGCAGGTGATGATCCTTGCGCCGCTCATCGCCCCGACGCTGGGCGGTTACGTGCTGGTTGCGTTCGGATGGCCCGCCATCTTCGTGCTGCTGGGGATTGCCGGAGCCGCCATTTGGGCCACATGCCGGGTGCGCCTTCCCGAGACGCGGCAGGACCACGGCGACGCGGAGCGACCCGACTTCGCACGCGAGATGGCGCTTGGGTTCCGGCAGGTCCTGTCTCATCCGGCGAGCCTGCGCCACACGCTGACCACCTGCTTCACCCACGCGGGGATGTTCGCCTACATCAGCGCCGCGCCGTTCCTCTACATCAACGACTTCGGCGTGCCGCGCCAGCAGTTCGGCCTCTACTTTGCGCTAACGGCCGCCGCCTTCCTGGCTGGAGCTACGCTCAACCGGATCCTTCTCCCGCGCATTTCCGGCCCGGACCTGCTACGTATTGGCGTCCACCTGGTCTTCGCGGCGGCCGTGGCACTGGTGATTACCGCTTGGACGGGAACGGGCGGCGCTGGCGCCCTCCTTGGCGTGCTGCTCCCGATGATGGTCTACCTTCTCGGCCTCGGCTTCGTGCAGCCTAACGCAACCGCTCTGGCCATGGAGCCCCACGCGCGTTACGCAGGCATTGCCTCTTCTGTGATCGGCAGCATGCAGACGGCGGGCGGCGCGTTGGCGGGTTACTTCGTTGGCGCGTTCTACAACCACACCCCCCAGTCGCTGGCGGTCACTGTGGCGGTCCTTGCTACGCTGGCGTTCATGGTGCGGGACCGCCCCGCTCCTTCTTCAGGGTAAGCCCTCCGTCAGGGCCAGCGTTCCATCCGGTTACCCATAGGCCAGGGTACCCTTCGCCAGGCGCTGGCGCACCGAGAAGATGGTGCCGGCCACACCGCATCGATTGGGCCGTTTCTGCCGCCACCGCAACAACGGCCCGGCGCGTATCATCTAACCATCGAAAGCCCGCTCCCTTTCCACGCCCACCCGGTATCCCCGCCATGCGCCTTCGCCCTTTCCTCACGCTCCTCTGCCTCACCGCATTCATGGCCGGACAGGCGCTGATGGCGGCACCACCCAAGCGTGCGGAGAAGACCGAGTCGCGCCGCAAGACCACGGTGCGCAAGGCTGACCGGAAGGCACCGACTGATCGGAAGGCACCTGCCAATCGAAAAGCGCTAGCCGATCGGAAGGGCCAGAAGTCGACTGCGCGCGGGGCCAAGGGGATGCCCGCTGTGAAAGAGGCGAGGAGCGGTCGGAAGACGGGCGAGAGCATCGCGAAACCGAAGGTCGCCGCCAAGCCCGCCGCTGTGCCGGCTGCGGCTGAGAAACCGGCGACGAAGACTTCCTTGACGGAGTCCCCCTCGACGCCGGCGCGCGCGGTGCCGACCGGCGATCTCGTGGCACAGGCGGATCTGGCCTATCGCCAGAAGAGCTTTGCGGCTGCCCTGCGTGGTTATCGATCAGCTCTCGTGAAGAAGGCGGTCCCGGATTCGCGCCGCCCGCAGGTTGAGTTTCGGGTAGCCCGCAGCCTTGCAATGACCTATCAGTGGGACAGCGCCACCCAGGAGATGGCCCGCTTCGCCTCACGGAATGCCGGCACGGCATGGGACGCCCGTGCCAGGGGCTGGCTGATGCAGCTCTATCTGATGGTCCCGCACGATGCCTGGAAGGTCGGCGACCGCTTCTACCGGGGCCAGGACATCCCGGAAGTCACCGATGCAGCCCAGCCGGAGCGGGTCGACCTGACCGAAGAGGATCAGCGCAAAGCGCTCCTGTACGGGGAGCAGGCCCGCCAGCTCTGGGAGAAGCTCCGGCCAAAGGAAGGACCAGCCACCGAGGAAGCCGATCACGCCGCCGACCTCGCCCGCGTGGTGAGCCACCTCCGGATCAAGGAATGGGCGCGCGCGCTCCAGTGGAAGCCGCCCTCAGATGAAGGATGGAAGCTGGACGGTGCGTACGACCCTGCATGGGCGCCCCCCAAGCGCGTGCTCTACCTGTTGCTCCACGCAGAGCGGGTGGGGGACGCAGAACGGAAGCCGCTCGCGCGGTTGGCACAGGCGGTATGGCTGCGCGGTTACCAGCGGATGATGAACTACACCGCGTACCGCCGTGAGCCTGGAAAGGAGCCGGTGAAGGTTCCCTATCCGTATCAGGACCGCACAGCGGCGGAGGTGCTCCGCAGCTTGACGGCCGAATTCCCCAAGCACCCCGAAGCCGAGCACGCGCCGGTGATGACTGCCGACTGGCTCTATCAGGACGGCAAGCTGGATGAAGCGCTGGCCGCCTACGAGGCCTTCCTCAAGGATCGCCCCAAGAGCAAGTGGGCAGTGAACGCGATGGCCGGCATCGAGTCGATCACCCGGCTGCAGCTCTCCGTGACCCCGCCCGCGCCCCAGCCCCCAGGGAAGAAGGTGAAACTCACCGTCTCCGCCGCCAACGTGCCGGTGGTCAAGTGGACCGCCTACCGCGTGAAGCTGGAGGAGCTGGTCCGTGACCCCCGCGTTGTGTCCGTGCCGAAGGATGGGCTGGGGGACCTCATCACCCGCCTCGGCAAGACGAAGGGGCTGCGCAAGTTCCAGCAGGGCGAACCGGTCACCTGGGAGAGTAAGCTCTCCCGAGAGGGGGACCACAATCCGGTCGATACGGAGGTCGAGACACCTCTCATCCGTGTCGGCGCCTACGTCGTGGAAGCCAATGGCGGCCCGGTCCGCAGCACGCTCCTGGTGGTCATCAGCGACCTCGCCGTGATCCAGATGGTGGAGCGGGACCGCGTCCACGCGATGGTCGTGAACGCCGCCACGGGCGCTCCGGTGTCGGACGCCACCCTGGTGATCCGGGAGATCTACACCGCGTGGAAGGAAGGCAAGGAGAAGCGCCTGGTCTCCGCCGCCCGCGTGACCTCCAATGCGGATGGTCTTGCCGAGAAGCCGCTCGTAAAGGAGCGCACATCCTCTCCAGACATCCTCACCTTTGCTTGGAAAGGGGACCGATACGCTTTCACCGGTAGTGGTTCAGAGTGGCCCGCAAGCTTCCGCTTTGGTCACTTCGCCCATGAAGCAGGCAAAGTATACGTCTACACGGACCGCCCGGTCTACCGTCCAGGGCAGACGGTCCACTACCGCGCGCTGCTGGCAAAGCTCGACGGAGATGGAAAGCTCACTCCGGGCAAGGGGGCAAAAGCCACGATCATCATCAGGGACACTCGAAGTGGTGAACTGGTGAAGCGTGAGGCTGTTGCCGGTGATTTCGGATCGGTTTCTGGCCGGTTTTCGCTACCGGCTAGCGTTCCGCTTGGCGAATGTAGCTTGGTCGTTGCGTTCGGCGAAGGTGAGGCAGAAACCCAGGAGACTGTCCATTTCGCGGTGGAGGAGTACAAGAAGCCGGAGTTCGAGGTCACTGTTGTACCGGGGAACGAGGCTGCGAGGGTGGGGGAACCGCTGACGGCGAAGATCGTGGCGCGGTACTATTTCGGATCGCCGGTTGCAATGGCGAAGGTCACGTATCGTGTCCAGCGTTCGGAACTGTTCCCGCGCAGCCCGTTCACGGGGAAGTACGACTTCCTCTACAAATCACTGAATGATCCGGAAGCAGAAGGCTCCTCCCGGTGGTGGTCACCTGGATGGGAGCCGATTCCGGATGACAACGTCGTAAGGGGGACTGCCGTCACCAACGATAAGGGTGAAGTGACTCTCAAGTTCCCAACTGCACTTGCTGACCCAAGGTTCGCGGGTCGTCACCTGCAGTTCGCGATCCATGCGGAGGTCGCGGACGCCAGCCGACGGACGATTGTGGGTGAGGGGACAGCCCGAGCGCTGGCAACCGGCTTCAACGCCTTCCTGCAGGTGAGACAGGGCTTTTCCAGTGTGGGCGACCGGCTTCAGGCAGACGTCCGCACGCTCGACGCGGATGAACGACCCGTTTCCGTGGCGGGAACGGCGCGGGTGCTTCGGCTGACCCCTGGTGAAGGGGAGAAGGTCCGCGAGGAAGAGGTTTACCGTACCCCGCTGCGCACCGACGCCGAGGGCCGAGCGCTCTTCCAGTGGACGGCTGATCAGGACGGCCACTTCGAGGTCCGGTTCGAGGCCCGGGATGGCCGCGAACAGTTGGTGGTCGGTCGCTCAGAAGCGTGGATCGCGGGCGAAGCGGCGGGCGCGGGAGTGCTCCACAACCGGCACGTCACCCTGGTGCCGGAGCGGCTCACCTACCGGGTCGGCGAGAAGGCACGCGTGCTCCTGGTGTCGGACGAGCCGGGTCTCTCCGTGCTCCTCACCTACGAGGCCGGGGTGCGCATCCTTGAAAAGCGCGTCATCCGACTCACCGGCCGAAGCACGGTTCTGGAGATCCCCCTCACGCGCCGGGAGAGTCCGGACGTGATCCTCTCCGTCACCGGTGTGCGCAACCGGCAACTGTTCCGCAGTCGGTGCACCCTGTACGTCCCGCCCGCCGAGGAGCTACTGGATGTGCAGGTGACCGCGGACAAGGCGATCTACCGTCCCGGCGAGACCGCCGAGTGGCGCATCCGCGCTCGTGACGTGAATGGCCGCGCGGTCCGGACGGAAGCCAGCCTGGGGGTTGTGGATGCCTCGCTCTTCTACATCAGCGGCGACAACGCTCTCCCGATAGCTCCCTTCTTCTACGCGTCAGAGCGGGGCAGCCAGGTTGACCCTGAGCAAAGCCTCGAAACAGTGCTTGAGGCACTGCAGGAGAATGACGTTCGCCGGAATGCGATTGAGCCAGTGTCGTGGAGATTCCCGGAGGGCCTCGGTTTAATAACGGCTAACCCGTCCGAAATCATTGATCTTGATGGAAGACAGTCAGGGCGGCGCAACCCATTCGCACCAACTCCGGAACTTGGATTGTTGCAGCTTTTGGATGCCAGCGGTCAGCAAGCTCCTCCGGCAGACAGTGCAGGCGAGGTGGCCCGATCGCACTACTACACTGAGGTCAAGCCCAGATCGCGAGGCAAAGAGTCCGCGCTCCAGGCCAACAGCCCCTCGCCGCGCACCAACTTCGCGGATACCGCCTTCTGGACGCCTTCGGTGGTCACGGATGCCAACGGTGAGGCGGTGGTCCGCTTCCGGTGGCCGGATAACCTGACCCGCTGGCGGGCCACCACCCGCGCCTGGGGTGCCGGCGCGGAAGTGGGCGAGGCAACCGCGGACGTGGAGACGACCAAGGACCTGCTGGTCCGGCTCCAGTCGCCGCGCTTCTTCACGGAGCGGGACGAGGTCACCCTCTCCGCCAACGTCCACAACTACACGGCCTCCGCGAAGTCGGTCCGCGTGCGCCTGGAGCTGGACGGCGACCTCCTCGTTCCTGCCAGTCAGGGAAGCAGCGGCCCGCCCCAGCCCCGCGCCCTCGACATCCCCCGCGCCGACCTACCCGCCGGCTCTCCTTCCGAGAACCTTCCCTCCCCCCCCAGTATTGGGGGGCCGGGGGGGCCACTTGCGGGGGGGCCTTTGCCACAGACCGTCCTGGAGTCCACGGTCGCCATCCCCGCCGGCGAGGAGCGGCGGCTCGATTGGCGGCTGCGGGCGGAGCGGGCCGGCCCCGTGCGGGTCCGCGTGATCGCCGACGCCGGCAGCGGGCCCGACGGGCCGATCTCGGATGCGGTGGAGCATCAGTTCCCGGTCCTGGTCCACGGCGTGGAGAAGCTCGCGGTCAAAAGCGGATCGCTTGCCGCCCGTGCGGACGGCAAGCCACGCACAGCGAAGCTGTCCCTCGATCTCCCGCTGGAGCGCGCGCCGGAGAGCGGGGAGTTGATCGTCTCGGTCAGCCCCTCCATCGCCGGCACCGTTCTCGATGCGCTGCCGTACCTCGTCGACTACCCCTACGGCTGCGTGGAGCAGACGCTCAACCGCTTTGTCCCGGCGGTGGTCGCCGCTCGGACCCTGACCGACCTCGGGGTCGACCTCCCCGCGCTGCGCAAGCGTGCTCAGGCTGAGCATCAGCGGCTGCTCCTGGAGCGGCCCGCAGACCGGCTCGCCAACAGCGCCTACAGCTATCCCGTTGATGCCCCCGGCCGCCGGGACGCCGACCGCCTCCAGCGCGAGCGCATCGCGTGGCACGCGGAGAAGAACCCGCTCTTCAGCCAGCAGGAGCTCAGCCGGATCACCCGCGACGGGCTGGACCGGCTCACGCAGGCCCAGAACGCCGATGGCGGCTGGGGCTGGTGGCAGAACGATGCCAGCGACGCCTACCTCTCCGCGCTGGTGCTCCAGGGGCTGATGATGGCGAAGGGTGCTGGAGGGTCAGCCGTTGCCGTTCCGGGCTCCGTCTTGCAGAAGGGCTTTGCCTACTTGCAGGCGCAGTTCAGGAAGGAGTCCGGCCGTAACAACCGCACGTTTCAGGGCTACGTACTGACCCTCGATCCCAAGCGCCGCGCTGATGCTGGAAGCGCCCTGCTGGCGACCGTCTACCCGCAGCGGGAAGGTCTCTCCCCGCACGGGGTGGCGCTCCTCGCGCTGGCGCTCAAGGCAAGCGGACACGCTGCGGAAGCAAAGACGTGCGTCGATAACCTGGATAACACCGCCCGCGTGGATGCCGCGTCCGGCACCTGCTCATGGCCCAAGACCGGCTCCTGGTGGGAGTGGTACCGCAACGAGGTCGAGACGGCCTCGGTCTGCCTGCGCGCCTACATCGCCGTCCAGCCGAAGCACCGCAACGTCCCAATGATCGTCCGGTGGCTGGTGAACAATCGATCCGGCAATGAGTGGGACAGCACCCGGGAGACGGCCCTCGCCATCCAGGCCCTCACCGAATTCATGCGGGCGACCGGCGAAGCAGCCCCGGACGGAACCGTGACCGTGGAAGTGGCGGGCCGGTTCAAGCGGTCGTTCACCCTCACACCGGAGAGCGCGCTCCTCGGCGATCACCGCGTCATCGTGCCTGCGAGCGCCCTTGAGAGCGGGTCAGTGCCCGTGACCGTGACGCGGGAGGGGAAGGGCAGCCTCTACTACAGCGCGTCGCTCCGCTACTTCACTCTGGAAGAGGGGATCACCGCGACGGGCAATGAGATCCGGGTCCGCCGCCGCTACTACCGGCTGGTCAAGCCGGACAAACCGGAGGCAGGTGCCAAGCCCGTAGCTGCGGACGCCGATGGCTTCCAGCGCGTCCTGCTCCGGCCTGGTGAGCGCATCACCAGCGGCGAGCAGTTGGAGGCTGAGCTGCTGATCGAGAGCAAGAACAACTACTCCTACCTCGTCTTCGAGGACATGAAGCCCGCCGGGTGCGAGCCGGTGGAACTTCGGAGCGGCTCCGTCTATGGAGATGGCTTGTGCAGCAACATGGAGCTGCGGGATGAGAAGGTCGCCTTCTTCATCACGAACCTGCCGCAGGGCAAGCGCCGGATCACCTACCGTCTCCGTGCGGAGGTGCCCGGGCTGTTCCACGCACTTCCCGTCAACGGCTATGCGATGTACGCCCCCGAGATCCGCTGCGTCTCCGACGAAGGCCTCCTCGGCATTCAGGACGGCCCTGCGATTGCCGCTCGCACCTCGCTGGACAGAATGGCACCGCCTTCCCGGAGAATGCCTCAGCCTTCGGACGCATTCGCTACTCGGGGCCGTAGCGGTCGTTGAGGACTTCTTCGAGGCGGCCGAGGGCGTGGCTGAGGGAGGCGTCGCCGGCGTCGGTGCGGCGCATGGGGCTGCGGTTGATGTAAGCCTGGAGCAGACAGGAGAGGTCGTGGTCCAGGGCGTAGAGGCCCATCCGGCGGTGGAGGTGAGGGACAGCGAAGAGCTGAGGATAGTGTCGGCGCAGACGGACCCAGACGGAGGCGAAGCGCTGGGAGGTGATCCGCTCCGCCGAGCCGGGCTCCGCGAAGAGCGAAGGGTAGCGGAGGAACCGGTAGATGGTGTCCAACTCGTAATCCGGCGGGCCGCTCTCGGCCAGCTCAAAATCGAGCACTGCGGTGAGGTTCGGGCCGTCGACCAGCACGTTGGCAAAGTGGAGGTCGCGGTGGATGAGGCAGAAGGGGCCATCCTCCAGAACCGGCGCGTGCCGACGAAGGTAGCGTTCCGCCGCCAGGAGGAGGCTGCGGTCGACGCCTGGCACGCGCATCAGGGCGTCGAGTCGCCGCCGAATTCGCGCTTCCAGGAAGCTGCGCCAGGAAGGGTATTCGCGCAGGACGCCACGCGGCAGCTCTCCGGCGCGGGGGAAGCGCTCTTCGTGGATGGCCTGCAGCGCGGCGGCCCATTGCACCAGCCACCACTCACGCACCGAAACGTCGGGGTTCTCTTCCCACGCGCGGAGCAGGCTCTGGCCGGGCACGAAGCGCTGGATGAGGTACTCGCCGAGGAGATCGTCATTGCCGGATGCGATCACTTCCGGCACCGGGGCCCGCTTCCGCAGCCGGGGCAGGAGGGCGGCCTCACGCTCCAGGGAGCCGGTGGCGCGGGAGGCGGCTCGGCACCGCAGGACATATTCGTCCTCCACACGATAGGCGGTGTTGAGCTGCCCTCCCTGCAGCGCCTCCACGCGGGTGACCCGACCCAGGCGATGGCGCGCGAAAAGCCGCTCTATGGAAGCGGACGGCGCGGACCCGGACAGGGCGCTGGTGGTAGACGTGGTGAGTGACACGGGGGAATGGGGTGACGCGGCGACCCTAGAGGTTTATCATCCACCGGTGAACGCCCGTCGCATGGAAGCGCCGCTCTCGCCCGCCGCAACGGTATGCCGCTCTGGAGATCCCTGACCGTGTCTCGATCCTGGTTCAATCGTCGGACTGCCACCGGCCTCAGCGTCCTCTTCGCCGCCGGTTTGATCCTGGCGCCGGTACGGAGGGGTCAGTGCCAGGACGCGCCGTCGACGGCTATCACGACGATCACTGCCCCTCTAATTGCCGAAGTCAATGGAGAGAAGCTCACCCAGGATGAGTTCTGGCAGCTATGCGAGACCGCGCTTCGCATTTCCTCCAACGCGGGCACGGTGGGGATGCAGGTGCTCTCTGAGTGGATTCAGACCTCGGTCCGCGCGCAGGAGGCCAAACGCTTCGCCCTGCTTCCGACCGATGTGGAGATCGAAGAGCGCTTCGCTGCGATGAGGCGGGGAGCGGGCACGGAGAAGGCGTTCGGCGAGGGGCTGAGGCGGCAGGGGATCACGGTTGCCACACTACGCCGCAGCATCCGCGAAGCCCTGGTGAGCGAGCGCCTCCTCTACCGGGGCGTCACCGTCAGCGAGGCGGAGGTGGTGGCGGAGTTCGAGGGCAGCAAGGGTCGGCTGACCATCCCGGAGCGGTTGGAGATCTCCCAGATCACGCTGGACTCGCCCCAGAAGCTGGATAAGGCGCGGAAGGAGCTGGCGGCGGGCAAGCCGTTGGCCGAAGTGGCGGCGGCCCACAGCAGCGATGCGTTTGCAAAGCTGGGGGGCAAGGTCCCGTTTCCCTTGGGGGGGCAGATTCAGGCAGGCGGACCGGTGGCGCCGGAGGAGTGGCGCGGCGCCCTGCCGATTACCTACCACCTTGGGCCGGGACCGGCCACCGTGCGGCTGAAGCTGGTGTTCGACTGGAAGACCGTCACCGCCTACGACGTGATCGCGAAGATGCCCGGCTCGCAGCTTCCGAACGAGTGGATCATCCGCGGCAACCACCACGACGCCTGGAACTTCGGTGCCGACGACCCGGTGAGCGGGG
>JANPLG010000300.1:0-3201 GCA_031426395.1 Actinomycetes bacterium
CAAGGGTGATTCTTGCCTGACCAGACGCCCCCATCGCGATCAACTTGATTTCACCATGCGAATTATCGCACAGAATCCAGAAGTCAGCGAGAGGGATGTAAAGGCTGAAGAAGTTGTGGAGGCTGCGCCAGTAACGTCGGCGGACATCAATCTCGGCCACATGGTGCCCGCCCCGTGACACCCGCTCAGCGACCCGCTGAACCGCAAGTTCAGGAGTCTCAAGCCAGACAAAGAGCAGTTGAACCAGGTAGCCTTCCGATTTGAGGCGATGCAGGAGTCGCGCAAAGGTGCGGGCGGAAAGAGTTGACTCGAAAGAAAAGCTGCTTCGCTCATCCGCCAGCGCCTTGATGCGCTCCAGCATGAGCCGCCCCGCCTGAAGCGCGACGCTCTCCGGCGCGAAACCTGCGAGTCCTTGAGCGATTACGTCCGCGTTGACGAACTGAAGGATGCCGAGTTCCTCAGGCAGGAGCTTGCGGGCGCAGGTGGTCTTCCCCGCCCCATTGGGGCCACCGATCACTACGACGATGGGGCGATGTGGGGCGGTTGTATCCATGGCGGTAGCTGAAGTCCAGACAGGCATCCACGCGGATCGGCTCACTGCTGAAGGCGCGGCGAGAGGCTCGCTTGCGGCGGTCCATCAGTAGCGTACCGGCAGGAAGCGGTCCGACGCCAACTCTGCCACGGCAAGGTCGCGATTGGCCGATGCTCGGAGGGCTTGAGTCAGCATAGATGCACTGGACAGTGAACCAGCCTCCGCCGAGAATCCTGGAAGCTTCAGCAACGGCCGATTCACTGAACCGCACGGCGCGCCCACTCCAACCCACTATTCAAGCAGCGGCACGCTCGTTCACCCCACCCGCCCCCGATCTCCCCCAACTGCGAAGCCCTGAATTCTGCATTCTGCATTTTGAATTCAAGGCGGGTCGAAGCAGAAGCCACCGAAAGCACGAAAGCGATGTCCGAGTTCGCAGGGAAGCTGATTGGGATCATTGGAGCCGGCGCCACGGGTCGCGCCGCCGGGCCGGTGCTCTCTCGCCAGGGCGCGCGCTTGCGCATCTACGATGCCCGCCCCGCCACGGAGCTCACGGCGGCGGTCGAGGCGCTCGCTCCGATCGCTGAGCTGCGGTTGGGTGACCCTCACTATGCTGGCATCGAGGAGTGCGACCTCATCGTTCCCAGCCCTGGCGTCCGGCAGGAAGACCCGGCGTTGCAGGCGGCGGTCCGGCGCGGCACCCCGGTCCTTTCGGAGATCGAGATCGCTTACCGGATTGCGAAGGCGCCCATTGTGGCGGTGACCGGGACCAACGGCAAGACGACCACCGTCTTCATGGCGGCGGCCGTGCTGGAAGCGGGCGGGCTTCCCGTCCAAATCGCCGGGAACGTGCTGGCGGGCGGCTTCCAGGTTCCCCTCATCCAGGCTGCGGAGACCCATCCGGCCGACGGCTGGATTGTGGCGGAGATCAGCAGCTTCCAACTCGAGTGGGTGGAGCACTTCCGCCCGAAGATCGCTGTGATCACCAATGTCACGGCGGACCACCTCGACCGACATGGAACAGTAGAAGCCTACGTAGAAGCGAAGGCCAACCTGCTCCGCGCGCAGGGCCCCGGTGACTGGACCGTGCTGAACCTGGACAACCCGGCCACGCGTGGACTCACGGATCGGGCGCGGGGAACGCTGCTCCGCTTCAGCCGCTCGCCCCTCACCGATTTTGGGGCCTGGGCGGAGACGGTGGAGGGCGGTCGCTGCCTCTTCGGCCGGATCGACTCGGTCGGCTTCTGCAACATCACTGCTGATGAACTGCGGGTTCCCGGCGAGCACACCGTCGAGAACGCGCTGGCAGCGATACTCGTAGGGCTGGCGGCAGGTGTGGCACCGGAGCGGATTGGCGATGCGCTGCGCATCTTTGCGGGCGTGCCGGACCGGTTGGAGAGCGTGGCCGTGATCGATGGAGTGGAGTACGTGAACAACACCATGTGCACCAACGTGGACGCTGCGGTGCAGAGCATCCGCGCCTATGACCGACCGGTGGTCGTCATCGCCGGCGGCAAGGACAAGGGCCTCGACTTCGATCCGCTTGGCCAGACGATTGCGGAGCGCGCGAAGAGCCTGGTCGCCATCGGGCATGACGGCCCGCGCATTGCGGATGCTGCCCGGCGGCACGGCTTTACCCAGATCCGCCATGCCGCCAGCATGAGGGACGCCGTCCGCACCGCCGCCGAGGAAGCGGCCCCCGGCGATGTCGTCCTCCTCGCACCCGCCTGCGCCAGCTTTGACTGGTACACCAGCTTCGAAGCCCGTGGCCGTGATTTCAAAGAGCAGGTCGCAGCACTGGCTGATGAGCGCGCCGCCACCCTAGAGTCGGTCGATTGAACCAGCGGTCGACGGGGTGCTGGTAGACCGTCACGTCGCTTCTGAAGGTAACGAATGGGGGGAATGGGCGAGTGGGGGAATGGGCGATAGAGAGTAGCGATCCGCAGAGCCGTCTCCCACTCTCCCTATCGACCTGATGCATGCACTAATCTCCGCCGAGTCAAGGCCTCTTCCGCTCACCCATTCTCCCTTTCCCCCTCTCTCCCATTCGCAACAAAGAGTAGCTACCTGACAGGTCAACAGACCCGTTCACCTTTGACAACCCACGGCCCACGGAGAGGCCGACCCAATGGAAGCCGTCCGCGACAAAGAACCGATCGACCGCTGGCTCTTCGTGGTCACCTTCGTCCTGCTGCTGCTGGGCGTGGCGATTGTGCTGGATGCCAGCTACGCGCGGGACATGGCTTCCAAGGGCACGGGATACAACGCCTTCTTCTCCTTCTCGCGGCAGGCCATTTGGGCCGTGATCGGCTTGGTTACGCTGGCTATCGGGATCAACGTTCCGTATTGGCGCTTGAAGCGGTTCTGGTGGATCGGCGTCGTGATCTCCTTCGTTCTGCTGGTCGCGGTCATGATCCCCGGCGTCGGGATCGAGGTGAACGGCTCCCGGCGGTGGATCGGCTTCTCCTTCATCCGCTTCCAGCCTTCCGAACTGGCAAAGATCGCCATGGTGCTCTTCCTGGCGCGCTACTCGGAAGTGTGGCGTGACAAGATCCAGCATCTGGCCAAGGGCTTCATCATCCCCGTGCTGGTGGTGCTCGGCCTTGGCGGCCTGGTGGCGATTGAGGACCTCGGCACGTCGATCACGATGAGCCCCGGCACGCTGGCGT
>JANPLG010000301.1:0-13081 GCA_031426395.1 Actinomycetes bacterium
CGGTTCGTCGCAGCTCTCGCACACGGGACGCGCCTGGCCGCCGCACGCCGGACAGTACCCGTTACCGACACCGACGGTGGCCGCGCAGTGCGGGCAGGCCACCACAGCAGGCTCCGTGTTGGGCGTACCGCACCGAGGGCAGAAGCGGGCGGCCGCCGGAAGTGCGGCGCGGCATTGCCAGCAGGGGTCGGCATGCTGGAAGCCGCAGTTAGGGCACCACGCTCCGGTCTCCCCGTCACCCGCGTCGAGCGACGACTGGCAGCGCGGGCAGGCCGACTCCCCAGGGTCAGCGGGACGGGCTGGGTGCGGGAGGGCCGGGCCTGTTCCCGGAACGCCGGGCCGGTGGCGGGGTTGACCAATCATTGAGGCTCTCCAATTGACCGAGTGCAGGCCGTTAGTTCAATCCCCAAGTGTACCCCGACTTTCGTCCGGGCGACTTTCGCGCTTGCCAAACGGGCGTCATTGTTTCGCGTGGCCCGACACACTGACGCCAGTGGCGATTCGCTCTGAAGGGTCGTGCCCGCCGGTGTGAATTGTCACCAGACGGTTGAAGGTGCGCAGCATGGTGAGGGATAACTCTAAACGGGGCGTACTTGTCCCCTCCAAGTCCCTTCTCGTGGACTATAGATCGCACTGTCCCGAGCCGGAGCAATCATGAAACGACGCGGTTTCACCCTTATCGAGCTTCTCGTAGTCATCGCCATCATCGCCATCCTGGCCGCCATCCTCTTCCCCGTGTTCGCACAGGCCCGTGAGGCCGCGCGGCGAACCGCCTGTGTCAGCAACATGAAGCAGCTCTCCCTGGGCATCTCGATGTATACCCAGGACAACGATGAGAAGCTGCCCATCGTGGGCGTCATTGCCGAAGGGCGCGGGCGGTGGATGTGGCAGGTGATGTCCTATGTGAAGAACCAGCAGGTCTTTACCTGTCCCCACGCCCCACGGAATGCTTATAACGGCACCCAGTGGACCGACCGAACGGGCTACGGCTGGGCAGAGCACCTTTGGGCTGCCAGCGGCTACGCAACACCTGCTGCGGATGGCCATTCGCTAGCCGCCATCTCGAAGCCGGCGGACACCATCGCCATCGGGGACACGGGATTCGACGGCGCACCAGGCTGGGCCATGTATCGCCGCGATCCACGCCTCACCACTTTCACCACGGATCCACGGCCCGGCTACTACGCGCAGTTCCGACATGCGATGACCGCGACCCGCACCATCAGGGACACCGGCTCCAATGTCAATCGCCAGCTTCCGATAGACGGCATGTGCAGCTTCGCATTCCTGGACGGGCACGCCAAGGCGATGAAGCCGGGCCAAGCCTTCGCCCGCGCCGCGACCGAGGATGGTAGAGCACTGACCGGGGACGATCAGTATCTGCTCTGGAACCTGTTCTAAACCGACCGCTGGGCACGCAACGGCCGGCGGATCCTTAGAGCATCCATTAGAGTGAGCGGGGAGGCGCATGCTGATTGCGCCTCCCCGTTTTGATTCCGACTGCGGGAGGTGAAACCGAACGGACCGAGCCATCTCTCACGGAGTGCTTCCTTGGAGGAACCCTGCTTGCTCACCCACTCTCGCCCCCTGCTCATCCCTTCCCGACCCCTGCTCACCACGTTCTGCACTATCGCTCTTGGCGTCGCCTCCCTCGCGCGGGCGGCCTTTGCTGAAACCGTCTGGCCGGACTTCCGCGGACCCTCCGGGCAAGGACACTCGTCGGCGACGCGGCTACCCCTGGAGTGGGCCTCGGGGAAGAACTTGGTTTGGCGCGTTCCCTTGGCTGGACAGGCGTGGTCTACCCCCGGTGTGGCCAAAGGGCGGGTCTTCTTGACCAACGCGGTCTCCATCCCCGGCGCCACGGAGGATGCGCCTGATGCGGGTGTCTCGCTGCGGGTCCTGGCGCTTGACGCCAAGACCGGCAAGCTGCTGTGGGACACAGAGGTGATCCAGCAGCGGGACCCGGCGGCCCTCCGCAAGCATGACAAGAATAGTCACGCCAGCCCAAGTCCCGTCCTGGAGAACGGCCGAATCTACGCCCACTTTGGGCATCATGGCACCGCCTGCGTGGACGAAGCGGGCAAGCTCATCTGGAAGACCCAGGAGAACCCCTATGCGCCGGTCCACGGAACGGGCGGCAGCCCGGTTCTGGTGGGCGATCTCCTGATCTTCAACGCGGACGGCGCGACGCAGCCGGCGGTGATTGCTCTGGACAAGATGACGGGCAAGCTCCGGTGGAAGGCCCCGAGGCCGATGTCCGGGGCCCCCAACAAGTTCTCCTTTGCCACGCCCCTGGTGATTGAGGTGAAGGGCCGTCGGCAATTGATCACACCAGGAAGCGGTCTGGTGCAAGCCCTGGACCCCAAGGACGGAAGCGAGATCTGGCGGGTAACCTACGGAAACGGCTTCTCCGTGGTGCCCCGGCCTGTCTTCGCGCACGGGCTGTTGTTCATGAGCTCTGGCTACCAGCAGCCCACGGGACTGGCGATCCGTCCGGATGGCACCGGGGATGTCACCGAGACGCATGTGGTGTGGAGCACCAAGAAGCGCGTGTCGCTGAACCCCTCGATGGTGGTGGTGGGCGACGAGCTCTACATGCTGGCGGACAGTGGCGTCCTCTCCTGCCTGGATGCGCGCACCGGGACCGTTCATTATGAGGAGCGGCTGGTGGGTTCGTCGTCGGCATCGCTGCTTGCGGGGAGCGGAAACATCTACGCTATCGACGAGCAGGGGAAGTGCGCGGTGGTAAAGGCGGGGAAGACCTTCCAACTGCTGGCGACCAACGACCTCGCCGAGCGCACCCTGGCTTCGATGGCGGTCTGCGACGAAGATCTACTGATCCGGACGGAGAAAGCGATCTACCGCATCGCGGGACGGCGACCGAACTAAGGGTCCGTCCTTGTGGATTGCTTGGGATGTTCTCTAACGACGCCAGACAACCAGCACCGCTCCGATCACCATCAATGCGCCGCCGAGTATCACCTGGGGCGAGAGCCGTTCCTTCAAAAATACCGCAGCTAGGATGAGCGTGAAAGCAACGCTCACCCGGTCGAGGGCGGCTACTCCGCCCGCTGGCCCTGATCGCAGCGCCCAGAAGTAGCAGAGCCAGGAAGCCGCGCCGCACAGGCCGCTCACCGCGATCCAGCCCAGTGCCGGAGCCGGTAGCCGACTAACTCCGGTGAGCTTGCCCACTGCGGCCGCAGCCAGGACCAGGAATCCTGCCATGAAGAGCGAGCGTACGGCGGTCGCCGTGGTGGGGTCCACCGTTTCAAGTCCACGCTTGCCGGCAATCCCCACCAGTGCAGCAAAGAATGCGGAGAGCAGGGCCAAGCCAATCCACTGCTTCATGGCGACGCTCCTTCTCATGCGCTCCAGTGACCTTCGAATGGGACTTCTCGGATGGGTCGGGTTTCAGCTGGACCCCGAATGAGACGGCAGCCACACACTAGACGACCGCCGTCGAGGTACGGACGCCCGAACGAGCACGTTGTTTCGAAAGTCCCCTGCCAGGATGCCAAGATAACTACGAGAGGCGATTACACCCCTGCGGCTGTGGCCTTCGGAACGCTCAGCGCGCGGCACCTCATTCCGCAGGCCCGCCTGCTATCCCGCACCGCGTCTTGGGACTCTTTAAGGTTGGAGCTTTCCAACCCTGCTCGGCAAAGGTGTATCATGGACGCCGAAGGACGCCTTGCCAGGGGTTACGGGCCGGCCCACTCCATGGTCCAGCAGCGGACTCGAGCCTCATTGAGCGCTTGCTTCGGCATGGAGCAGTGAAATGGGAAACAATCTTCCGGCCTTGGGCGGTCCAAGCAGGACGTGGAAGAGCGGCTTCCCTGGTTCTCTGCCAAATCGTCACACGGATCAAGCAGCCTGTTCCGTATGGTTAAGTGAAGGGCTAGTAGTAGCCATCAGAACTAATAAAAAGTCGGGTCAAACATCGCCGGGGATCTGCACCCGCAGCGGGCAAGAAGCGGTGGTCGAGGTCGGTCGGAACCATCGTAGTCACTGTTGCTGGGAGCACGCTATCAGGGGTTCTGATGGATTCACTGTGGAACATCCATCTCTTCGGCGGCTTGCGTGCCGTAAGGGGTGACATCGAGGTCAGCCGCTTTCCACTTCGCAAGGTCGCCGCGTTACTCGCATACCTAGCCTGCTTACCCAGTCGGGACCATCCACGAGAGCTATTGATCGAGCTGCTGTGGCCCGAGAGTGATCTCGACGCCGGCCGCAACCGTTTCAGCGTCACGCTCTCCTCCCTGCGCCGTATGCTGGAGCCGCCCGCCGGTGACCCCGGAGGACCGGTTCGCGCCGGCACCGTGCTGCACTCCGACCGCTTCGTCGTACGCCTGAACGCGGATGCGGTGGTCACGGACGTGGGCGAGTTCCAGAATCGCATCCGAAGGTCCGAACTGACCTCCAACGCTGCGGAGGAGCTTCAATGCCTGCGGAGCGGCATCGAGCGGTATCAAGGTCCGCTCTTACCCGGTTACTACGATGAGTGGGCTCTCATTGAGCGGGACCGGCAGGCAGAGACCTACGTTAAGGCGCTGGAGCGGCTCACCCAGATTCTCGACCGGCAAGGCGACTCGGAGGAAGCGCTGGAATACGCCCGCGCGGCGGTCCGTTTGGAGCCCTCGCGAGAAGAAGCGCACCGCTGCCTGATCCGAGCCTATGCACGCTTGGAGCAAGTTCCGAAAGCACTGCGCCAGTACCTGAGCTGGAGCGCATCCTGCGGCAGGAACTCGATTCGTCGCCGTCGGTCGCTACGCAGAAGCTCGTCGACCAGATCCGCTGCGGCGCGCTCCCCCTCCCCACCCCGGAACCTGAGCGCAGGCCCGCGCCGATCCTCGTTCAGAAGGCTCCTATCCCGTCTACGGGCGGGGAAGTCATCGTGGGGCAGGCAACGCCAAATCCATCGCATCCCGCTCACTCCGCCGAAGCGCCTGCCCTCGTCCTCTCGCCTCGTGCCCCAAGGACTGATTCGGACGGCCCACGGCCGCGGATACCACAGCCGCTCACCCGGTTCTTCGGACGTGAGGCGGAGCGCCATCACATCCTCGGCCTCGTCCGCGCCAACGAGCGACTGGTGACTCTGACGGGACCCGGCGGTGCGGGGAAGACCCGCTTGGCGCTGGAGATGGTGCGCGACCTATCAGACGGCGGCCTGCGGGTCGCCTGGGCAAGCCTCGCCGACCTGCGCGATGGAGCCTTGATCCCCGATCGAATTCTCGTCTCGCTCGGAGCGGTCCGACAGCCGGATCAAGCGCCCCTTGGCCAGATTCAAGCGGCGCTGGAGCTGCAGCCGACCCTGCTGATCCTCGATAATTTCGAGCACCTGATTGAGGAAGGGGTCGATCTGATCCAGGAACTGCTGGAGCGGAGCGCTGGTCTGCAGTGCGTGGTGACCTCGCGCCAGCGTCTCAACCTGGAGGGCGAGCGGGAAGTCTCCGTACGGCCGCTCCGAGTTCCGGACGAGAGCAGCGTGGAGGGCATCCTCGCCTGCGAAAGCGTCCAGCTCTTCGTTGATCGCGCCCGCGCCGTCAATCCGGAGTTTGAGGTGAACGCCGGCAATGCAGCTTCCATCCGGGAAGTTTGCGCGCAGTTGGAAGGCATTCCGCTCGCCATCGAATTGGCGGCGTCCCGAGCGCACGTCCTAACGCCAGAGGAAACCGTCGAGCAGTTGGGTCGCCGCTTCGAGTTCCTCGTGAGCCGACAGCGGCATACGGAAGCGCGCCACCGCACGCTGGCGGCAGCCGTGGAGTGGAGCTTCCGGCTCCTGACACCGGAGTTGCAGCGGTTCTTCGCCCGCCTATCCGTCTTCCGCGGTGGATGGACCGCAGAGGCCGCCCAGTCGGTCTGTATGGAAGCTCTGGACGGGGATGCCCTGGAGTTCCTCGCGCAGTTGCGGGAGTGCTCTCTGGTGGTCAGCCAGCAGGAGCCGGCCAGCGCGGATGGCACGGCCGCGACACGGTCCAATCGGACCCGCTTCAGCATGCTGGAGACCCTGCGGCAGTTCGCGGCCACCCGCCTGGATGAGGACGACCGGCGGGAGACGCACCAGCGGCATCGGGATTGGTGCCTCCAACTGGTTCTGGATGCCATGCCCCGGTCCCACACGCCCGAGATTGCCGCCACTTTGGAACGCCTGGATCGAGAAACGGCCAACTTCTGGGCCGCCCTGGACTGGAGCCGTTTCACGGACGCCGATCCGCAGGTGGGGATGCAGTTCTGCGGCGTCATGGGCTGGTTCTGGTCTATCCGTGGCTTCTCGCCCCTGACACGGGAGTATGTCCTTGAGATCCTCTGGCGCAGCGATGCTGCCCCATCGTTGCACCGCGCGCGAGCGCTGTTCACGGCGTCCTACCTCGATCGATCCGTGGGAAACTCGGAGGGGGCGTGGAAATGGGCAGAGGAGGCGCTGGCGATCTGTCGCGAGTTGGACGACGAGGGCGGCATGTCGATGTGCACCGCCACGATGGCCCGCCTCTCCTTCGAGCGCGGTGATTTCAGCCGCTGCCGGGAACTGCATCAGGAGACGCTCGACCTCAAGACCCGGCGCGGCGACGAGATGGGCGTGGCGATGTCGATGGTCGGCCTGGGACGGCTCGCACTGCTGGAGGGCGACCTAGCCACCGCGCGCGAATGGTTCGAGAAGAGCCGCGACTTCAGCGAGCGCCACCACGACCAGATTTGCATCTCGTCGGCGCTCAACCAGCTCTCTCAGGTCGAGAGGCGCGAGGGCAATCTCCCGCGCGCCCGCGATCTGGCAACACGCGCCCTCTCCATGCAGCGAGCCACCGGCTACCGGCACGGGATGGCTGCCTCGATGCAGTCGATGGCCCGCTGCGCCTTGAGCGAGGGTCGGCACGAAGAGGCCCGCGCCCTTCTGACCGAAGCGTTCGCCATCCGGAGCGAGTTCGGCAACGACGTCTCCATGGCGGAGATGGTGCAAGTTGTCGCGCTACTCGGCGTGGTCATGGGTGAGGCCGCGTCGGTGGCACCCATCGTGGCTTACTCCCTTGCGCAGCACGAAGCCGGCATCTCCGCAGTGGCGCTCCTGGACCGCTCTGAATCCGACCGCGCCGCACGAATCGCCAGCGAGACCGTGGGGGCCGATGCCTGGAGTGACCTCCGGCAGGAGGTTTCCCGCTGGCGGGTGGAGGACGCCGTCGCCCTCGCCCGGTCGCTGCTCTCCGGCCTTGGATTGCCGCTCTCGCACGCCGGGATGGAGCACGCGCATCAAGCCAGTTCCGAGCCGAATGTCGCGGTGGGACGCTGCTGACGACAACGGCGCAGCCAATCCCTGCGCGGTCTCCTTAACGCTCGACGGCAAACTAAGCAGCGAATAGCCCTCCCCTAAGGAAGCACTCGCTCTGCCCTAAGATGCGCCCCCGAAACTATCCCTAACCGAGCTTGACCCGCTCGGCGGGGTGGATTTCCTCTCGGTTGCCCGGCTTACGCTGGGTGACCGGCCGACGCTTCATCACACCCCGTCTTTCCCACGCGAGGGGTACACCCTTCGCGTGGGGTTCTTCATCTCACCTACGCTTGCTGGAGAGACAGCCATGCTCAGACTCCGGCGTCACGCCTTCACGCTCATCGAGCTGCTGGTAGTGATCGCAATCATCGCAATTCTCGCCGCTATCCTCTTCCCTGTGTTCGCGCAGGCGCGGGATAAGGCGCGGGCGGCCACGTGCCAGTCCAACCTGAAGCAGGTGGGGAACGCGTTCCTCATGTATGTCCAGGACTACGACGAGACCTATCCTCTGTCTGATGGAGGTGGCAACGCGCCCGGAACGCTTTGGACCATGCCCCCATTGGCCAAGGCGGGCAATGTCAACGCGCGGAACAGCGTCTGGACTGCCGCACTGCAGCCGTACGTGAAGAACTGGGGCGTGTATGCCTGCCCGTCTTGCCCCCTCGATCCGGGCGCGACCAATGTGGTCGATCCGGGCCAGCCCCGTGTGCTCGTCAGCTACGCCTACAACGGCCTGATTTCAAACTACTCGATGGCCGGAGTGCAGGCACCGGCCAGCGTGATCCTGATCTGGGAAGGTCTCGGGAAGGCATCCCTGGGCAATTATGCTTTCGTCAATCCGGCGCTCAATCCCAGCCCAGCCACGCCGCCCCATCCGATTTACCCAGGCCACACAATGCGCCAGTACGTGATGTTCGGCCTGCGCTTCCCGACCCCGACGTACTACATCCACGGCAATGGCATGAACTACCTGTACGTCGATGGTCACGTGAAGTGGCGCGCAATGACCACCGACCCGGCGGTCAGCCCGTTCTGCACCCTGGACACCGCCACCGGTCAGTGGCCCGGGACCTGCAGTTGGATCAGCGGCACCATGGGAATGCCGTCGCTCTTCCGCCCGGATCGCCCATCCTAGCGATCTCTCGCGATGCTTCCAACAGATAGCGATAAGGGAAAGGGAGCGTGGGCGAGATGACGAACAGCTCGTCCGTCTCCCTTTTCCTTTTCTCGTTCGTTCCCCAACTGGTCACAAACCGTTTCCCAGGGAATCTTCGACACCATGAAACGCGAAATGAACGTTAACCGCAGGCGTGGACGACTGCTCTTGGTGAGCACCGCAGCTTTGCTCGGCTCCTTAGCGGGTTGCACTCCCGCTATGGAGTCCACTCCACCGGCTCCGCCTGCAACGGGAGTGGACGCGCCCCAGATGAACACCGGCGGAGCCGCCACGGCACCCACCACACCCATGCGCCGGGACTGACCGTGGCCCAACTTCCGCCACGGTCGCTATGCCGGGGGTCTTCGGACCTCCGGCGCTTCCGTTTTCTGCCCCTTTCAGAGGGCTATTCCACCGCATGGAGCGCGGGCGTCCCGCCCGCAACAGCCATTGGCAACCGGTTCTCACTCCTGCCAACGGTCACCCCGAGTACCGAAACAGTGAGCCTCCCAACCGGCGACGGTTACGCATCAGATCGCGTGCCCGCCAAGCGACTTGAGTAGTTGGGCAAACTTTCTTGAGACGTAAGCCCAAACTCGTAGACGCCTAAGACTGGGCAATTACGCTTGGGAAGTAGGCAGACCCATCCGAAGGGACGCGCACCATGGCCGTCCACCGGTCTGCTGGGGACTCCCAATGTCGTTAGCCGCCCCTCAGCCCCTGTCACCCGTATCCGCAAGCGCATCGTTGCCGGCCTGGCTGCGCCCTACCTTGGTTGCCGCTGCCCTCTCTACTCTGTTCCTCGCCAGCACCCACTTCCTAGTGCCTGCCCCGTCTGCTGCGGACCGCGTGATCAGGAACGCAACAGCGAAGGCGCGGAAGGGACCTCGGTTCGCTGGCCTTGACCTGACCGGGGAAAACCTGACCGGAGCCAGGTTCCAGGGAACCGACCTCACCGCCGCCGAGGTAACCGGCACCCTGCTCGATAGCGCGGACCTGTCCGGCGTCCAGATGTCCCGCGCCCGAATGGAGAGCGCCTCGCTCCAGAAGGCGAACCTCGTGTCGGTGTGCATGTCCGAAGTCTCCGCATCCGGTGCCGACTTTCAAGGGGCGGACCTGCGAGGCGCTGATCTGCGTCGCGCCAACCTGGCCGGAGCGAATCTCTCCGGCTGCAATCTCACCAGCGCCAACCTCGATGGCGCCGACCTGAGCCAGGCCATCCTCGACGGAGCCGACCTCTCCCATGCGAGCCTTCAGGGAACGCGCGTTCATCACGCTTCACTGTACGGGACGTTGCTGGCGGGCACTCGATTGCAGGGATGCAGCCTGGCTGGTTCGCGGCTTGCTGGTGCGAGGATCACCGAGTCAGACCTGGCGGGCGCTCGCTTCGATGCGGAGACCTCCTGGCCTCAGGGAGTGAATCCCAAGAAGCGTGGTGCAATAACGATCCCGCTCCAGATCCGTCAGGCGCTGGCTATCGCCATCCGCTCGACTTCCGTTGACGCTCCCGTCGTCCTAAACTGAGCGAATCGGTTTCCGTGGGCGTCCCGTTTTGATGAAGGCATTCCCGTCCCGAGGTCGAAAGCATCCGGTGGTGATGGCCACCGGATGCCTCTGGACCGGATTGGAGAGTGCTTTGAACGTAGGGATCATCGGGGCTGGGGGGATTGCTCAGAAGCTGCATCTCCCGCAGCTGGCAGCGCTCCGCGCAACGGGCGTAATGCAGGTCACGCACCTCTCCGGCCGCAAAGAGAGCCGTCTGCGCCACCTGGCGGCGCAATATGGCGTGCGCCACCACAGCACGGACCACCGTGAGATGCTCGCGGACGACAGCTTGGACGCGGTGATCGTGGCGCTCCCGCATCCGCTGCACGTCCCTGTGGGCCTGGAGGTCTTGGCGGCAGGCAAGCACCTCCTCATGCAGAAGCCGCTCTGTGGGGACATGCGAGAAGCAGACGCCTTCGTGGCCGCCGTGGCGAAGACAGACAGGACCGTCCTGGTGCTGCCTCACTTCCCGGCAGAGATCTATTGCGCACGGGAGATGGTCCGCAATGGCTCTATCGGCAAGCCGTCTGGAGCCAATGGGCGCACCAGCCACGGGGGGCCGGAGGTCTACTACCAGGAGGTGCTGGACGGCTTCGGAGAGTCTGGGGGCGACCTCTGGTTCTTCGATGCCAAGCAGGCCTCGGTCGGCGCCCTCTTCGATATGGGGGTGTATGCCGTCTCCTATCTCGTGGCGGTCCTGGGGACCGTGAAGAGCGTGGTGGGGGTCGCCGGCACGCTGGACAAGCCGACCGCACTGGAGGACACCGCCACGTTGGTGCTCACCTTTGAGAACGGCGCCATCGCCACGGCGGAGACTGGCTGGTGCGACCCAGTGGGCACCTGGCAGTTCCGCGTGCACGGTACCGCCGGCAAACTGACCATCCCCGGCGAGAACGACGCCAAGTTGACGCACTGGGTCCCGGGCAGCTATACCCGGGAAGACCTGCCCCCCGTCTCGAAGCCGGTCGACACCGCGTCGGATAGCCGAGGCAACGCGCACGAGCATTGGTGGCAGTGCATCCAGGCCGGACTTCACCCGGAGCTGAGCCACGCGTGGGCCGCGCGACACGTCACGGAAGTGCTACTGGCAGGACTGGAGTCAGCCCGCTCCGGCAAGCCGATGGCGATCAACTCACGCGCGGAGCGGGACTGAAGTCGGGTTCAGGGTTCGGGGTTCAGTCTGTGACGAGTGGATGCGACTTCAGTACGAGGTCAAACAGACACGCAGCCACCCGATATCTATTTCAAGCCAGGCTCCAGCCGGAGACTGAACCCTGAACCGGCTCAAAGTTCAGACTGAGGCGCAGTTCAGTCACACGGCCCCGTCGCTGAACAACGCCATAGACCGTCAATCTGGGCACCCCCACCCTTCCGACGCGTGGACCCACCGCCCTCCTAGAATGTTCTTGCGCTGCTTCGTGACAACGCCGACGCTTCCGTGCAATCACTGATCTTGCAAGCTTGAGATGCTGACTGGAAACACGGTGCCGCAGATGCCGAGGCATCACGCCTACCTGCTCGCCGCGATGGGCGTGGTGGGAATGACGGTGCTGATCCGCGTCGTCCCTGGCGCGGCCCGCATCGGCAACATTTCGGTGCTTTATCTACTGGTGATCATCGCGATTGCGCTCCGGTGCGGTAGCGGGGCTGCCATCGCGGCTTCCGTGCTTGCGTTCCTCGCCTTCGATTTCTTCTTCGTCGATCCCCGGCACACGTTCACGGTCACCGATCCGGCCGAGTGGGTGGCGCTGGTCATCTTTCTGGTCACTGCGGCCACCACCGGTCACCTGACCGCTTCCCTCCGGCAACAGGCGATGCGGGCGGAACTTCGAGAGCGGGAGACGGCGGCCCTGGCGGAGGCGCACGCGGCGGTGGCGTCCCAGATCTCGCTTCCGGCCGCACTCCAGGAGGTAATGCGACGGTGCGGTTCAGTGGCACCCCTTGAGTCAGCTTCCATCTGGGTCCCTGCCATCGACCGCGTGGAGATCGTGGCACACTGGGCCGTCTCGCCCTATGCCGCAGGCGCAGGTCGGGCACCCGAAAGACATCTGGCTCTGGTGCGCCACGTCCTCGAGCATTCCCAGCCCGTGGGGTGGGCAGACAACGTCGGCCACTGGCGCAAGGCGCTCCATTCCGTGGAGGAGGGACCGGATTCGGAGCGGACGGCCTATCTCCCGCTCACCGTGGAGAACCGCGTGGTGGGAGTTTTGGAGATGGAGCTTCACGCAGGACATCAGATGGAGCCGCGCCAGAGGGGCATCGTGGAGTCGCTGGCGGCCAGCGCGGCGCTGGCGCTGGAGCGCGACCGCCTCCTTCGGACCGAAAGCGCGGCTCTCGCCCTCTCCGAGGCGGACCGCCTGAAGACGGCGCTCCTTTCTATGGTTTCCCACGACTTTCGAAGCCCGCTCACCGGCATCAAGGCGGGCGTCAGTAGTCTGCTCCAGGAAGGCGGGAGCGTGCCGCCGGAGGTTGAACGAGAGCTGCTCCAGGGAATTGAGCAGGAGGCGGATCGCCTGAACCGGATGGTGGGCAATATTCTGGCTCTCTCCCGACTGGAGGCCGACGCGTGGCGGCCCCAATGCGAGTGGATGCCGATGAGCGAACTAATCGGGACGGCACTCCAGACCTTTTCCACCCTGGAGAGTGGTCGCGTGACCGTCCATCTGGATGCGACGGTCCCCGAGGTGTGGGTCGATCCGGTGCAGATGGTCCAGGTGCTTCGGAACCTGTTAGAGAACGCGCTCAAGTATGGCGATCCAGCCCTGCAGGTGGAGGTCCGGGCAACCTGCCGAGGAAGCGTCGTGGAGTTGGCGATCATGGACTTTGGGCCGGGACTGCCCACGGGCGATGAGGGGCGGATCTGGGAGCCGTTTTACCGCGCGCCGGCTCTGCGGGAGTCGGCGCTGCCGGGGGTCGGCGTGGGGCTGGCCGTATGCCGTGGCCTTGCGGAAGCACATGGCGGCACGCTCACCGCTGTTAACCGGAACGTGGACGGAGAATCGGTGGGCGCGGTCTTCACCCTGCGGCTACCCAACGTGCCGATGCCGGCTCCGTCCGCGCCTGACAGGAGTGGTTCCCATGCCTAGGGTGCTGGTGATTGACGACGAGCCGCAGATCCG
>JANPLG010000302.1:0-9424 GCA_031426395.1 Actinomycetes bacterium
GCCGCTGGACGCTCCAACGAGACTCGCTCCCGAGTCACGATTCCGCCTCAAATGCACGCGCGGCGCACCCACTCGCGTGCGCTCCTGGGTTGAGGCCCGGTTGCCGAAACATCCGCACCCGTCGGGGCCTGCCAGCCCTCCCTCGCGTGCCGAAGAACCACGCGACGCACCATTGCCTGCGCAGGTGGTGCTACGTCGGGTCGACTGCGCCTAGCAAGTGCACCGTTCGCGAAATGATTGGAGGCTGCCAAGGTCACGCAACTCAGGCCGGTAGTGGCAGCCGATAGGGAGTCACACAAGCCCCGGAGGAACGACAGTCAATGGCGAGGCGGCGTGAGCCCTTCGAGGTTGCGGCAAGCAAGAACCGTCCAGCAAGATTTGTCCAGCAAGATTTGTCCAGCCCGATTTGTCCACCCCGATGTGAGCGCACTCGCCGCAGCGTTCCGCCGCCTCCACCGCGCTCATGTCGCCCACCGCAGAGCCGAAGTGTAAGCCCCTTGCATCCAGCAACAACTCCCGAACCGCGACCGTCAGGAAGCGGCTCTCCGAACCTGGAGCCTCGCCGCTGCCAACGAGAGGCACACCTTTCGCCACGCGCCTCCGTCCAATTTCTTCCCGACTGAGATCGCTGCGGTGAGGCTCCCTGGACGAAGCAATCGCGGAAAGGGAATCCGATATCGGGCGCGTCGGTCCCGGTTGGACAACTGAAATCGGTGGATACTCCCGATATCGGCCCCCGTTATCGGCGGTGATGGCTATTCCTACGGAAGATCGTGGCACCCGCGACAGTCGCACAGGCGAAGCGAGGAATCAACCGGCCAATTGGCGTTGACGCTACGAAGTGCTCGGCCTATAATGCACTCATCGTGGGACGAAGTGGGAGGAAGTGGGGGAAACGGGGAAGAACATCCCGTCAGCCACATCCCATCCCCCCGTCCCGGGAACTCTACCACCGACCATTGTCGGAAAGGTGGCCCCGATGAGCAAGCAAATCTCCCGACAGCGTGAGCTGACCAGCGTCTCTCTTTTCCCCACCCACCCCGGTAGCCGGGCCGTCTTTCTTGCGGAAGCGCGCACCAAGAAGGAAGTGCGGCAGATCCGCGAGCTCTTCGACATGGTCGGGCAACTCGCGCAGGTCGTGCCGATCTCGCATGGCGCGGTGATGAGTTACGCGGTCCAGCTTCAGGGCGATACCACGCTCTTCGGGAAGATCGAGTGGCTGCTGAAGACGCAGTTCTCCTTCTCGCTGGTGGAGCGCAACTTCAGCGACGTCACCTTCCAGCTCATCCGTAGCCTCTGTGAGGAGTCGGATACTCAGATCGTGGAGTTGCCGGACTGTGGCATCTGCGGCCAGGTGGACCCATTCCCTACCCGGGCCACCCTGGAGATGGCGTCCAGCCGCCAGCCGATGCACGTCTCCTACTGCCCGCGCTGCTCAGCGCGGCATGCGGAGGAGGATCCGGCCGCGTTCATCCAGGGCCTGCTCACGCGGGACCGCCGGGGCTTCAAGGTCGGACGCGCTGTGCCGGTGCGCGTCGTGCCCGAGATCGTGGAAGAGCGACCCCTTTGGGAAGCTGCTCCGCTCGCCATCGCCGTGTAGCCTCGCGGCGACATCGGAGCTCTCCCCGTGTTCCAGGGCGCTTTCCCCTACCGCATCGACGACAAAGGCCGGCTGAAAATGCCGGCCGAGTTCGTGGCTGAGCTGGGCGAGTCGTTCACCATCATCCGGGGGATGGGCAAGTACCTCTGGATTCTCCCAGAGCACGAGTGGAGCACGATGGTCACCCAACTGCGCGGCGAGTCGATGGCGGATCAGCGCGCCATGCCGCTCCAGCGCTGGTTCATCGGTTCGGCCGTCACCACGGCGCTCGATGGCCAGGGCCGCGTGGCGCTCCCGACTGTTCTGCGGGACCACGCCGCCATCAAGCATGAAGTCATGCTCGTGGGCGTCGGCACCCGCATCGAACTCTGGTCCCGCGAGCGCTGGGATGCCTACGAGGCGGAAGTCTCCGAGCAGCTCATTGAAGAGCTGGCTCGCAGTGCCGGCCTCTAGGCGCTCGGTCGGCGGGGTGCATGACGGGCTACACGCCCAGGTCGCGTCGATCCTCCGCACGAGCCGAGAAACTCCACGAAAATGCGGGAACGCGGCCCGGTCTCTGTGGGTAAGCTCAGGATACTGGCTGGCGAGACGCAGCCCGTAACCCATTCATTCGGCATGGCTCGCTATTCAAGTGGTGAACTGCCAGCGCCAGTCGCTCCACCATTCATGGGGCGACAGGCCAAATGCGATGGAGAGACGGAGCGATGGAGAGACCTTCTCGTCTCCAGCTAGCCTGCATTCCAATCCGAAATCCGACTGAGGAGAGACCAGCTTGCGAACGCGAACCTCCCACGAAGAAGCTCCGCCGTTTGACCTGACGTCCTCCAAGGGTCGCGGTCTGATGCCTGCTTCCGTACGCGCCGCGCTTGCCGCCGGTTGCGGCGTGGTCCTGGTGGTCAGCGCCGGCGGAGCGACCCTCACTCGGCTCCAGGCATCCGTCCAACTGGAGCCCGAAACCAGCGTCATGGCCCCTCAGGCGCCGGAGTCTGTAGTCGCGTCCGTTCCAGAGGCGCCGAATGAGCAGGTGGCCGTGGAGCCGCCGTCGGAGCTTCCGGGTTCGCAGTCTCCCACCGCAACGGCCTCTAGCGGTCCGCTGGCACCCGCAGTTCCGGGTCGCCGCGGAGCCATTGGCTACCTAGGTCCAGTTCCTGGAATACTGAACGCAGAGGTTGCGTCGGGACAGGTGTATGGCCCCCACTGGACGCGAAGCCCGCTGCCGGCGCTCGGCTCTAACATCCCTCCCATGGTTCCCGAAGCCGCTGGCGCGCCTGTGAAGCCGGGCGTCGCTCCAATAGGTTCTGCGTTGGGATCTGAGCTCCCCGATGCAGGCAAGATTGCGCTTTCACGCCTCGCCAATCCGGGTGCTACGGTCGGATCGACCGCTTCCAAGCCCATCGCCAAACCTACCACTCGATCCGAGGGCGTCACTCCGGAGCGACCGCTCTCCGTGCGGATGGCGGTGGGCAAGCCGAAGCGCGGCTACTTCCCGGGCGAGACGGTGGCGGTCCGCCTGACCGCTACCGCCGACTGCTATCTTTCGGTGATCCGGGTGGATGCTTCCGGGAAGGCGGCAACGGTCTTCACCTCGCCGGTTCTCTCAAGCCAGGCGGCGTGCGCCATCCGGCTTGGATCGAATGCCGGCGCGGAGTACCTTGTCGCGCTTGGTTCCATCAAGCCATTGGGCGGGGCGGAGGCGTCCGCAGCATTGAAGGGGTCTGGGGCGGGGTTCAGCCTGGTGCCGTCAGCGGCTGGAGAAGGATCGACCCCAACAGCGGCATGGTCGCTAGCGGTTTCCCAAGCCAGCGCGCTGGGCAGGGGAGCGGGCAATCTGGAGCGGCACGAGTGGGGGGTCGCTACGGCCTCGTTCGCGATCCGGCCCGCGCCCGCCGTGACGAGCGCCAAGCCAGCCGTTAAGCCGTCACCCGCGCCGGCAACGGCCCCTACCAACGGCCCCAAGCCAACGGTTGGCGGTGGTGGTGAGGGCAGCCTGCTACCGGGCGGTGCCCCTGCCACCAAGCCAGGCGAAGCAGTGAAGCCTGTGGAGAAGCCGACGGAAAAGCCGGTGACGACACCCGAGACGAAGCCCGGAACCAAGCCGGTCACTGCGCCGGGCAGTGGCGAAGCGGGCACCAAGGGCGAGTAGGTCCAGTGATGGGGTCCGAGTATGGACCGCACCGAACGCGCCGTTGACGGCAGCGCCGGGTCCGCCGCTAGCCACCGCTCTCCGGCAGCCTCTTCCGCGCCAGGACCCGCATCACGAACACCGGAAGGGTGGCGACCTTGCTGTACTTCTTCGGGTTCTTGTAGAGGCGGTAGAGCCATTCCAGGCCGCGCCGCTGCATCCAGAGGGGAGCACGGGACACCTGGCCGCTGAAGACGTCGAAGGTGCCGCCTACGCCCATGCAGACCGGCACACCCAATGCTGCCTGGTGCTGCGCGATCCACTTCTCTTGCTTCGGAATCCCCATGGCCACGAGCAGGACGGCGGGCTTCTTCTCACGGATGTCGCGCAGCAGTTCCGCCTGCTGCTCCGGTGAGTTGAGAAAGCCGTTTGCCGTGCCCACGATGCGGGCACCGGGATAGCGACGCCGCATCTCCTCGGCGGCGGCCTCGGCTACTCCGTGTCCTGCTCCGTAGAAGTAGATGCCAAAGCCAGCATTCGCGCTCTCTGCGCAGAGCAACTCCGCCAACTCGACTCCAGACACTCGCTCCTGAAGCGGCTGGCCCAGCTTTCGCGCTGCCCATAGGACCCCGGTGCTGTCCGGCGTCACGAGTGCGGCACGGTTGACGATCCGCAGGAAGTCCGGGTCGCCGGAAGCGATGACGTGCATCGAGGCATCCGCTGTGACGACCATGTGCGGGCGGCCGGAGCGGATGAAGCCAAGGATGTGACCCAACGCCTGATCCCGATTGACCCGGTGAACCCGCATCCCGAGGAGGTCCAGCGTCGGGATGGCGGGATCCGGCACCTGCTCGGGAAGATCTGGGTTCACCGGTGACGGGGTGCTCAAGGGCGCATGGGTGGCGGGAGGATCGAGTAGGGACGCGGTGGGCATAAGAAGGAGCGGGCGGGGAAAGGAACCGCCCACTCCTTTATGGTCGGATGGGACGCGCCCTCAGTTCGATCGGCAACGTGCTAAGGAGCTATGACACGCGGGCGAGCGCTTCGCGATACCAGGCAACCGTCTTGACCAGACCTTCCTTCAGGGGGACCTTCGGCTCCCAGCCCAGCACCGTGCGGCTTCGGGTGATGTCCGGCTTGCGGCACTTGGGGTCGTCTTCGAAGAGGAGTTCCTGGTAGTGGAGCGGCGAGCTGCTGCCGGTGGCGGCCAGCACTTCCTGCGCAAACTCAAGGATGGTGAACTCGCCCGGGTTGCCGAGGTTGAAGACACCGGCCTTGGTGCCCTCGGTGAACATCGCCCGCATCAGGCCATCGACGAGGTCCGATACGTAGGCGAAACTGCGGGTCTGCTGGCCCTCGCCGTAGATAGTGATCGCCTCGCCCCGGAGCGCCTGGGTGATGAAGTTCGGCACCACGCGGCCATCGTCTAGCTGGTTGCGGGGGCCGTAGGTATTGAAGATGCGCACGATGCGGGCATCGACGTCGAACTTGCGAATCCACTCCATGGTGGCTGCTTCCGCGAACCGCTTCGCCTCGTCGTAGCAGGAGCGAAGTCCAATGGGGTTGACGTTGCCCCAGTAATCCTCGGTCTGCGGATGGACGAGGGGATCGCCGTACACCTCGGAGGTGGAGGTGACCAGGAACTTCGCCTTCCGCTCCGTGGCCAGCCGCAGCAGGTTGATGGTCCCCACCGAATTGACCAGCATTGTCTCGATGGAATAGGTGCGGTAGCCCACCGGGCTGGCGGGGCTGGCGAGGTGGAAGACCGCTTCGACCGTGTCCGCTCCGGGACCGGCGTACGGCACGGTCACGTCATGCTCCACCAGAGTGAACCGGGGATGATCCTTGAGGTGCGCGACGTTGTCCGGGCTTCCGGTGAGGAAGTTATCGAGGCAGGTCACGGTGTGGCCGGCCTCGAGAAGCGCGTCGCAGAGGTGCGACCCGATGAAGCCGGCACCGCCAGAAATGAGGATGTTCATAGATAGAAAGAGGGTCGCCAGAGCATGGGCCGGCTCACGAAGGGCTTGGGGGACAGGCGGAGAACCACCCCGGCGAGTATATCATCCGAGCCTTGTTGCAGAAAAGCGGCGTCAGTTGCGAAGAAGGATGTGACTGCCAAGAGCTGGTGAAGCCGCAAGAGATGGCCACCTTTGTGACCCAACCCCCTGCGATGCGGTCCATCGGGTGCTCCTTGGGCGATCTCGGCAGCCGGGAGTGGGCTGAGTCGGTCGCTCGTTTTTCGCCGTAACTCCAGCCACTCACGTGGCTCAAAGAAACTGAGCGTGAGCGTGCGTCCAATCAGCCTGCCCGCTCCCTTCAGGTTTTCCTCACCAACGAAGGTGAGGACTTCGTGCCGCACCGTAGCAGTACCCGTATGACGACTCGCCCCTCAATTGCCTTCGCCCTGGCCGGTCTCGCCGCAGCATTGGTCCTTCTTCCGGCTGTCACGGTTCCCGCAACCGCACAGAACCGGGCGACGGCTGCGGGCATGAGCTTCCATCGAGACGTCCGTCCGATTCTTCAGCGCCGGTGCGTCGGCTGCCACCAGCCCCAGGCCAGGAGCGGGAAGCTGAGCATGGCGACCTACGCGGCGATGAAGTCCGGCGGCGTTTCCGGTCCCGGTTTCGTGAGCGGAAAGCCAGCAGACAGCCCGGTCTACAAGATGTCCTCCGGCAAAGCGCCGAAGATGCCGCCCGAGGGTCCCGGCCTGAACGCCAAGGAGCAGGACACACTGCGCCTCTGGATCGAGCAAGGCGCTCGGGATGACACTCCAGAGCCGAAGGACCCGATAAGTGCTGCCACGCCGCCGGTATACAGCAATCCGCCCGTGGTCTCCGCAATGGCGTATAGCCCGGATGGCGAGTTGCTGGCGGTCTCCGGTTATCGGGAGGTGCTGGTCCACAAAGCGGACGGCTCCAGCCTCGTGGCCCGGCTGGTGGGACGAAGCCAGCGCATTGAGAGCGTGGCGTTCAGCCCGGACGGCAAGTATCTGGCGGCCGTGGGCGGGACTTCCTGCCGATTTGGAGAGATCCAGCTCTGGGACGTGGCGACCCGCCAGCCGGTGAAGACGGTCGAAGTCGGTTTTGACGTGCTCTACGGCGTCTCGTTCAGCCCCGACGGCAAGATGCTGGCGTGCGGCGGCGCGGAGAAGAGCGTCTACGTCTACTCAGTGCCCGCGCTGGACCAGGGGATCAAGTTCGACAACCACAGCGACTGGGTCTTCGGCACCACCTTCACGCGTGACAGCAAGCACGTCGTCTCCACGAGCCGGGACAAGGCGATCAAGCAGCTTGAGATCGCAACGAAGAATTTCGTCGATGACGTTAACTATCAGGTGTACAACGGCGGCTACAACGCCATCGCCCGCAACCCCCTGACGGACGAGGTGGCGGTGGGCGGCGACGAGGGGATCGTGCGCTACTACAGCATCTTCAAGAAGCAGGCGCGCACGATGAACCGCGAGGATTACAACCTGTTGCGGACCTTCGAGAACGCAGGCGGACCGATCTTCGCAGTGGCATTCAGCGCCGACGGCACGATGCTGGCGGTAGGCGGGCGGATGGGCGAGGTCCGGGTCTACAAGACGGCGGATGGCAGCCGGGTCGGCACCATCAAGGGCTTCGAGGGGAGCATCCACAGCCTGACGTGGAACCCGAAGCGGGCCGAAGTGGCGCTGGCCGGGCACGATGGCTCAGTGCGGATTGTGGTGATGCCGGCGGGGACGGTGGTGAAAAGTTTCGTGCCGGTGCCCGTGAGCACGCGTGTTGCAGTGAAGGGATGAGTGGAAGCGCTGCGGACGCTGGCCGGTTGAAGCGGGCCGCAGAGGCACATTTCGCAGCGATGGTGGACCTTGACCGGAGTGGTCATCAGGTCCTGACGATATATGTAGCGGGGCTGGCCATCGAAGCGCTCTTTCGAGCTTACATCTACAGGCTACAGCGCACGGTGAGCAAAGCGCATGGCCTGAGAGAGCTGGCCGAGGACGGTGAGTTCTTCAAGGGCGTACCGCCGGGTCGAAGACCAGAGGTTGCTGCTGCTTTGGGTGAGATCGCATCACGTTGGTACAACCTCCTGCGGTATGAGTCAGTGGACTCCGTGGAGAAGGAATACAGACGGCGAGGCCTGGACCGCCTCGCGAACGGGCGATTGGTCAAAGGAGACCTGGTGGCTTACAATCGTGAGATCGTCGTAGAGAGTGCTTTGATTGTGGCTAATGAGGGATTGGGCAGATGGCAATTCTCGAAACCCTAAAGAAGCAGTTGGAAGAAGAGTTTCCTGATGCGGTGGCAGATCTCGAATTGATCGACGACCGAGATCAGCCCGAGTTCGCCCGAATCGGTGGCAACTTGATTTGGCCCGGCTTTGCTGGTATGACGCACATCAAGCGCCAGCGGATGCTTGGGAACTTCAAGGATGCGCATCTTTCGCGTGAGGAGCAGCATCGCCTGTCCGTCATCCTCACCTTTACGCCTGAAGAAGTCGGGGAGTTGATGGCCGCTTAGGCCCTCGTCCCACTCCCCTTGAAAGTAGAGCCATGCCGAAGTTTCGCAGCCTGCCATTCAGCTGTCTGGTCGCCAGTGCTTCCGTTTCCGGCGCGGCGTTTGCCGCAGCCCCGGCCCGACCGATGCCCCCGGTGAAGCGCGACGCGACCGTGGTTGCGTTGGAACTGCAGCCGGGCAGCCTGAGCTTCAAGGACCGCAGGGACACCCGCCGGGTGCTGGTGCTGGGGCGGACCAAGGACGGAGTGCGGGTGGACCTCACACCGGTCGCGCGCTTCGAGGCGGCGACGGGTCTAGTGAAGGCAGACGGCAACGGCTTCCTCTCGCCCGCTAAAGTGGGTACCGGCAGCGTCATGGTGACCGCCGGGGGCAAAAGCATCGGCCTGCCGGTGAGCGTCAAGAGCATGGCCGCGCCGGCTATCAGCTTTGTGCGGGACGTGGAGCCGATCCTGAACAAAGCGGGTTGCAACCAGGGCACCTGCCACGGGGCCGCGAAGGGCAAGAACGGCTTCAAGCTCTCTCTGCGCGGTTACGACCCCGACTTCGACTACCATCAATTGGTCGATGACGTGGGGGGGCGGCGAGTCAACCGCGCGGCGCCGGACCAGAGCCTGATGCTGCTGAAGCCGATCCAGGATGTGCCCCACCAGGGTGGGCTGGTCTTCGGGAAGAGCAGCCGCAACTACCAGGTGCTGCGGCAGTGGGTTGCGGAAGGCGTGAAGAGCGACGTGGCGAAGACGGCCCGCGTCTCCAAGCTGGAGGTGCTTCCGAAGAACCCGACGCTGCCCTTGCCGGGAATGAAGCAGAGCCTGGTGGTTATTGCGAGGTATCCGGACGGTAGCAGCCGCGATGTCACTAGGGAGGCCCGCTTCACCAGCAGCATGGGCGAAGTTGCGGAGGTGAACGAGCTTGGCACTGTGACGGCCATCCGCCGCGGTGAGAGCGCCGTCCTCGTTTCCTACGAGGGACAGTACGCCACCAACGAATTCACGATCCTGGGGGACCGGAGCCGCTACCAGTGGGCGGCGCAGCCCCAGCAGAACTACATCGACCGGCTTATCGACCAGAAGCTGCAGCGGATCAAGGCGGTGCCCTCCGCCCTCTGCACGGACGAGGAGTTCATCCGCCGCGTCTCACTCGACCTCACCGGCCTGCTTCCCACATCGGACGCCGTACGGGATTTCCTGGGTGACGCGCGGACCA
>JANPLG010000303.1:0-1151 GCA_031426395.1 Actinomycetes bacterium
GCTACGGGGAGTACTTCCTGCACCGCACCGGCCACGGCCTCGGCCTGCAGGTCCACGAGCCGCCCTTCCTCCTCCCCGGCAGTGATGAGCCGCTGGAAGAGGGCATGGTCTTCAGCATTGAACCGGGCATCTACCTGGCGGAGCGCTTCGGCGTGCGCCTGGAAGTGATCGCCAGCGTCACTGCGGATGGCGTCAGCCTCATCAATGCCCCTCGTGTGGGCTCCTTGCCCACCGGCGGGGGCCGTTAGGCAAGGAGCCTTGAACGATGAAGCTGCCGCACAGCCCATTTGATCAGGTGCTGGGCGCCTACCCGCACCCGTTCGTCTTCGTGACGCTGAGCGGTGCGCACCTGTACGGCTTCCCCTCCGTCGACAGCGACTTCGACCTCCGCGGCAGCCACCTGCTTCCGGGGGATGCCTTCTGGGGCCTTTCCGATCCACGGATGACGGACGAACCGCAGTCGGACTCCGCGGAAGGTCTCGTCGAAGTAGTTACGCACGACTTGAAGAAGTTTGCGGGGCTGCTCCTGAAGCGGAACGGCTACGTCCTGGAGCAGTTGACCAGCCCCATCGTGGTGCGGACCTCACCCGTGCATGCGCAGCTTCTGGACTTGGTTCCCGGCATCCTCACGCGCAACCACTACCACCACTACCGCGGCTTCTACCACACCGAGCGGAAGGAGTACGACCGCTCACCAACGCTGCCGCCAAAGGGTGACGGGCAAGGGGATCGCGTCCCATCTGGCCAACCCTCCATCAAGAAGCTGCTCTATTGCTTCCGCGTGCTGATGACCGGTATCGTGCTGCTGCGGGAAGCGCAGGTTGAGGCAAACCTGCTCCATCTGAACCAGCGCTTTGACCTGCCGTTCATTGATGAGCTGGTACGGATCAAGGCCTCTGCAGAGTGGGGCGGCGTTCCCGACAATCCCGAATACCTGAGTGCGCTGGATCAACTTGAGGCGGAGATGGATCGCGCTTTCACAGAATCTTGGCTTCCCGAAGCGCCCCCTGCACGCGCCGATGTGGAGCGCCTGGTGGTTGAGGCTCGGCGAGAATTGAAGGGAGCAAGCTAGTGTTGCGGAAGGCGTTGGAAACCCTTGTTGCAGGAAGGGACCTGGACGAGGTCGAAGCAGCCGCCGTGCTGCGGCTGGT
>JANPLG010000304.1:0-4870 GCA_031426395.1 Actinomycetes bacterium
CGAGGTGGACACGCAGAAGGTGCTGATGGACATGGCGGACGAGCAGCTCGACACCCTCGGGCGCACGACCATGGGACTGACGCTGGGCTGCGCGCGCTGCCACGACCACAAGTTCGATCCGATCTCGACCGCGGACTACTACGGCCTGGCAGGCATCTTCAAGAGCACGAAGTTCATCTCGGTCTGGGCGAAGCCCCGGAGATGGTTTGAGCACGACATTGCCACCGAGGCGGACCGGAAGCGCCTCGCCAGCCACACCGCCGGCGTAAACGCAGTCAAGCAGTCGATCGCAAAGGTTACCCAGGATGCCACCGAGGCTCTGAAGGCGAAGCTGGCCGCGGGCGCGGCGCTGCCCAAGAACCCGGAGCCCGGCTTCCCGTCGGAGACCCAAGCACAACTCAAGGAGCTACGTGCCGATCTCGCCCGCCTTGAGAAGGATGCTCCGGAGATGCCGGGCGCCATGGGCCTCGCCGAGGGCACCCCCACCGACCTCCCGATCCACATCCGTGGCGACTTCCTCAACCTCGGCGAGAAGGTGGAGCGGCGTTTCCCCAAAGTCCTGCTCGCCAACCAGCCGGCCAATGCGCCAGCCACCCTGCCGAAGGATCGCAGCGGGCGGCTGGAACTCGCCCGGTGGCTGACCCGCCCGGAGCATCCACTCACCGCACGGGTGATGGTCAACCGCGTCTGGCGCTGGCGCTTCGGCCAAGGGGTCGTCAGGACCACGGACAACTTCGGGCTCCTGGGCGAGAAACCGTCGCACCCGGAGCTGCTGGACTATCTCGCCAGCCGGTTCGCCGCCCAGAGCGGCGCCGGGGGTGACGGCCTGGGTGGATCGCTGAAGGCGCTCCATCGCCTGATGATGCTCTCCAACACCTACCAACAGGCAAGCGAAGCCCCCACGGCAACCCCCTCTGCCAATCCGAAATTGGAAGATCCCGAGAACCGCCTGCTGTGGCGCTGGGAGCCCCGGCGGCTGACGGCGGAAGAATTGCGCGACAGCCTCCTCGCCACCAGCGGCAAGCTCGACCGCGCGATGGGTGGGGCGCCGCTCCCGCTGAAGAACCGGGACTATCTCTTCGACCACACCAGCAAGGACAACACGAAGTACGATAGCGTGCGGAGGTCGATCTACGTGCCCGTTATCCGGAACCACCTGTACGACGTGTTCCACCTCTTCGACTTCGGCGATGGCGCGGTGCCGAATGGAGATCGGACCACCACCACGGTTCCCTCGCAGGCACTCTTCCTCCTTAACAGCGAACTGGTGATGGACAACGCCGCCACCCTCGCCGCGAAGGTGGTGGATCGGGCCGAGCTGGAAGACAGCGGGCGGATCGGGGTCCTTTACGAGACACTCTACAGCCGCACCGCCACCGCCCCTGAGGTCACCGCAGCTCGGCGGCTCCTCCAGCGGCTAGAGACGTCCGCCACCGAGACCGACTCCGCGGCCCGGAAGAAGCAGGCCTGGTCCTGGCTGACCCACACCCTGATCGCGGGGAACGAGTTCATCTATGTCCGCTAAGAGCGCAGCCATGCCTGACCCCTCGTGCCCCTGCGAGCCAGCAACGCTTCTAACGGAGCGCAGCACCTCCCGTCGCGCCGTTTTGCAGTCTTCGGCGGTTGGTTTCGGCTCCCTAGCCCTCGCGGCCCTCATGCAAGAGGAAGCCCTCAGCGCCCCCATTCCGCATTCCGCAATCCGCATTCCGCAATCAAGTGCTCCCCTCGCGCCCAAGGAGCCGCACTTCCCAGCGCGAGCCAAGCGGGTGATCTTTCTCTTTATGAAGGGCGGCCCGTCCCACCTGGACACCTTCGACCCCAAGCCGCTGCTGGACCGCGACCACGGGAAGCCGTATCCCGGCAAGAAACCGCGCGTGCAGTTCGCGGCCACCGGCAACCTGCTGAAGAGCCCCTGGCAGTTCAAGCAGCACGGCCAAAGCGGCATCCCCGTCAGCGAGCTCTTCCCGCATGTCGCCCGACACGTGGATGACCTTTGCGTCCTGAACGGGGTGTATGGCACCAACCCTGCCCACGGGGGTGCGCTGCTCAAGCTCCACACCGGCAGCGACAACTTCGTCCGGCCCAGCATGGGCGCGTGGGTCTCCTACGGCCTCGGCACGGAGAACCGCAACCTCCCGGCGTTCATCACCATCTGCCCGACCCTGGGCCACGGCGGCGTGAACAACTGGAGCAGCGCCTTCCTCCCCGCCATATACCAGGGCACCGCCATCGGGAACGCAGCGATTCCCTCGGATCAGGCGCGGATCGCCTACATCCAGAACAGCCGCCTCTCACCGGAGGTGCAGCGGGCGCAGTTGGAAGCGCTCGCCGCGATGAACCGCGATCACCTAGCGCACGTCGATGCGGAGACCACCGCTGGCCGTGCCCTGGAGGGACGTATCCAGAGCTTCGAGCTCGCCTTCCGGATGCAGATGGCGATGCCGGAGGTCCAGGACCTCTCCCGCGAGACGCCGGAGACCCTGAAGCTGTATGGAATGGACGACGCCGTCACGAGCAACTTCGGCCGTCAGTGCCTCCTCGCCCGCCGCTTCGCGGAGCGGGGTGTCCGCTTCATCCAGGTCACCCACAGCGACGCCGATGTCCAGTGGGACCAGCACGGCAACCTGCGCGCCGCCCACGGCAAGAACGCGAAGGAGGTCGACCTCCCCATCGCTGGCCTGCTCACCGACCTGAAAGCGCGCGGCCTCCTGGACGACACTCTCGTGCTCTGGGGTGGCGAATTCGGGCGCACGCCCGCCGCGCAGGGAACGGACGGCCGGGACCACAACCCGGAAGGCTTCACGATGTGGATGGCGGGCGGAGGCGTCAAGCGCGGCTTCCGCTACAGCGCCACGGACGACTACGGCTGGTACGCGGAAGAGAACAAGATCCACATCCACGACCTCCACGCCACCCTGCTGGCGCTGCTGGGCATGGATCACACCCGCCTCACCTACCGCTACGCCGGCCGCGACTTCCGTCTTACGGATGTTCATGGGGAGGTCGCAAAGGCCATCTTCGCCTAGGAGGCAGCGCTTCCTAATCCTACTCTTAATCCTAATCCTACTCCATCAACCTCCCGCCGCGATCCCACTCCATCGATAAGCGGATTAGGATTAGGATTAGGACGCACTGCCTTGCAGTTCGTGCAGAAGCAGCCCGGCCAGCAACGGAATCATAATCTCGTGGTGCCCCGTCAGCGCGTAGCCGGAGCCGCCCAGAATGCGGACGCGCTCCACCACCTGCGTCTGGCTGCGGTAGCTGCGGACCATGTCCAGGTCCACGCTGGTGCAGCCATCCAGGTTTCCGCCCTGGTTCGCCAGCACCGCGAACGCCTTCAGCAGCACTTCCGGCAGGATCACCGCGGAGCCGAGGTTCAGCAGCCCACCGCCCTGCAGACCGCCGACCGTCCGCACCAGGGAGCGGAAATCGCGCAGGCTGCCTTCTCCGATGGACGCTCCGTCCGCCGTGGGATGCATGTGGATCACGTCCGTGCCGACCGCCACATGGATGGTGAACGGGATGCCCAGCGCCGCCGCTTGGGCCAGAAGGCTCTGTTCCGCATACGGCGCGTTCGCTGCTAGCAGCGCCTTCCCGACCGACGCACCGATACCCAGGCCGCGCTTCACCCCGTCGCGGATGGCGTGGTTGAGGAAGACGTGCGTCTCCTCCGCCATCCCGAAGGTGCCTTCCCGCAGCCCCTCAGCCACCTCTTCCGACGTGCAGCCGAAGAGCGCCAGCTCGCTGTCGTGCACCAGGCAGGCGCCGTTGGAAGCGAAGGCGGTCACGATGCCACGGCGGGCCAGGTCGATCAGGACCGGTGCCAGCCCGCACTTGATGACGTGCGCACCCATCCCCGCCAGGATCGGTCGACCACCTCGGTGCGCACGCGCCAGCCCAGCGACGATGGATCGCAGCCCATTCCCGGCAAGGATGCGGGGCACGCTCTCCATGAAACCGGGGAGCGGCGAGGCCGCCGGCGCAAGCTCCTCAATCCGCACCTTGCTGGGGCGTTCGGAAATGGGCAGGGTGCGCAGGGGCGGAAGAGGCTCGTCGTGCAAGGAAAGGTCCATCCGGCTCCCAAGGCAAGGAGCCGGAGAATCATCTCACGCCCGCCGCCGATTGCCCCCAATCGAAGCCACCTGTCACTCGCGCGCGAGTGATTCAGCGCCACCCCCACGAGGTGCGGTCCGCATCCTGAACGTTGCCCGGCATTCCGCATTCCGAACTCCGCATTCCGCATTCCGATCACTTCTTGAGGCTGCCCACGTAGCCCGCCCTTTTGACCGCTGCGAGGAGGTCGGCCGGCTTGCAGGCAGAGGGGTCGTACTGGACCGTCGCCACCGAGGTCTTGTAGCTGACCTTGGCGCTCTTCACCCCAGTCACCTGCTTGAGGCGGTTGGTGACCCCCATCGCGCAGCCGTCGCAGTGCATCCCGGTGACCTTCAGTTCGGCGGTCGCCAGGCCCTTGGCCGCCCTGGCCGACACGGGCGCAGGCGAAGAGGCGAATGCGGGCGCGGTCAGCGCGGTGGCCGCGCAGAGGGCGGCAAGAGGAAGGATCAATAGACGGTTCATGGGTGACTTCCAAGGAGGCTGCGGAGATCGCTCTCCGCAGCAGGGACAAGCCTGGGGAACAATGACGGTCAAGGTGGCGGCATGGCCAGTGCGGCCGCATTCGCTCCCAATTCCGGACGGCACCAGATGCTCCACCGCCAGGTAGAGATTAGCCGCATTCTCTATCGGTGTGAATCCGTCTGATCCGTGCCATCCGGGTGCAATATCGAATCAGATCCGCGCTGATCCGTTCAATCCGCATCATCCGCGTTCTATTCGGGTCTTACTGCCGGTGGTCGTACGCGCCCGGCTCGAC
>JANPLG010000305.1:0-4111 GCA_031426395.1 Actinomycetes bacterium
ACCTCGGAAGGCACAGCCAGCGTGCTCTCTGGCCTCTTCATACCCACCCGGTGCCAAAAAATGGCAAATCCGAACACTCGTGACAAGTGACCCACTAGGAGCAGCGCGCCCAGGCTGACGCCGACCCAGAGCCAGCCGCTACGCTTCTTCTTCGTCTCTTCCACGCTCATTACACTCCCTCGCCCATCGCTGATCCCAGAGGATCAGGTCCGTCCTCTTTAAGGAGAACCGTGGGGTTCTCTCCCCCTTTGCCGGGAGGCATCTGAGTTGAACGGACTTGCGATGAGAAGGTTGCGCCCTACTTCTGGCGTTCGATGGCCTCGCGGTGGGACCGTGCGTTGTGGCCAGATTGAGTGTGTAATCACCGCGGAGTGCGCAGAGGGCGCAGAGCAGACGGAGAAGTCGGCTACGCAGCGGCCGGGCGTTGGACCCCCACGGCCAACCGGTGAATGCTCGCGAGGTCTCCTTTGCAGTTCTCCGCGCCCTCTGCGTGCTCGGCGGTAGATTCTTGCCCGGGCGGCCCACCAACGGATGGCCGACCCCTAGTTCAGCCCAAGGATCGTTCCATCCGAGGCCAGATCGATGTCCTCGCTGGCGGGACGGCGGGGCAGGCCCGGCATGGTGAGGAGCGTGCCGCTGTAGGCGACCACAAACCCCGCCCCAGCGGAGAGCTTCACGTCGCGCACCGTCATCGAATGCCCTTCCGGCGTTCCAAGCAGCTTGGGATTGTCGGAGAAGCTGTACTGGGTCTTGGCGATGCAGACCGGGAGGCTTCCGAAGCCGCGGGCTTCCAGCTCTTCCAGCCGCCTTGCTGCAGCGGGGAGGAAGTCGACGCCCCGTGCGCGGTAGATCTCGCGGGCGATGGTCTCGATCTTCGCTTTCAGCCGGTAGTTGTCCGGGTAGAGGGTGCGGAAATCGGCGGGGGTCTCCAGTGCTTCGAGGACGCGGCGGCCCAACTCCTCGGCACCAGCGCCGCCCTCGCCCCAGACGTTGGCGACCGCCACCGGGAAGCCGCGCTCCGCGCAGAGGCGGTGCAGCGCTTCCAGCTCAGCAGGCGTGTCCTGGGTGAAGCGGTTGATTCCCACGACCACCGGCAGGCCGAACTTCCGCAGGTTCTCCGCATGACGGAAGAGGTTGCCGAGGCCGCGCTCCACGGCGGCGATATCTTCGTGGGCGAGGTCGGCCAGGGCGACGCCGCCATGCATCTTGAGCGCCTTGACGGTGGCGACCAGCACGGCGGCGTCCGGAGCGAGGCCGGACTGGCGCATCTTGATGTTGAGAAACTTCTCCGCGCCGAGGTCCGCGCCGAAGCCAGCCTCGGTCACGACGATGTCGCCGAGCTTCAGCGCCGTCTTCGTGGCAATGACGGAGTTGCACCCGTGCGCGATGTTAGCGAATGGCCCGCCGTGGACTAGCACCGGCGTGCCCTCCATCGTCTGCACCAGGTTGGGCATCAGGGCGTCCCGGAGGAGCACCGTGAGCGCACCGACCACGTCCAACTGAGCCGCAGTCACCGGCTCACCGGAGCGGTTGCTGCCGACTACGATCCGTCCGAGGCGAGTGCGCAGGTCTTCAAGGGAGTCAGAGAGGCAGAAGAGGGCCATAACCTCGGAGGCGGCGGTGATCTCGAAGCCGGTCTCGCGTGGGACGCCCTCGGTGCGGCCACCCAGGCCGGTGATCACGTCGCGGAGGGAGCGGTCGTTGATGTCCAGGCACCGCTTCCAGGTGACCGTGCGCGGATCGAGATCGAGCGCGTTGCCGAATTGGAGGTGGTTGTCGATCACCGCCGCCAGGAGATTGTTCGCGGCGGTGATGGCGTGGATGTCGCCGGTGAAGTGGAGGTTGATCTCCTCCATCGGCAGGAGCTGCGCGCGCCCGCCACCGGTGGCCCCGCCCTTCATGCCAAAAACGGGACCAAGCGACGGCTCCCGCAGCGCCGCCACGCACCGTTTGCCGAGCCGGGCCAGCCCCTGCGCCAGGCCAATGGTCATGGTCGTCTTGCCCTCCCCGGCGGGCGTCGGGGAGATGGCGCTCACCAGGACTAGCTTCCCGTCCGGGCGGTCGCGGCGCTGCGCCAGGACGGAGAGGCGGACCTTCGCCTTGTGGCGACCGTACGGCTCGTAATCCGCTTCCGTGAGTCCCACGGCCGCGGCGATCTCCGCGATGGGCCGCGGGGTGACGCTCTGCGCGATTTCAAGGTTGCTTGGCATGGCAGGGAATTCTACCTCGCCTCTGGGGGGCTGGGGGCAAGAGGGCGAATGCAAAATTCAGAATTCAAAATGCAGGGCTTCGCACTTCGGGTGGCTTGCGGCGGGAAGGGTCCGAGCGTGCTTGGACTGGTGCTCGTCATTGCAACCAGGCGGCTGCGGTTTGCGCTCCGCGAGGTTGTAGTCGGCTCGGGGTTGAACCACGTAAGGGGTTGGCCGTGGTGCGTGTGTGAGGCCCCGCGCACTAAGCAGAGTTCTTGAAGTCGACAACCAACGGGCGGGGCGAACTTTCGCCCGGCGAAGGGGCAGTCGCAGGCGAGATTGTGGCGACCCGCCTGTTCGATTGGCCGCAGGCGACGGTCTACCGAGCGTTCATGGACCCGGAGGTGCTGGCCCGGTGGTTGGGGGCCGCAGGGTTTCCCAACACGTTCGAAGAGTTCGATCCACGGCCTGGTGGGGCGTGACGCTTCGTGATGCACGCGCCGGACGGGATCGACTACCCGGTCGCCAAGACATTCGTCGAGGTGGTCGCCCCGGAACGGATCGTCCTGCGCCACGACCAGGAAACCCACGGATTCCTGATGACTATCACGCTGGCGGAGGAAGCCGGCAAGACGCGGCTCACCTGGCGGATGGCGTTCGACTCCCCGGACGAGGGAGAGCGCGTCCGGGAGTTCATCGCCATCGCCAATGAGCAGAACTTCGACCGGCTCGAGGCGGTCCTGGCCGAATAGGTCCGCGGTCCGTGGCTCGGTTAGGGATGCGAAACGAGTCTACGGAGACGGTGGCTCTTCCGAGCTTCCGTCATCCACCCCGTCGATCCTCTCTTGCGCGGCCTTCCGTTCCTTCAGGCCGGCCACGGCGTGCTGAACGCGCGCCTTCCAGCGGATCTCCGTGACGTTCTCTACGGTCGCCTTTCGGCGCTCAAGCGCGGCGCGTTCCGCTTCCAGCGCGACGGTCAGCGAGGTGGCGTCTCCGCCGTTCTCACCCAGGAATCCGGCCAGGCGGGCGTCCTCAATCTCCGACTCCAGTTGCCGAACCCGTATCTGCGTTTGCTCCATTTCCCGGTTCAGCTCGAAATGGCGCAGGTTCAACGCGAGAAGCCGGGTGCCGAGTCGATCCTTTTCGGTGAGTTCCACGATGTCCACTCCGGTTATCCAGGGGCCTTCTGTCCCGACACGTCCTGATCCGTCTCCGTTCCGCTCTAAGACCGGGCTGCCCACGGCTGCTCACTCATACTCTTCCGATGCATCCGAGGAGGCGCCCATCGCCATGGTCACCCGCACCGAGTCTTCCACGAAGCTGGTGATCGCCTCTTCCTGCAGCAGCGCGTCAACCTGCTTGCGAAGCTGGTCGATCTTCGGCTTGAGGCGCTCGTTGCCCGTGACGGTCTGCTCCTTGCGCAGGGCATCGAGGCGCTGCTGAAGCGTGATGCGCCAGTCCCGGAGTTGGCTTGCGTCCGGGCGCTCGCCCAGGAAGTCGCGAATGGCTTGCTCGTCGTGCGGCTGCATGGGGTCTCAATTCCGGAATGCGGAATGCGGAATGCGGAATGCGGAATGCGGAATGCGGAATGCGGAATGCGGAATGCGGAATGCGAGTTGCGTGCGAGAGTGCGGTGGGGTCACACGCCTGCTACCGTCATCGAACGCAGCACTGAGGCTGCTGGCTATGTGTTGTGGCTGATGACCGGTCCCAGGGCAATCCCAGGATTTGTCTGCCTTCCTGGCACCACATCCACGCAACTGTCGCTGAGGAAGTCCAGCCTTCGGTGCGAAGTGCTTCCTATCCGGCACCCAGCGCCGTCATTCCGGGCTGTACCTGTCATGGGCGAGGGAGTGTTGCCCTCCCGGAACCCATTTGAACCCGGCCTGATCGTGCTCCCCGCCACGGCCAACGGAGCTATG
>JANPLG010000306.1:0-19414 GCA_031426395.1 Actinomycetes bacterium
TTCCGCATCGGACCCGGCGGCGGTGAGGTGGTGCCCGGCGGCGAGTTCCCGGGTCAGAACGACCCACCCACTGACGCAACTATCACGGTGAAGTTGACCCAGAACAGCCCGATGCGCTTCGGCCCGATTGCCGGCTCGCCCAACCGGCAGTTGCGTCTGGAGTTTACCCTCACCAGCGTGCGCGGCGATGCGATGCGTCGCAATGTCATGCCGGTGATGTGGTCGCCCGCGATGTCGAGCATCATCCAGCAAGGTCCGCCGATGCAGACGGAGACGGATGACCCGGAACTGAAGCAGGAAGTCGAACTCTTCCCCGCTAAGGCTGGGGTGCGGCCTTCCGGATCGGACATCACCGGGGGTGGAGGCGGAGTTCTCCGGGTCATCGCCATGCCGCTCGGTGGCAGCGGCCAGTGGCCGACCGGCATGCCGACCGTCGGCGAGGTGAGCGAGGCGATCCATCGGGTGACCGGGCTGGAAGTGGTGGCGGACAGCTTCACCCGCGCCCGCGTGGACTACGCCAAGGTGATGGGCAAGAAGCCGCTCATCCGCGTGCTCGATACGCTGGCCGCCGACCTCAAGTACGACTGGCACAAGGACGGAAAGCGCATCTACTTCCGCAGCCAGGTTTGGTACGATGACCGCCCCGCTGAGGTGCCGGATCGCATCGTCCTGCCCTGGCGGAACCGGGTTGCCCGGGCCGGTGCCGCCACCCTGGACGACCTCGCCCACCTCGCCTCATCCCTTTCCGATCCGCAATGCCAGGGGATGCAGGACCACTGGGGCTGGTACCTGGAGAACCCGACCGGAACGAAGATTCCGCCGCTCGGAGGGATCAGCAGCTTCTACGGCGCCCGCAACGACCTTCGCTTCTGGGCCGGCATGACCGTTGCGCAGAAGCGGGTCGCCCTCGCCGGCGAAGTGGTCCCCGCCGGCCGGATGACGCCGTTGCAGCGGAATGCCTTCGCCGCAGCGCTCGCTACTCCCACCGTCGGTCCCGCCATCATTGAGGAGACGGAGGACACCCCGGCTGCGGCCGTGGCTGCAGGAGGCTTCACGCTGCGGGTCGGGCAGATGCAGCAGCGGACCTTCTCCGCCGGGGAGGGTGGAAACCAGGGCGTGATCTCCATCATCGGCGGCGGCCCCAACGGATTGCCCGCCCCCATGCCGGGCGCTCCGGGTCCGCGCATCCTCACGCAGGACGGGCAGGATCTGGCCGCCCTCCCGACCAGCAAGCCGGTCACCCTGGACAGCTTCCAGTTCCGGTACCACGTCTCCGGCAACCCCGCTCCCGCCAGGACCGCCAGCATCAACGTGCCCCGCCCACTACCCAGGGATGAAGGGGCCAAGTCGGCACCAGCAAAGTAGGGACGCCACCCTTACTTCCAGATCGGTCGCGGTCCATTCCCAATGGCGCGCCCCTGGTTAAGGGCCGGACGCCGCTCCGTTCCATCGGCGCTGGGTGACGGAGGCGGCGACCGCTTTGCGGCAGAGGATCGGTGCGCGGCTCCGGCGGCACGCTGCGGCGAGCGAGCCCTACAGGGTGCGGCGATACGCGTTCTTGGCTGAACGTGCGCGACCGGTCAGATTGGGGATGGAGAGAGGGAGAGACGGGTCGACCTCGTGCCGCCGGTCAACCCGCATCCCAATCCGAGATTGAGCGACCGGTCATTCGCCCTCAGAGCCATAGTTAGCAGCCTCAGCGCTGCGTTCGATCACGGTGGCCGTCGTGTGATCCCACCGCGCCCTCGCCCGCAACTCGCAATCCGCCATGAGGACGCCGGTAGGTGTCCGATCCCCTATCGAGTGACCGGTAATGACGTGGTTGCGGAGCACAAAGCCGAATCTAGCCCGCCCCGTGTGCCTCGAACCTTTCGCGGAATGCTTCCAACTCGAGCTCTCCTGCCAATTCGTTGAGGCGGCACAGGTCGATTCCTGGCTTGAACCCGAAATCGTGGGCGCGTGTGCGTACCGCCTTTGGCGAGGGGCTGCTCCTTTGCGCCTCTTTGGGAAGAAATGTCGGTGACTCGGGGTCGTTCTCCTCGGGCGTTCGCATGATGGGATCATGATGCGTTGCCCACCCCAAGCCGTCACGACGGATTGTGCCACCGTGGCTGGGCAGTAGCAGGCTTCCCTTGAACCGGTAGGGAACAACCTGTGGTCCGCCAACCATCCACTGATCGCAGACCGATATTGCTACACCCTTTCGTGACCTCATGATCGACCCCATCCTCGACACTGATCCCGCCACTCTCGATCACGTCCTCACCAAGGCGCCCGGCCCTGAGGGCAGGCTCCCGTTCACGGAGGATCAGCTCCTCAACGCGCCCAGCGGTGATCTCTTCGGGATGATGCAGAACGCCGGCATGGGGTGGACTGCAAGCGAGGCGGGCCGGAAGCAGTTCCTGATCGTGAGCACGCAGGGCGGCGTCCGCGCCCCGGACGGAACGCCGATTGCTCTGGGGTACCATACCGGCCACTGGGAAATCGGACTGCTGGTCCAGGCGGCCGCGGAGGAGTTCCGCCGCAGCGGCAGCATCCCGTTTGCCGCCTTCGTCTCCGACCCATGCGATGGCCGCTCGCAGGGGACGACCGGCATGTTCGACAGCCTTCCCTACCGGAACGATGCCGCCCTCACATTCCGGCGCCTGATCCGCTCCCTGCCGCTGCGGCGTGGGGTGATGGGCGTGGGCACCTGTGACAAGGGCCTACCCGCGCTGATGATGGCCCTCGCGGCGATGCACGACATGCCGACGATCCTGGTCCCCGGCGGCGTGACCCTGCCGCCCGTGGAAGGTGAGGATGCCGGGAAGGTCCAGAGTGTCGGTGCCCGGTTCGCGCACGGGCTGATCTCGCTGGAGGACGCGCAGGACCTTGGGTGCCGCGCCTGCGCCACGCCCGGAGGCGGCTGCCAGTTCCTTGGTACCGCTGCCACCAGCCAGGTCGTCTCCGAAGCGATGGGCATGACCCTGACCCACGCCGCGCTTTCCCCGTCCGGCCAGCCGATCTGGAACGACAACGCCGTCCGCTCTGCCCGCGCACTGGTGGAGATGGAGCGACGCCACCTCCGCACCCGTGACATTCTCACTCCCGCCGCCATCCGCAACGCGATGACCGTCCACGCGGCGGTCGGCGGCTCCACCAATCTCCTGCTGCACATCCCTGCCGTGGCGTATCACGCAGGGCTGGAGCGGCCCTCCGTCGAGGACTGGCACACCATCAACGGTCGGGTGCCGCGACTGGTCGACGTGCTCCCCAACGGACCCGTCGGGCACCCCACCATCCAGTTCTTCCTGGCCGGTGGCGTCCCCGAGGTCATGCTGCACCTCCGCGAACTCGGCCTGCTCGACCTCTCCGTGATGACGGTCACCGGGCGGACGCTGGGCGAGAACCTGGAATGGTGGGAGCGCTCCGAGCGGCGGACGAAGCTGCGCGAGGTGCTGCGTGCCCAAGATGGTATCGACCCTGATCAGGTGATCATGAGCCCCGCCGCCGCGCGCGACCGAGGCCTCACCAGCACCGTCACCTTCCCGCTGGGCAACCTCGCGCCGGAGGGATCGGTGATCAAGAGCACCTCCATCGACCCGTCGGTGGTCGACGCCGACGGGGTCTACCGAAAAGAGGGTCCCGCCCGCGTCTTCGTGCGGGAGACGGAAGCGGTGGCCGCCGTGAAGGATGGCCGCATCCAGGCAGGCGACATCATCGTTCTCTGCTGCCGTGGCCCGATGGGGAGCGGCATGGAGGAGACCTACCAGCTCACCTCCGCTCTGCGCTACATTCCGTGGGGCAAGCACGTGGCCCTCATCACCGACGCCCGCTTCTCCGGTGTCTCGACGGGCGCCTGCATTGGCCACGTGGGTCCGGAAGCGCTTGCGGGCGGACCCATCGGCAAGCTCCGGGACGGCGACCTGATCCGCATCGTGGTTGATCGCAACCGGCTGGAGGGCTCGCTGGACGTGGTGGGCGAGCCAGACGGACGCGGGGGAATGCGCCGCTTCACTACCGAGGAGGGCGCGCGCGTCCTGGCCCTGCGGGATCCCCGCACCGACCTCCTGCCCGATCCCGCCCTCCCGGATGACACCCGCCTCTGGGCGGCGCTCCAGCAGGCCGGCGGCGGCGTCTGGGGCGGCTGTGTCTACGATGTGGACGCGATCCTCACCCTGATTGAGGCGGGGCGGCGCGTGCTCGGAACCTCCACCAGCGTCTCCTGAAAGCGGACAAATGTTCAACCCGATGTTCGTGCCGCCCCGGCATAACCCCTGGATGGTCCGCATCGCGGACCTGGCGCTGCCACTGGCGGCGCAGTTCATGGGCAACATCCGCGACGTCCACATCCCGGATGAGGATTTCCAGCACCTGGAGGCGCTCCGCCACCATCGCGCCATCCTCACCCCCAACCATCCCACCGGCAATGATCCCTTCGTCCCCTTCTTCCTCTCACGGCGGTTGAAGCAGCCGTTCCACTATCTGGCGGCGCGGGAGATCCTGGTCGGCGTCAAGGGCTGGGTGATGAATCAGGTCGGCGCGTACTCCGTGATCCGCGGCATTGCGGACCGGCAGTCGATCCGCACCACGAGGGCGCTTCTGGCGGAGCACGACAAGAAGGTCGTCATCTTCCCCGAGGGAGAGATCTACGAGCACAACGACCACCTGCTCGCGTTCCAGGGCGGCGTGGCGCAGATCGGGTTCTGGGCGCTGGACGACTTGGTGAAGCTGGGCAAGGAGCCCCGCCTGCCGATCCTGCCTATCGCCTTCAAGTACCGCTGCTGCGAGTCGCCCCGGACGGCGATCGACAACAGCCTCCGGGACCTGGAAGCGGCTCTGCAGCTTCCGCATGCCAAGCTCACGTCGTATGAGCGACTTCGCCGTATTGGGGACGGTATCCTCAAGGCGCTGGAGAAGGACCTTGATGTGAAAGCACCGGCGGATGCGGACATGCAGACCCGTATCGTGCTCTACCGCCGACATGTTCTGGAGGATGTCGCACGGGCCATTGGAGCGACGCTGGACGATTCCCAGCCGCCTGCGGACCAGCTTCACCTACTGTTTCACCAGTTGAAGAGCTGGGTCGGCGAGCTGCCGCCGGAGCACCACGACTACGAAGCTCGGCTCTACCGCCGGCGGGTGGAGGTGGCCGCGCCGATCTTCAGCGACCTCACGCGCATCCAGAACTTCATCGCCTTCACGGCGGACTACGTGGCCACGGAACCCAGTGCGGAGCGGTTCCTCGACGTGCTGGGCCGGCTGGAGAAGGAAGTGCTGGGGGAGGTGCGGCACCCCGTCCCGCGCCAGGTGCTGGTCCGCATCGCACCGCCCATCGCCTTACATGATCGCTACGAGGGTTACCGCCGCAACAAGCGGGAGATGGTGGTTTCCGTCACCCGCGAGATGGAGGAGACCATACGCGGCATGCTCCGCGAACTGGCGAAGCAGGCCACACCGATGGCCCTGGACACCTGACCCAAGTGCGGAGGGCGGAGGGCGGATTTCGGACCGGTACTACGGCGGATAGCCAGAAGCCTCAGTGCTGCGTTCGATCACGGTAGTCGGTGTGTCACCCCGCCACACCCTTGACCGCAACCTGCAATCCGCAATCGAGCAGCCGCGCCTGCAACGGGGTCTCCACCACCCCGTCATGAGAACGCTCCACGCGGTAGGCCGTGGCTCCCTGGCGGGCGGTGACCACCTCGGCCAGGTCCGTACCCTGGAAGTGAAGGGCGGCGTCATCGTCGATGGCGTAGCCGGCCGGGAAGCCCTCCCAGATGAGGCGCTGGTAGAGCGGACGGCGCTGGGCTTCGCCGTCGTAGTGCGGGCAGTGGCTGCCGGGGAGGAACCCCAGGCCGTCATGCAGCGGCGCAAGCTCCCTCAGGTTGAACGAATCGGTGGTGCCGCACTCGAACCAGCAGAGGGAGCCGGCGCTGCCGCCGGTCAAGACCACGCCCGCCTCCCACGCCGCCCGGAGGGCACGGTCGACACCATGAACCCGCCAGACCGCCAGCATGTTGGCCGTGTTGCCGCCGCCTACCCAGATCAGATCCTGCTCCAGCAGGAAGGCCTCCAGGTCGGTCACGGTGCGGTTGAAGAGATTGAGGTGCGTGCGCTCCGACCGCGCCGCGGGCATCCGCTCGTAGAACATCGCCACCGTGTCCCGGGAGTCGCCGGTGGCCGTGGGGATGCAGCAGACGCGGGCGCGAGGCTTGCCGGTCAGGTCCAGCAGGTATTCGACCAGCGGATGGGTGCGACCGGGAGTCGGACGAAGGCCGCCAAAGGGCACGATGTGGCGTTGAGGGGACATGGCGCGTCGAGTACGGGAGGGTGGGCGACGGGATGCTTACTGATCTCTGGCTTATCGCACCCCGCCGGCCATCAGGCACTCATGGGTGCGTGGACGTGCAATCACGCCCATTCTTCCCGTGCCGTAACCTCTGAGAATGGTAGTGCATCTGATCCGACAGGCCCGGAGTCATCCCGCTTCGGCCACCTCGCGAGGGCTCAACTCGATGCAACCTGCTACGCGCCTCTCCCGGGCCCGCCGATGGCTTGTTCTGCTCTCCACGCTGGTTCTTGCCTGCGGCCTGCCCACTCCCTGCTTCGCCCTCGACCTGCTCTCCGATGTCTCCAAGGAGCGTGCCAAGGAGATCGGGATCAAGGTCACCATGGGCCCGTCCGCCAACAACGATGTGCGGGTGCAGGTTGATTTCGACAAAGACGTGCTCAAGAAGGAGTTCAAGTACGCCTACATGGACCTGACGCGCGGCGGCAAGCGTCTGGTGAGCACCTACATCATGCCGTTCAAACCCGCGCCGAACATGCTTCACTTCGAGATATACCTCGATCCAGAGGCCGTGGCGGACGCAACAGTAACCATCACCGTCTGGGGCGATCCGATCACCGGCAATGGCTACCGCATCAAGCTGAAGGACTTCGTGGAGAAGCCTGCTGCCCGCTGACCCGGCCCGGCAAGGAAAACTGCATCCAGACAGAGCGCAGCCCGAAGGGCATCCAATCCGCTTCCCGCTACGTCGCAAGATCCTTTCGAACGCGAATCACTGGCTTTTCGGCAGAACCCGTTCGACGCTCAGCGTGATGGCTCACTGGACCCTCACAGAGCAGGTAGCTCTCGCGCCGTGGGTGCCTTTGCAAGGGTGGCGGAGGGAGGCCGGGCGCGGGCGTGTGGAGCGGACAGGCGGACTTGCCGGAGCAGCGGTGGTCATACGGCCCATCGCGGCGTTGCAAGTCGTAGGGGACCATGCTCTGGCTAAGTTGAATGCGGTCAACTATGCTTCTCGCACCGGCCCCCATCCTGCCGTTGCCAGGGGTCGGGTCCCGTTGACCCCTCGCGTATGCCGCTGGCTTATAACCTGCTGCTCCTGCTGGCCAGCCCCCTGCTGGCGCTCTACCTCCTCTACCGCCTCTGGGTGAAGGGGAAGTCGCGCGAGGGATTGGCGCAGCGGCTGGGGGGCTCGCCCCGCCTTGGTTCTCCTCCCCCTGCAGGGCGCGTCTGGATGCACGCCGTCTCCGCCGGCGAGGTCGTTGCCGCCGCCGCAGTGGCCAGCCGACTCCGAGAATTGGCACCGGAGGTGGAGCTGGCGGTTTCATGCACCACGCCGGCGGGCCGGTTGCAGGCGGTCAAGCTGATCCCGCACGCACGGGCGCACTTCTACTTCCCCTTCGACTTCCTCCCCTGCATCGTCAGCGCGCTGCGCCGCGTGCGGCCGACCGTCATCGTCACCGTGGAGACGGAGGTCTGGCCCAACTGGCTCTGGGTGAGCCGGCTCCTCGGCATCCGCACCGCGATGGTGAATGGGCAGTTCGCCGACAAGGGGTTCAGCAAGGCTCGCAAGGCCCGCTGGCTCTACCGGTGGGCGCTGGGGCAGGTGGAGGCGCTCTGGATGCAGAGCGATCAGGCTGCGAAGCGCGCGCTCTTCCTGGGAGCGCCGCCGGGGCGCGTCCGCGTGGCGGGCAATGTGAAGTTCGAGCAGGCCACGGCCGCGCCACCCGAAGAGGCGATACGGATGGTGCGCGAGAGGCTGCTCTCCGAGCCGGGCGCACGGCTCTTCCTGGCCGGGAGCACGCACTCGGGAGAGGAAGAACAGGTTCTGGAGTCGTACCGCCGGGCGCGGGAAGATGTGCACGCTCTACGGCTCCTGCTGGTGCCACGCCATATCGAACGTGCCCAGGAGGTGCTTGCCCTGGTGGAGCAACGCGCTCTGACGGGTGCCCTCCGCACCGAAAGTGCGGGAAACTCGATCCAGGCACCGGTCGATGTCCTGGTATTGGACACCATCGGCGAACTCGCGGGCCTCTATGCGCTGGCGGATGTTGTCTTCGTGGGAGGAAGCCTCGTTCCGGTGGGGGGGCATGACATTCTCCAGCCGCTATTCCACGGCAAGCCGGTCCTCTTCGGCCCGCAGATGCACAACCAGGCCGACCTTTCCCGCCTGGCGCTGGAAGGAGGCGCTGCGATCCAGGTGGAGGACGCCGCTGACCTCGCCTCTGCCATAGTCACCCTCTGCCGCGATCCGCAGGCACGAGACCGCCTTGCCCGCGCCGGTGCCGCCCTGCTGCGGGCCAACCAGGGGGCTGCCAGGGAGTGCGCGGAGCTGATCGCCACCCTCGCACGGGGCGGCAGTCCTTTCGCCGTGACATGCCGCGCCCCTTCAGAGCTTGCCACTGCGGAACCCGCCGTGGAGGCGGTGAATCCGTGACGGAGGCCGGACCCCGGATCCTTATCGTACGGCTCTCCGCCATCGGAGATGTGCTGGTGACCTCGCCCGTCAGCCGCGCGCTGCGGGAGGCGTTCCCGCAGGCCACGCTGGGGTGGGTCGTGGAGACGAAGGCCGCCGGGTTCCTGGAGGGCAATCCCTACTTGGACGAAGTCTTCGTCTGGAATCGCAGCAAGGGCCTCGGCATCATTCCATCGCTCTGGGAGATCAGCAGCCGTCTGCGCGGACGGGGATGGGACTGGGCCATCGACTGCCAGGGCAATCTGCGAAGCGCTCTCGTCTCCCGACTCTCCGGTGCCCGCACCGTGGTCGGCAACCGGGGCGCGAAGGAACAGGCGGAGCGCTTCTACCACGTGAAGGTCGACCGCAACGCCGCCGACCTTTCCTCCCGCCAGCGCTGCCTCGATCTGCTCGCGCCCCTCGGCGTGAAGAGCCAAGACCGGCGGATGGTCGCACCAGTCACCGACGGAGCACGTCAGCAGGCCGGTGAACTGCTGGCGGAAAGCGGCATCCTCCCGGGTGCCGGCTACGCCTGCCTGGTGCCGGCGACCACCTGGGCGCAGAAGCACTGGCTGCCGGAGCGATGGTCGGAACTGGCCGACCGCCTCTCCCGCGATCTGGGCCTCACCCCGGTGGTGATGGGAGGGCCGGCCGATGCCGCGCTTACGGAGCGCATCATCGGCGAGGCGCGAACCCGGTGCATCTCCCTCGTCGGACGCACTTCGCTCTCGCAGGCCTCCGCTGTAATCGCCGGCGCACAGGCCACGGTGGCCGTTGATACGGCCCTCATGCATGCCTCCGTGGCCGTGGGTACGCCGACCGTTGTCGTAGCGGGCGCTTCGTTCTGGCCCGGCTTCCAGGATTACGAGCGCTTTCGCCTGATCCGCGAACCGATGACTTGCTCGCCATGCCTCCATCGCCCCACCTGCGACGGTCGCTACGACTGCATGAGTGCGCTGACCGCCGGCAGAGTCATCGACGCAATCCGAGAACTACTCGCGGGTGACCGGCTCACGCTTCCGGTGCTAGGTGTCCCAACGCGGGTGAAGTCGTGAGCGACTTCGAGGCCGCCTGGAAGGCGCTGGTTTCGGGGGAGACGCGGAGTTGGTGGTCGCCTGCCGCGCGGGGCGGACTGGGCATCCTCTCCGGCGTCTATGGCGGCGTCGTGGGCACGTACCGCACGGGCTACACGCTTGGGCTGATGAAGACCACACGGCTCCCCGCCTTCACGGTAACGGTCGGGAACATGACGGTGGGCGGAACCGGTAAGACCACCACCGTCCGCTGGCTGGCGCGGCGGCTTCAGGAGTGGGGCCACCAGCCCGTCATCCTCAGCTACGGCTACCGCGCCGGCGAGGGGAATGATGGACGCAAGAGCGACAAGAACACCGTGACGGTGGTAGCGGGGCCGGAGGGAATCCGGCAGCCGGTCACGGTCAGCGGGGACGAGCCTCAGCTCCTGGCGCGGTCGCTCCCCGGCGTGCCGGTGCTCATTGGGAAGCGGCGGATCCGCTCCGGGAAGGTCGCCTGCGAGCAGTTCTCGCCCGACGTCTGCATCCTGGACGACGCCTTCCAGTACTGGCGGCTGGAGAAGGATTTGGAGATCGTCCTCATCAACGCCACCGAACCGTTCGGCTTCGATCGCCTCCTGCCCCGAGGCACCCTCCGTGAGCCGCTCACCGGCTTGAGAAGGGCGCACGCGGCCATCCTCACCCACGCTGCCTGGGTGGACAAAGCGCGGCGCGACGAGATTCGGGCGCGACTACTGTCCATCCATCCCGGACTGGTCTACGCTGAGGCCCGCCACGTCCCAGTGCGCTTCCGGGATCACCATTCCGGCGAGGTCTTCCCACTGGAGTCCGTCGCAGGCCAGGGCTGGGCTGCCCTCTCCAGCCTCGGAAGCCCGGAGTCGTTTGAGCGCACCCTGAAGGGCCTGGGCGTCGACCCGGTCTCGCCGGAGCGCTTCCGGGACCACCACCCGTATGCGGAAGAGGAGATCCGTTCCGTGGCTCGTCGGGTAACCGGGCAGGGCCTTTCCGGGCTACTGACGACCGAGAAGGACTCGGTTAAGATCCCCTCTGGTTGGCTGGATGGCATCCGCTGCCTCGTCCTGGAGATCGACCTGGAGTTCCTCTCCGGCCAGGCGTCTTTGGAATCCCTGGTGAAAGATCGGTTGATGCAGCACCTCTCCGCCCGTAACGGCTCGCACGGCGAACCGAGCTCGACCCACAGGGCCACCGGAGTCGGTGCCTGATGAGCGGTTCCAAGGCGAGTCCACCGGCCACCGTGAGTCCGGAGCCGGTCTCGCCGCGCTGGTCGAAGCCGATCGAGTACTGGTTCGCGCGGCAACTGGTGCAGTCGATGGCCGCCGTGGGTCGCGTCACCTCGCCGGGTGCCATCCGAGCGATTGGCAGGCGCCTTGGAGACGGCTGCTGGCGGCTGATGCCCCGCTACCGCAAAGTGGCCATGGCAAACCTACGCCGCGCCTATGGCCAGGAGTGGGACGAGGCCCGCATCAAGGCCACCGCCCGCGAGAGCTTCCGGCATACCGGCATGACCCTGGCGGAGTTCTTTCTCCGGCAGCCCCGAATCACCCCGGAAGAGATCGACCGCGAAGTCCGGTTCGAAGGGCAGGAGCATTACGAAGCCGCGTTTGCTCGGGGGAAGGGAGTGCTCCTCATCACGGCGCACTACGGAAACTGGGAGATGATGGGTCCTCGGCTGGCAACCGCCGGCTATCCGGTCAGCGCCATCAGCCGCACTGCGGACGATCCCGGCCTAGAGCGCATGATCGAGACCAACCGCACCCGCTCCGGACTGAAGCAGATTCCCCGTCGCCAGGCCGCTCGGGAAGGATTGGGGGCGCTGCGCCGGAACGAGATACTGGCCATTCTGCTGGACCAGAACACGCTGGACGGGGGCATCTTCGTGCCCTTCTACGGCTGTCCCGCAAGCACCGCCACCGGACCAGCCGTCTTCGCGCTTAAGACCGGCGCGGCCATTGTGCCGACATTCTGCATACGAGAGGCGGATGGAACGCACACCATGAAAGCATGGCCTGCCATCCTTCCTCAACCAACCGGCAACCGTAGTCTAGACGTTTACCACTTAACTGCCGGCATCACCCGCGTCATAGAACAGCAGATCCGCGAGAGACCGGAGCTCTGGCTCTGGCTTCACAACCGGTGGAAGCTGCAGCCTGCGGAACCCGAGATGGCGCACTGGTCCCCGCGCCACGGCTTCGCTGAGCGACTCACCCAGGAAAGGGCCTGTTGAGTGCAATCCAAACGACTGGCTGATGCACGGCTGGCTGACGTGCGCCGGATCCTGGTGCTGAATCGGATCCACATTGGGGACTGCCTCCTCACCACGCCGCTGCTGCGCGCTCTCAAGCGCCGCTTCCCCCGGGCGCAGGTGGTGGTGGCGATTCCGGATGCGAACCGGGACCTTCTCTCCACCAATCCTCATGTCGATGAGATCGTCATTCGGCCGGAGACCGGGGGGTGGGGCGCGAAGATGCAGTTCGCCTTCGACATGCGCGCCCGCGGCTTCGACCTCGTCATCTCGCTGCAAGAGAAGTCGATGTTCTACGGCTGGGCTTCCCTCTACACCAAGCTCTTCAACGGCAAAAGTCCGGTCACCGTGGCGCTGGACCATCCTCGCACCCGCCGTTTCTATGACTACCGGATTCCCCTGGAGCAGGATCAGCACGAGGTGTACAAGTACATCGCGGTGGCCAACCTGCTGCGCTGTCCGCGTGAGCGCAACCCGGTGCTGGAGTTAGAGGCCACCGGCGAGTCGCGGGAGCGGACCGAGCAGATGATGGTTGGCCGCGGGTTCAACACCGATTCCCGCTTCATCGGCATCAATCCCGGTGGAAGCAAGCCGAACAAACGGTGGAGTACCGAGCGCTTCGCCGAGGTGGGCAACCGGCTCCACGACGAGCTTGGCCTGCCGGTGATGGTCTTTGGTGGTCCCGGCGACCTCCAGCGGGCCACTGCCATCGCGGAGCGTATCAAGCACCGGCCGCTGGTGGTGGCGGGTCGGGCCACCCTGGGAGACACCGCCGCGCTGCTGGAACGCTGCCGCTTCCTGGTGACCGGAGACACCGGCCCGATGCACATGGCGGTCGCGCTCGCCGTCCCCGTTGTGGCCCTCTTCGGACCGACCAGCCCGATCAAGTTCGGACCGTTCACCTCCCTGCGAGAAGTGCTGCGCCACGACCAGCCCTGCGAGCTCTGTCCGCGCCCCTGCTTGCACACCATCACCGTGGATGAGTGTGTCGAAGCCGCCCTCCGGCTTTACACCTCGCCCCCCGTGGCCGGAGTCCCCTCCCGCGTCGGTGCCGAACGCCGCAAGCGATAGTGGGTGAGTGGGTGAGTGGGTCAGTGGGTGAAGGCTCCGCAGATCAGTTATCGCGACAGCAATGGCACGCTCCGCAACCTTCCCAACCTCGACCGCCGCCATTTGCGAAGCCTTGCATTTTGAATTTTGAATTTTGAATTCGTCCAGGGCCATGCGTATCGCTGTAGTCAATTCCATTCGTGCCTACGGCGGCGGCGAGAAGTGGGTCCTTCAGTTCGCTCGTGGCATGGTCGCCCGTGGCCACAGCGTTGAGGTCCTCGCCCACCCGGATGGCGACCTGCTCCGCCGCTGCCAATCCGAAGGACTCGCCGTCAGTCCGGTGCTGCTTCGCCACGACCTCTCGCCCGTCGCCGTGCTCTCCCTGGCGCGGCATCTCCGCCGACTTCATCCGGAGGCGGTGATCTGCTGCAACGAGCGCGCGGTCCGCATTGCCGCCGTGGCGGGGCGGCTGAACGGCAAGGCACCGTTGATCTATCGGAACGGCCTGGAGGGCAGTTTCAAGAACAAGGCGCACAACCGCGTGGTGGTCGCCCCGCGCATCCGCCGCTACGTGGTGAACGCCGAGGGAACGGCGGCGGAGCTTCGAGAGTTCGCATGGATCGCCCCGCAGAATGTCTCCGTAATCTACAACGGTGTCGACCCGGCCCCACTGGAAGCGGCGGACCCGGCCGGCGTGCGGGAAGAGCTCGGGGCATCGCCGGATGACGTGGTCGTCCTGATGGCGGCGCGACTGGTCTCCGAGAAGGGTCACGCGCTGCTGATCGACGCCGCCGCTGCTCTGGCGGACGAGCACCCCCGGCTTCAGGTCTGGCTGGCGGGCGACGGTCCCGGAGCCGAAGCCCTGGGCGCTCAGGTCAATGCCGCTCGCCTTCAGGACCGGGTGCGCCTGCTTGGGTTCAGGAGCGACATCCCGCGCCTCATGCGCGCCGCCGACATCCTCTGCCACCCCTCCCGCCGGGAGGGTGCCCCCAACGTAGTACTGGAAGCGATGGCCGCAGGCCTGCCGGTCGTTGGGATGGCAGCGCCGGGCACCGCGGAGCTGGTGGTGGATGAGGTCACCGGGCTGCTGGCACCGCTGAACGATGCGGAGGGACTCCGTCAGCGCCTGGAACGCCTCATCGCCGACCCCGACCTGCGGCACCGGCTGGGTGAGGCCGGCCGGGAACGTGCCCGGTCCGAGTTCAGCATCGCACGCTCACTCGATTGCTGGGAAGCGCTGCTGAACCAGGTAGCCGTCTGTGGTTGATGCGCCGAACACGCTATGTTCACCCGCCACCTGGCCGACCCTTGGATACGGAACGCTGCCGATCCGGAGGATCCTCGTGGTCCAGACGCAGCGCCTTGGCGATGTGCTCTGCGCCACCCCGGTGTACGCCGCGCTCCGAGAGCAGTTTCCCCACGCGCACCTCGCCACGCTGGTCCACCGCCCCAACGACCAGATCCTCCAAGCGAATCCCGACCTGAACGAGGTGCTCACCTACGACCGCCAGTCGACCCACAAGGGGTTCCTCAGCCGCTTCCAGTTGATGGCCGACCTCCGGGAGCGCGAGTACGACTGGGCGCTGGTGATCCATGCCGCCAGCAGCGTCGCCTTCGCCCTCGCTCACAGTGGCATCCCCTGGCGCACCTGCGTCTGGCGGGAAGGCGACCGTCGGAAGCCGCACTGGTCGTGGTACTACCACCAGCACGTGCGCCAGAACCGGCTGGTCGGGACGCGCCATGAAATCGAGCACAACCTGGACGCGCTGCGGGAGCTGGGCATGACGCCGGGCCCGCTCCGGTACCGCGTCTACCTGCGCCCCGAAGAGACCGGGGCCGCGCGCCGATTCCTCCGAAGTCAGGGATGGTCCGGTGGCACGCCCCTCGCCATCATCCATCCGGGGCACGGTGGCGGCCGTCAGGGCTGGCCCGCGGAGCACTACGGGGCGCTGGCGGACCGGCTGACCGAGCAAGGCTGGACCGTGGGCATCACCGGCGGACCGGCGGAGGGGGATCTCGTGGACCGAGTCGCGTCGTGTGCGGCGGCACCGGTGCTGCGGCTGGCGGGGTCGCTGTCGCTGCGGGAGTTCGCTGCGGTTCTGGGGCAGTCGGGGCTGTTTGTGAGCGTCTCCACCGGCCCCATGCATCTTGCCAGCGCCTTGAACGTCCCCACCGTCACCCTCTACGGCCCCACCGACCTCCGTCATGAGGCAACTCGCTTCAGCCCGTATGGCAGCCGCACAGTCTCCGTGATCTCCCCGGTCACCTGCCCCTGTCCAGGCAGCCGAGTCTGCCAGGAGCCAGTCTGCATGACCGGGCTTACGCCCGACCTGGTGCTGGACGCGCTGTCCGGCGGTGCAGCCGCTGGCTGGGGTAGCCGGCAACCCGCGACGCAAGGCCAGGATGCTATACTCTAGGGATTGCGCCTTCGAGAGACCCGATGCACCTCCCCTCCCTTTGCGAGATCAGCCTGCGGAACTTCAAGAGCTATCAGAGCGGTAGCTTGAAGCTGTCTCCGCTGACGCTGCTCATCGGGGCCAACGCCTCCGGCAAGAGCAACCTCGTCGAGGGCCTCCGCCTACTCCGATGGCTGGCCCTGGGCCATCACCTAGACGAGTTGCAGCGCGGGCAGTCGGATGACTTCCTACCGCTTCGCGGGAGCATTCAGGACCAGGTGTACCAGGGGGGCGATGGACAGGAAACGAGCTTCGGCCTTGGCTGTGCGTTGCACCAACCGGAGTGGGATCGACTGTCGCTCTCCATCGAGACTGGGGAGCGACGCGTCCGCATCTCGCACGAGGAAGTGCGATCCAGTGGAGTCGATCTTCCGCTCTACCAGGCAGAACCCGCCATCGCCCCCGCGCCCAACATACTCTTGGTGACCTACAACAACTTCAGCCGCGGGGGTAACAAACCCCGCATCCGATGCACCGACACTCAAGCGGTTTTCACTCAACTCGGAACCCCGGCTCGGTTCGAGGCTCGCCACGAGACCGCGCAGGAAGTCATCCCGCAGATCACGGAGCGCATCCGTTCGGCGCTGAGCAACATCCTGTTCCTTGACCCTACCCCGTCCCGAATGCGGGAGCCGGCATTTCTCGATCAGGTGGAGTTGGCAACGGATGGCAGCAACATCTCCAGCGTCCTTGCGGTCTCCTGCGAGAGCAGCAAGCACAAGGAATGGATCCTCTCCTTCGTGCGTGATCTGCCGGAGCAGAACATCCTGGACATCGATTTCGAGCGCGGCTTCCGGGATCAGGTCATGCTCAGCCTGACCGAGAGCTTCGGCGGCAGGAGCGAGAAGCGGTATGCCACCGTCCTCTCCGACGGAACGCTGCGCGTCCTGGCCATCGCCGCCGCACTATCCTCCGCTCGCCCGGGGGCCCTGGTGGTCATTGAGGAGATCGACAATGGCCTCCATCCCAGCCGCGCCCGGATGCTCCTGGATCGGATCACGGAGATGGGCAGGGAGCGGGGCCTGAAGGTGCTCCTCACAACCCACAACCCGGCCCTCATGGATGCACTGCCGCTCGAACGCGTCGCCGATGTGGTCTATTGCCATCGACATCCCCAGACGGGTGAGAGCGTGGTGACACGTCTAGGTGATATGGAGCGGCTTCCAAGCATCATGGCGCAGGGGTCGCTCGGACAGGTGGTTCAGCAGGGGGTGGTTGAGCGCAGTTTGGCAAACCTGCGTGATTCCACGCCAGAGTCTCGCCTGCGCTGGCTTGACGGGCTCGAGGAAAGGCTCACCGCAGCGTGAAGGATGTGGTGCTCATCGACACATCTGTTCTCCTTCCGATGCTGAGAGTGCCCGGCAAGGATGAGGGGAAGCATGAAGCGGTCATGGCAGAGATGCGAGCGCAAGTGGAGCTTGAAGCAACCATTTTGCTGCCGATTGCCGCCATCATCGAGACCGGGAACCACATCGCGCAATGCTCCAACGGGCAAATCAGGAGAAACTGTGCAGAGCGCCTGCGGGAAGTGGTCGATGCGTCGCTCGCCGGTGCGGCGCCCTGGCAAATCGCCCCGATGATCCAGCCCGCAGACCTCACCCAGCTCATGCATCGATTTCCTGACGAAGCGATGCGTGGACTTGGAATGGGCGACCTCACCATCGTGGCGGAGTTTGAGCGCCAGTGTAAGGTCAGCGCGCACCGACGCGTCTACATCTGGTCGCTGGATGGTCATCTCTCGGCGTGTGACCGTCAACCCTGAAGGGCTCGCATCCATTGGCAACGCCGCTCAACGTCATCCTGATCGTCTGCGACACCTTGCGCGCGGATTACCTGAGCTGCATGGGCAGTCCCTGGGTCCAGACCCCCAACCTGGATCGCCTCGCGTCGCAGTCGGTGCTTTTCGACCGGGCCTTTGCGTGCAGCTTCCCCACGCTCCCCTGCCGCGCGGAACTGCTCACCGGCAAGTTCGTCTTCCCCTACCTTACCTGGGGCGCGCTTCCCCCCGAGACGGTGACCCTTGCCCAGCGTCTCGGCTCCGCGGGGTACGAAACGGCCCTCGTTTCCGACAACCTTCCCGTTTCCAAGAAGAACTCCGGCTACGACCGCGGCTACCAGACGCACCGGCGAGTGCGCGGCCAGTGGTACGATCCCTACAGCTCCAGCGAGATCGTGGTGGAACTCCCGGCTCCTGAGGAGAAGCTGGACCAGTTGGAGCGGGTTCGCCAGTATCTGCGGAATGTCTCCGACCGCAAGTGCGAAGAGGACTACTTCGCCCCACGGGTAATGCGGGCGGCGGCGGACTGGCTGGCGAACCGGAAGCAGGACCGTCCCTTCTTCCTTCACGTGGAGTGTTTCGATCCGCACGAGCCGTGGGATCCGCCCGCCAAATATGTCGATGCCGCGAAGGTAGGGCTGGACCGGATCATCTACCCGAAGCTGGGCCGGGCCGGACGATACAGCGCCGAGGAGCTTGCCTCCATCCGTGAGCTGTACGCGGGCGAGGTCCGCATGGTTGACCACTGGCTCGGGACGCTCCTGGATGCGGTCGAGGCCCAGGGATTGGCGGAGAACACGGCCATCCTCTTCATGGCGGACCACGGCGTCTTCCTGGGCGAGCACAACATGATCGGCAAGGCGAGCAAGAAGCGGGAAGACGTGGAGGGCTGGCCGCCTTACCGCGAGGTGAGTCACATTCCGATGATCGCCCGCCTGCCCGGCGTCACGCCGAAGCGGGTCTCCGCCTACGTGCATCCCGGCGACCTGATGCCGACCATCCTCGATCTCACCGGCATCCCCATTCCGGCGGGCGTCTCGGCCACCTCCATGCTGCCCCTGGCGCGGGGGGAGGCGGCCAGCCAGCGGGAGGTCGCGGTGACCGCATGGTCGTACCGCGGGTGGCGAAGCTGGCACCCCACCTGCATCCGGAACGAGGAGTGGTCGATGATCTGGTGGCGCACCGGCATCCCTCCGCGCCTCCACCACCTGCCGACCGACCCCGCCGAGATGGTGGACGTCTACCCGCAGCACAAGAAAGCGGCCCGTTGGCTGCACTCCCGCTACGTCACCTTTCTGAAGCAGCAGGACTGCCCGCCCAAGAACTACTGGAGCCGCCGGTTCTTCGTCTCCTGGTCCGCTCCCAGGCTGACGAGCAACAGCAAGCTCGCAGCGTAGGGCGCGACGATCTCAGCGCCCTCGATTGGTTGCAATGTCGAGCCAGGACGAAACAGAACCCACCACTCCCGCCGAAGGCACTCCCGAAGATGAGTCCGCTACGTCCTCGTCGCGTCCTTGGCTGAAGGACGCCGCAAGCGAGGGGGGCCGCGCGGTGGCTGCCAAGCACGGCTCGGAGCACATGGCCCGCATTGGCCGCGCCGGCGCGAACGCGGTGATGCGGAAGTACGGCCTCCGCTACTACTCCGAGATTGCGGCAAGGAACCGAGGGGTGAAGAAGCGCCGCTCCACCGAGTCGGGGTGATCGCCCTGACCCGGTAGAGACAGCACCACCCGTGGGGCCCCACCGCTCGGCTAGCGCTCGATCAAGTTAAGTTTGTTACATAGAAGTCCAACCAAGAACGGTGCGCCCCAGCCTCGACGATGGGGTGCCGCGTCCCGAGCCCCGGAGGGGCGGCAGTCAACAGCGAGGGGTGGAACCCCTCGAAAGCGTACGAAATTAGAGCATTGAGCCCCGCAGGGGCGGTAGAGCCCACGCGCCAGAAGCATCCCCTTAAGATACAGACCTAACTTGACCGAGCACTAGTGGTCGGTCAAGTTAGGTCTATTGAATAGCAGCGCGGGCGAGAACAATGACTTGCGGGGTTCTTGGCCACGTCCCGCCACCCACAGCCCTGCAAGGGCGAAAGCATATAGCCAGGGGCGCGAGCCCCTGGA
>JANPLG010000307.1:0-5071 GCA_031426395.1 Actinomycetes bacterium
CCGGCAACGACTACGGTCGAGGCACCGGACTGCGCCCCTACGGGGCCGTCAGCGCCGCCATCACCCGACGGATCTTCCTTACCGGCGAGATCGCCCCGCCGCAACCCTGGGAAGAGACGGTCCAGTACTCGCTCCGAGGCACCTACATGTTCCGCGTGAAAGGCCGCAGCGTGGGCGTGAGCGGCGGCATCCGCAACAACGGTTATCGCACGCTGCCCTTCGTGGGTCTGGCGTTCTGAAACGGCACCTTCTCGGAAACTGCCGCGCTTCATTCTTAGTGTGACTGAACCAGGGGCGTTCGGATGGGCAACTAACGGTTTGAACTGCCCCCGGAGTCTCACAAACGCTCATGCTCCGCCTGGACCCGCGCGACCCCTCGGACTTCTCGCCAAGCATCACGCCTGATGCATCGGCTGCGGTGAAGCGGCGTGGTCGGCGACCGCGCTGGCATCGGTGGTGTTGGCTGCTGTTGATCGTGGTTGTTGCGGCGTCAGGCGCACTGATGGGCGCTCGGTCAAAGTCTGCGCCGGTGACCCTTCCAGACGGCACCCGAATCCAGTTGGAGGCAGTGACGCACGGAGCCGAGCAGAAGTATCCCGTAGAGCACCCCGTCCGGCGGTGGTTCCGCGAGTCACTTCCCTTTCTCGGTCAATTCCTCACCGCACCGCTGCAAAAGGATCTGGGCTTCGGCGGTGACAGCGCTGTTTTCTGGTTCACCCGCCGCACACGAGATGGGCAGAAGATTCCTCTTGAGTGGTCGCATATCGCGCAAGTTCACGACTCGCATGGCTGTCCGATGGGCGCTGCTCCGAGCTATGCCGATCTCCACCCCGAATTAATGGTGGCGAATGCTCGGGCGGACAGCTATCCGCGTCGGGGCGGTCGCTGCTATTTGCATCTCACTGCTGCCCATCATTCTGAGCCGGGGTTCGTGCTGCCAGTTGACATACCGGTCATAGGACTTCCCAAGGCGTGGCAACCGTCCTCACTTCCCATCCGGCGCAGCTACGGCAAGCGGAGATTCATCCTGGATCGAGTCAAGTTGATGCGGTCGCCGATGACCGACCACCCTCGGCTCTTTGAGCAAAAGGCAGTGGCTCGTTTTCGCGTCTTCCAGAATGGGCACGAGGAGTCTGGCTGGGAGATGGGAGTGGATGTTGTTGCCGACCCCACCGGCAATGCGTTCCCCGTGCGGTTCGGGTGGCCGCTGGACGCCGCTGAAGCGTGTTGGTTCGCTCCTCCCTGCATGAATGAGCCGGTCTGGAGCCTGAGGGTGCGTCCACGGCGCTCGGAGTTCGGAGCCTTCGCGCCGGAAGAGCGGATTCCGCTGGGTGCACTTCCGATACTGGAAGCTGGAAGGATCGTTCGGACCAACCGCGTTGGCCGATTGGGCAAGAGGGTAGCCGTCACGGTCGTAGCTGTGACCGGACCGGGGAAACTGATGGCGGACGGGCAGACAGGTGTCCCGCTACGAATGCTCGCAAGGCTGCCGGATATTCCCTCACTCACCACCGGGGTCTACGGGATAAGCCGCAGTCGGTCCGGGAGCGTGGTGGAGAGCCGGACCCCATTGCTGGTGATCCGAGTCCGTCGACTCTACGAAAGCGAGCATCTCACCCTGATCATCCGCGACCGTAACGGAGTTCAGATTCCGCTCGGCTTAAGCGGCACGTTCGCGGGTCCGCAGCTTGAGCCGATCTATGTCTCGTTGCCCGCACTCCCGGAGCAGGGGCCGCTTTCCGTTGAAGCGGCCATTCACAGCAGTTCCGTGATGGAGTTCCGATTTGCTCCGCCCGCCCCAGAAGCGCGGCCCTCTTGGGATCTCACTCCAGGACCGCCGTTGTCCGAGTGGGCGAAGTCGGCGGAACGGTATGTCGCCCTGTCACCGCGGGAGAGCCATCTGCTCAACAACCTTGCCTGGCACTATGCCACCGGCCCAAAAGCGCTGCAGCGTCCGGCCCGTGCGTTGGTGCTGGCGAAACGAGCGGTGGCCGCCGTCCCCGAGTATCCGAGTATCCGTAACACCCTCGGAGTCTGCCAGTTTCGGGTCGGCGACCTCCAAGGCGCGCGGCTAACTCTTCTGGCGGCGGCAAGCTTCTGGGCAGAGGGCCAGAGCGGGTACAATCTCCACTACCTTGCGCGGGTTGAGCATCGCCTGAAACGGAAGAGCTTAGCGCGGGAGTATTTCCGACAAGCCGTGGCGTGGGAGCGGAGAAAGCGCAAGTCGATCCCCGCCGCAGAGCGCACCGAGCTTGCCGCACTCAGAGACGCAACACGACGGGAGCTTGGGCTGCGATGATGAAACTCCCGCGCGCTCTCGCAGCCGCCGCACGGGCCGTGACGTTGCCGGCCGCCCGTGGTTGAATTGAGTGCCTCCCGCTCCAGGTGCCGCAACGCACGAAGTGTGATCTCAACCATGGCTGACTCCATTGTAGCAATCGCTACCGCGCCCGGGGAGGCGGGTATCGGCATTGTGCGGGTGAGCGGTCCAGACGCGCTCCGCCTCGCGCTGGCGCTCTTCCGCAAGCCACCGACTGCGACCGGTAGTGCGCCTCGGATGATCGACCAGCTATCCTCGCACCGCGCGACCTATGGCTGGGTGATTCGACCTGGGACGGAGGAGCGCCTGGATAATTGCGTGCTCACCTACTTCCAGACACCGCGCAGTTACACGGGTGAGGATGTTGTTGAGCTGGCGTGCCACGGAAGCCGGCTGGTGCTGGGGACCGTGCTCAGCGGCCTCATCGCGGCGGGAGCGCGCCTGGCCGAACCGGGCGAGTTCACGCGTCGCGCGTTTCTGAACGGACGCCTCGACCTGGCCGAGGCGGAAGCGGTCATCGACGTGATCCGCGCCGAGACCGACGCCGCGCTCCGGGTGGCGAACGGCCAACTGGGGGGGAAGCTCTCCCGTGAGCTATCCGCCCTGCGCCATGAGCTGATCACGCTGCTTGCCGAGATCGAAGCCGCCATCGATTTCCCGGACGACGTAGAGCCGCCCGCCGATACCGATGTGGCAGATCGCGCCGGAGCGATTCGTCATCGCGCATTCCGGATGCTTGAGACTGCGGATGCAGGTCGCATCTACCGTGAGGGTGCCGCGCTGGTGCTGGCCGGTCGGCCGAACGTCGGCAAGAGCAGCTTGCTCAACGCCTTGCTGCGGGATGAGCGGGCCATCGTGACCGACGTGCCGGGAACCACGCGTGATGTGATTGAGGAGTCGCTCAACCTTCGCGGCGTGCCCGTGCGGGCAATCGACACCGCCGGTCTGCGCGAGACGGACGACCCCGTGGAGTCCGTGGGCGTGCAGCGCGCCCGCGCCCAACTCGCGGCAGCCGATCTCATTCTCTGGGTTCTAGACGCATCGATCGGGATCATCGACGAAGACCGCGCCCTGGTGGAGGATTTCAAAGGCCGACGAGTGGTGGCCGTCGCCAACAAGGCCGATCTTGGCCACGAGATTTCACCCGAGGGGGTGGCATCCGCGCTGGGCGAGGGAATTCCGCTGGTGTACGTCTCCGCAGTCACGGGTCTTGGTCTCGCGGAGTTGGAAGAGACCGTGGCCGCGACCCTCCTCGGTGGCGTTTCACCCGAGAGCGTGTACGTCAGCAACACCCGCCACGCCGAACGTCTGCGGCATTCGGTCGCCGGTCTGGAGCGCGCCATCGAAGCAGCGGATGCCGGTTTCGATCAGGCCGCCCTCTCCCTCGACCTACGCCTGGCTGCCGAGGCCCTCGGCGAGATTACGGGAGAGACGGTCACCGAAGACACCATCACGCAGATCTTCGCCCGCTTCTGCGTCGGAAAGTGACCCATCCTTTGATTTCGGATTGCGGATTGCGGATTGCGGATTTCGGATTGCGGATTGAGATAACGATTGGCTGGCCGCAGGACGTTCTCCAGTCTGGCCTTCGCGCCTTCGCTCCATCGGTAGACATCGCGCTCCGCCATTAATCATCAACCGTGAGAGCTTCCACCAGGTTAAGGAAGGTCTCTCGGCTCCAGCTATTGGGCCACGCTGGACCCAACTCTGGCTTGAGAATCTAGCGATCCCGCCGCCGCAGCAGCATGATCCGCGTCAAGGCTGGATAGCTGTAAAGGTCCACGCGCCCCTCTGCGCCGATGATCTCCCGGCCGACAGGTTCCACGTAGATCAGTGCGCCCGGAGCCTGAACCGCAAGGCGTGGAGCCCGATACTCTCCGAGGACTTCCTTCCTGACACTCACCGGCTCCTCGGTCACTCGCCAGCCGTTCCCTTCAGCCCAGGCGCGGACATCGCGAAACAGTTCTTCAACCTGATCCAGCCACGCTCGCAAAGTCGCAGGACGATCCAGGAGTGCACGGGATGGTGGCGCAAGGGTACTCATGGAGTGATGGTGTCTGAAGACGGCGATGGCTGACAAAGGTTGGTAGCTGGTCGATCGGGAGCGCGGGCCGGGTTGCTGCTTCAGGGTAATTACTTCTGCTTATCATCAAATCTCCACCATTCCTGGCCGCCTCCAGATGTCCAAAGGGCAGGGGAAGGGAGTTCCCTTCGCCAACTGGAGTCATGGACTTCATCAGCTTTCACGGCTACCCTGCGAACGGGTGCTGCCGTCAGCGCCCCAGGCGCGGAGGATCGCAATGCGAAAGATCGGTGTAAGCCTCGTGGCGGGAGCGGTGCTGCTCCTGGTGCCAGGGGTTGCGCGCGCCCAGGCCGGCGGCGCCATCAGCTACAGCAAGGACATCGTTCCGATCCTCAAAGAGAACTGCGCCAAGTGCCACGGGCAGAAGAACTTCCAGGGCGGGCTTTCGCTCGCGACGCACTCCGCCACGGTCAAGGGCGGAAAGGGCGGGAAGTCGTTCGAGGCCAAGGCGGAGACCAGTCGCTTCTACAAGTACCTCACCGGGGAGCTGAAGCCCAAGATGCCGATCGGTGGCTCCCTAAAGCCCGCCGAGATGCAGAAGTTCAAGGCGTGGATCGACGCTGGCGCCAAGGCGGATGTGGCACCGGACCAGGTGGTGATCTCGGACACCGCCATCCCGGTCATCAAGGTCCCCAAGATCGCCCTGAAGGTGCCGATGCTGCCCGAGG
>JANPLG010000308.1:0-5840 GCA_031426395.1 Actinomycetes bacterium
GGTCGCCGAGGCCGCGCGCAGGTGTACGTCTACGCGCTCCGGGACTGAAGCAGTCCCCGCCGTCCCGGAAGCTGTCGCCCTTCCGGGGCAGCGGGACGAGCGAAGGCACCTTGGGAACCGCAATTTGAGGTCGTTTATAGCTGTTCCACCAAGCAACGTATCTAGCTTGACTGAACACTAAGGACCGGAGTTGCTGATTCCTCGGTCACCTCGGCGGGCGGAGCTTCTGCGTTCTCGATAACCGTATGGAGCAGGAGATGAGCGTCCAGAGGCTGCTCCTCCGCCTTGAGATGCTCCTGTCGCGTCTCTTCTTCCGTGCGTCGCAACTCCTCGAGTGGCCGCAGCTCCATTTCGTTCGCGAGCTTTGGAACCAGGTGCACCACCAGCACCTGAATGCTTGCAGCGAGGGGCACCGCGATCAGCATCCCGCTCAACCCCCAGACCTGGTAGCCGATGAGCAGCGCCAGAATGGTCAAGATCGGGTGAAGGCCCACCTGCTTCCCAAGCACCCTAGGAGTAACGATCTGGTCGAAGATGGCGAAGTGCGTCAGGAAGATGCCGCCGCCCATTAGCATCGCCTTGCCTGGGGCAGCTGTCACAATGGAAACGAGCATGACGAGTCCCACGGTGAAGAGCGAGCCAAAGACCGGAATGGCGTACAGCAGCCCCCCAAGCAGCCCAAGGAAGAGCCAGTAAGGGCTTCCAAGGGCGAAGAGAATGGCGCTGTCCGCCAGCCCGAGGAGCAGACAGACGGTTCCCAGCCCGCGCACGTACTTGCCGAAAACGGTGCTGACTTCCGCGATGACCGACTGCGCGAAGGGCCGATGGTGCTTGGGGACCAACAGGACCGCTTTGGCGTAGATGCGGTGGAAGTCGTTGAGCGTGTAGAAGGCAAGAACGGGCACCACGACCACCCAAGCCAGGTTCGGCACCAGCGCAACAATGAGTCCCGAGGCACCCTCCAGGTAGGCGGTCAGGTGCCCTGTCGCCTTCCGCGCCACCTCCACCAGTGAATCCCGCAGCGCCGGGTTGGCGTCAAGCCGGGTCAGGATACGCTGCGTGACAGGAACCAGGTCCGGCTGGGACGGATCCGGGAAGAGGCGTGCAAGATCCCTGGCGATGGACGCCGCCTGGCTGCTGATCACCGACCCAAAGAGCACCACCACGGCTACCGCAACGGCGAGGAACCCTACGAAGACGAGGGTGGACGCCATGGCGCGAGACATGCCGCGGTTCTCAAGGCGGTCCACCGTTGGGTCCAGCACCATGGCAATGATGAAGGCGAGCGAAACCGGGAACCATATCCCTCGCGCGGACCAGAGCAGCCACACGGCAGCGGCGGCGCTGGCGAAGTAGAACCCCAGTCGGCCCCAGTGGATTCGTTTCGTGCTGGAAGTCGTTCGGCTGATCAACGGACGCGGTCCTCAAGGGGAGTTACCCCTTCACTGAACCGCGCTTGAGGAAGACAGAAGTGCCGGCGGCACTCCGGTGTTACCCGTTCCAGCTAGGGTTAGAAACCAACCAACCCATTGCATGACAAATCAGTCGAGACAAATCAGGCGGTGCTCCCGGGCTGGGGCACCGCCTGATGAACTTCTCTTTGGGGCAACGTTCGTCAGTCGCCGGCTGCGGTGACCAGGGCTCGTGGATGATCGTTCTCATCCTGGTCGTTCTCGTGACGCACCTGGTTGGCCTTGAACCGCTCAACCATCCGGCAGAGACCGATGCTGGCGGCGTAAAGAATCACCAATGGAATCCCCATCAGCAACATGCTGAACGGGTCGCCACCCGGCGTTGCAACGGCCCCCAAAGCAACGCACCCCACTACAGCAATGCGCCAGTTCTCCACCAGAGATCGGCTCGAGATCAAGCCGATGTAACAAAGGGCCATCAGGACGAGCGGAAGCTGAAACGTAATCCCGAAAGCTAGGATCATCTTCGCCATGAAGGTCATGTAGAGCGTCGGCTCTTGCATGACCAGCGTTCCCGCAGGCACCAGGCTGAGAAACCACTGGATGGAAGGGGTCATCACCGCGTATCCCACCAGGATGCCGAGCATGAAGAAACAGACTGAGAGCGGGAATATGAGACGGCAGACGTTCCTCTCATTTCGGGTGAGGCCCGGGGAGACGAACCCCCAGATCTCAAACGTGATGAACGGCAGAGCGATGGCCACCCCGGAAATCAGCGACACCTGAAGCCGGAGCAGGAAGGGAGACGCGAAGTGATGGAAGAATGTGGTGCCACCCATCTTCGCCAACTGCGGTTCAAGCGGCGCGAACAAGATCTTCCAGAGGCCGTCGAACATGACCCAGCCAACCGCCACCCCGACCAGGAGATAGACCGCTCCCCGGATGAGGCGGCCCCGAAGCTCCGAAAGGTGCTCCCAGAGCTCCATCTCCTTGAACTCTTCTCGTTCATCGACTGCCATATTCGCGCTCTCCTTGAGAAGGGGGATTACGGTGGGCCGACAGCTTCAAGCGCGGCCCTGAAGTTGCTCCATCTGCGGAAGCACTTCCACCCTCACAAGCGTTGAATCACCTGGGAACGGTTCCACAGTCTAGCATAAGATGCCGAGCCTCGGGATGGGCGCATCCCTCGGTAGGAACCGACGAAGCGCGGACGAGACAAAGCAACGGCGGTGGGGATCATCTCCCCACCGCCGTTGCAAGCAATTGCCGCCTGGATTACCTGGAGGCGGTAGCTTTGCCGCTCGGCGCGTCCACCACTTCCGTAACGACCTTCAGCTTGGTGAAGTACCGCTTCTTGGCGGGCGGGGGCACTGCAGAACCACCCCCTCCGGGACCGCCAGCGCCCGGGAAGCCTCCACCGGCTCCGGGATAGCCACCACCCGCACCGGGATAGCCACCACCCGCACCAGGGTAGCCACCTCCGGCTCCAGGATAGCCGCCCGCCCCCGGTCCTGCGCCACCCGACCTGCCCCCGTAAGGCGAGCCAAAGGAACCTCCGCCACCTGCGGCACCAGGATAGCCACCGCCAGCGCCTGGATAACCGCCCCCCGCTCCAGGATAACCGCCACCTGCGCCCGGGTAGCCGCCGCCGATGCCCCCTTCGCCAGGGACGCCCTCGCCGCCCATGCCGCCTCCGGGGCCACCCGCGGAGGCACCGCCGAGTTGCGCGGTGTCCACTTCCATGGTGCCTTTGATGTCGTGCTTAGCCAGCAAGAAGCGGCTGGTCTCTTCGGAGAACCAGAGCGTGGATGAACCCTGCTGGATATCAAAGTCGACATCGGTGAGGCCCATGCTCTTGATGTCGATCTTCGACTTGCCGGCGATGTAGTCCAGGCGGATGCGGACACACCGCTCACCCTTCTGCCATTCGATCCCTTCCAGGGTAGCCTGGAGCCGCTCCACGGAGAGGACGCCCGGAATGTAGCCGCCCAGGTTCACCCGGAGGTTCGTGGTGAACGTCTCGTTCATCCGCTGCGGGCGACCCGGCAGATCGATCGGGTTGACAATTGGCTCCCGCTTCTCGCGGTCCATCTGGCGGCTCTTGCGGACATCTCCGCGCCGGTCCATGGTGTAGTAGCGGGAGCTTGAATCAACTCGCACCGTGTTCTTGGTTCCGTTGACCGTTACAACCAGCGGTGATTCCCGGCGCTCACGCCAGAAGCCGGCACCGGTAGCGGCGAGGACATCCTCCAGCGAGACCAGGAACGTTCCCTCTTCCAGGTGGTTGATCTTGTCCGGCCCCGGCGCGCTGGCCGCGAACCGGCCGCGTCCGCCTTGCGCTGCGGTGCCCTGTAGGTCGACCCGGTTCTCAACGAAGTAAGGCTGGCCAATCTTCCCGCCGTACATCAGCTTGGCAGGGTAGTTGCTGGCATACTCCACGCTGTTCTTGACGTTGACCTGCACGGCCACCGTCTCCGCCATCGCCCCGTTTTCTTTGTAGCTGCGGATCTCGATGACGTGGGGACCGTCCTGGATGAAGCGGTCCTCCGTGGTTGTGGTGCCGTCATCGGAAATGGGAGCCTGCGTGTCCCACACGTAGGTGATGGGGGCATCCGCAGGCTTCACGCCAGCCGGCAGCTTCTGATCGGCAGCTTCTTCCTCGGACGGGGGCGCCAGGGCCACCCGGAACTTGCTGTCGATGTAGACCGCAACGAAACCGTTTGGCGGAATCGTTGAGCGTGGAACTACCACTTTGACCTGCTCGCGAACCTCGGAGCCGTCCTTGGGGGTGGAGATGGTCAGCGGCTTCGCTGCGGACACGTCGGAAGGCTGGCTGTCGTCACGGGCACCGGCGGAAATCCAGCCACGGATTGTGGCAATCTCCGACCGGCTGAGCGGGCGTCCGCCAATCGGCATCCGCGGCATCAGCCGACCCTCTATGTACTGCACTAGTCGGCTCTGCTCAGCGTTCCCCGCCGTGACGATTTGGCCCTTGACGCCGCCCATGCGCACGTTGTCCAGCGAGTCCAGCTTCAGACCGCCGCGAGACTCCACGCCGTGGCAGTTCTGGCAACTCTTCTGGAGAATCGGCAGCACGTCCTTGGTGAAGCTCGGGGCCTGCCCCGTCTGCGCGTGAGCGGGCACCGCAGCAAACAGCAGGCCCGTCATCGAACCCGCAACGGCGGCGGGCAACCAGCGAGAAGTCGTCATCCTTGCCTCCAAAGGCAGCACGGGTGGGCTTGAGGGCGGGAGCGGGAGCGTCAGGTCCTGACGGAGCGCGGGAACACCCATCACCTAAAGTTAGTCGAGCCGCCGCCCGATCCCTTCCCACGCATAACCAAAGGGCCGTGCGGAGGGCGGAGTTGCGTTCGTGGTTCCGGGAGACCCGCTCATTTGACGAACCCACGCTGCGGAAAGTTTCCGCAGTCCGGCGTGAGCGTTCAACAGGCGCGGTCAGGCCATTTCGACTGCAAACACGCGGAGTTGGGGCTGACGGAGTTGTTCCGTCGGCCCACCACCCCGACGAAGCGAGGTGACGGTAGCCGCTCGGCTCACCCGTCACCCCGAGGACACCGCAGGCACTAAGCCTGCTCCTTCTTCTCGACCGACTTCACTGGCTCATCGTCGACTTCCGGCGTGGTGGAAGCTTTCTTGAACTCGCGGATTCCCTGGCCGAGCCCCTTGGCCAACTCCGGCAGCTTTCGCCCGCCGAACAGGACCACAAGGATGACTAAGATGATGGTGAGTTCCATCGGTCCCAGATTGGGCATTGACTTAAGCCTTTCCCTCGCCCGCCAGGGCGCCGTGATTCGCAGTCATTGACACCGGAACGGTCTCCGGCGGCGCGGTCCTGAAGGAGGGCTGCGACTCGCCCTCCACCGCGTGAAAATCAGCACCGTATGGGAGGGCATCTGCACTGTCGTCGGCGCCATGCCCATTGGATGCAGCCGACAAGTGGGCTCCCGCATAACCGTGGTTCTCAGTGCTCTCGTCGGAGCCGCTCGCCAGGGCGTTCGAGTAACTGTAGGGCGTCTCCGCAGAAGAGTAGCTGGAAGCGGTGCGCGGGCGATCCTCAGTGTCGACTTCCGAATGGATCGAGTCCATGAAGTCGGTCTTCGCCTTGTTGAACTCACGCAGCGCCTTCCCGATCCCCTTTCCGATCTCGGGGAGCTTCTTGGGTCCGAAGACGATCAAGGCGATGGCCAGGATCAGGACCATTTCCCCCATACCGACATTGGGCATCGTTCTCGTTCCCCATGGGCCGACCCTCGGCCATGAATGCTCGACCGCAATCCAGGCATCCAACTCACATCGTCGGATTGGACACCGGACCCTGCGGTACCACCCTCTACCTTAGCGTTGCCAGCGCCCGGACGCAATAGGCCGCGCGGGACCGTGCCGCCGCAGCCTCCGGCCCACCTTGCCTAG
>JANPLG010000309.1:0-8259 GCA_031426395.1 Actinomycetes bacterium
GGTGTGAAGCGAGCCCAGGACCTGACGAGCATCGACTCGTTCGGGGGGAGCCATCAAACTTACAACCATTCCGCCTTTGGACCAACTTTCGGGGGTACCTTCGATCTCAGTGTAGGTAACACCCTCGGTAGTGGCAGTGCTGAAGGTACTGCCTACAATGGGGTCGGTTTCTCTGGAAACAACAACATCTTCGGCCAAAATACTGCAACGAATTACAACGTTGGTGGCCTTGAAGTCTTCACCATCGGTCCCGCCGATGCCAGCAGCAACGCGGTCCCGGAGCCGGCATCGCTCGCCCTGATCGTGCCCGGCCTCTTGGCCATGAGCACCCTCCGTCGGCGACGGGGCCTCACACCGCCTGGTCGGTCTGCTAACTGAGAGTAGCTACGGTGACCGCCTTACCACGTTCGGCGGAGGTCAACCGCTTCACAGGCGCTCGCCCCATGAGGTCCGACCGACTCTCCCCGCGTCCAACACCTGGCACCTCGACGTAAACCTCCACGGTCGGCCAAATGGCCTGACGCGCGTGGTTGCATCCCAGGAGGATGCGGCGGCTGCTCCAACGTGGCGCGGACCCCGCTCGGCTCTCCACCTCCGGCAAGACGCTGGCGCAGGTGGCGCGCTTGAGCGGGTCTTTGGATCTCGCGCGCCTTCTGGATCAGCGCCGAGCGCCGACGCAACGCGCAACACTCCCTTGATCAACGTCGTGGATCGGTTCCGCCAACGCACTTCAGGATCTGAACATGCCCCTCACGGGGCAAATTGGTTCCACTCGTGGCGACGGCACTCTCCCCCAGAATTGGGGGCCGGGGGGCCAAGGCTCGGAAGCACGCAGCCGTCGCCGCCAAGCGGTTGTGAATCTTACGGCTAGGCTCGCAGACAGCGAGACTCTCTTACCAACCCAGGGTCCCCGCACGGTCCCACCCCAGCGGACCCATCCACCGGGGGCCTGCGGCCGTCAGGCTATCCTCTCCGCGTCCTCTGCGTCTCCGCGGTGATCCCAGCATCACCGCACCGGGACAGTGTCCACTCCGTAGACGCAACGCTCATGAGGCTCGACGCCAGAGCCTCGCCGACGCTGTCCCCATCCATGCACGGATGGGATCCTTTCACGTCCGATCCACGTCCCGGAATCGCATTCCGAATTCGAGGTGGTGGTGGTGTCCCCCCCCGGTAGTTTTTTCCACGACTTTGAAACACCTTACATTCGATCAAAGAGGCGCACCGGTTCACTTTCGGCAACCCAAAGCCACCCTGAGGCTCTAACGTTCAAACCACCCGCGCCGACAGCCCACTCCGCGCTCCGAGATCTGCAATGAAAACCAGAGCAACCACCCTCCCAGCCTTTCACCGGCACGGAAGCACCCGCCGCCTCAAGCCGCAATCGCTCGCCCTTCTGACGGCTTTGTCCGCCACCGCCGCCCTCGCTGCGGCTGGCACCCCGGACCTGGGACCCAACGCCCGCCTCAACGGCAAACAGGTCCTCCCACCCACCGACTCCTGGAACACCCGCATCGACGGTGAGCCGGTTGATCCGAAGTCGGCGGCCATCATCGCGCGCATTGGGGCGGAGCTGCCGCTGCGGCAGGACTTCGGTTCCAACTGGGAGGGACGGCCCTTCGGCATCCCTTACGTGGTGGTGGGCGGCACGCAGAGGAAGGTCCCCATCGTCATCACCGCCTACCCGGAGCAGAGCGACCCCGGCCCCTTCCCCGTTCCGCCGGACGCCCCCGTGGAGGGTGGCCTCAAGAGCGATGGCGACCGCCACCTCCTCGTCGTGGACCGGGACAACTGGAGGCTGTACGAGCTCTTCCGCGCCTTCCCGGACGGCAGCGGCGGATGGAAGGCGGACAGCACCGCCGTCTTCGATCTGGGCAAGACCAAGGATCGGCCCGCCGGCTGGACCTCCGCGGACGCCGCTGGCCTCCCCATCTTCCCCGCCCTCGTCCGCTACGAGGAAGTCGCCGAGCAGAAGGAGATCCGCCACGCGCTCCGGTTCACCGTCCGCCGGACCCGCCGCGCCTACGTGCCCCCCGCACGCCACTTCGCCAGCCGCCTGATGGACGAGGATCTGCCGCCCATGGGCATGCGCGTCCGCCTCAAGAAGGAGTACGACGTCAGCCGCTACCCCGCCCACGTGCAGGTGATTCTCAAGGCGCTCAAGACCTACGGCATGATCCTCGCAGACAACGGCGGCGACTGGATGATCTCCGGCGCACCCGACGCCCGCTGGAACGACGACGAGATGGGCGCCATCAAACGCGTGAAAGGCAAGGATCTCGAAGTGATCCGCATGGGTCCCATGACCACGCGCTAGCAGCAAGGCAAGGAAGTGTTGACCGGCCGAGTGGGTGAGTGGGGGAATGGGCGAGTGGACGATCGCGGCGACCAAGGTCGCTCCCTCTCTCCATTCCGTAGTGAGATCTCTCACAGATGCTTTGGAACTCTAGGGATTGCGCCGAGAATAGAAGAGATGGAGTTTCCGCGCTAAGCGCCCCCTAAGGATTTGGGACACGTGTGGCGAGGGAAGCTAATCGCTCGGGCGCTAATGGTTAGCGCCCGTTAGCCTACAACGAGGTAGGCGAGGGAACCATGAACGCACACTCCGTATACCGGTTCTGGGAACACGCCAAGTCAGGCTCCGTGTTCGCAGTCCGGCTGAACGATCGGGATCAACTCACCGGCGCCCACGGGCCGCTCTTCTCCAATCAGATGCTCTCAGAGCACCTTCCACGCTTCCAGTATGACGAGCAGCCTCGGCACCTGGCGTGGATGGAGTCGCATCGGGAAAACTGGGCGCAAAAAGAGTACTGATCGTTCCGCAGGTGTTCAGCCCCGCTGGACTACCGGAAGCGTGAAGCCCCGGCCCGCCCCTCGGCAGGCCGGGGCTTCGAATGTCTCGCTACTAATCAATAAACATCAGTTCGTTGCCCGCGAGGAGCACCTCGGCATACTGCTGCCAGCGGACGCCTGAAGCGTCAGCACCGCCCTCCGCACCCAGGTAATCGCGGCCCGCAGCCAGCTCCCGCAGCCGAGGCTCCCGCCCGAAGAGCAGCCGGTAAGCACGGCGGATGCGGCCCTCGGTATCGGTGGCCTCGCCCATCACCCGCTTTGCCAGCGCGGATGCCTGGGTGCCCAGGAAGGGGCTGTTCAGGACGTAGAGTTGCTGAAGCGGCGTGGTCGTCGGGAACCGCGCCGGAACGTGCATCGTGGGATCAGGGAAGTCGTAGAGGCGAAGCAGATCGTCCAGGTCGCGGCGGCGGACGAGGCCGTACAGCGTCCGCCGGCGATGACTGGGGCTGGAGAGCTCCTGCGGCTCGCCGCCCATCTGGCGGTCCAGCGTCCCCGCAGCGGCGAGGATGCTGTCCCGCCACGCCTCCACCTCCAGGCGGCGGCGAGTCATCCGCGCCAGGAGGCGGTTCTCGGGATCCACCAAATGCGGAGTGCGGAGTGCGGAGTGCGGAATGGATGGGTTGGCTGCAAGGACGGCGGAGGACTGGCGGTAGGCGGCGGAGAGGACGATCTCACGGTGCAGCCACTTGAGCGACCACCCCGAGCGCACGAACCGCGTTGCGAGGTCGTCCAGCAGTTCCGGGTGAGTGGGCCGGTCACCCGTCGTCCCGAAGTTGCTCGGCGTTTCCACCAGCCCCCGCCCGAAGTGATGCCGCCAAACCCGGTTGACCATCACCCGTGCGGAGAGGGGAGCGCCTTCGCGGAAGAGCGCTTCCGCCAGCTCCCGGCGGCCACTGCCCTGGACAAAGGCCCGCGGCTCGCCCTGCGAAAGCACCGAGAGGAAGCGACGGGTGACAGTTCCTCCCTCGCGTGCCGGGTTGCCGCGGAGATGGAGCGCGATGTCCTGCCCCTGGCCGGGATTCCACGACAGCCGAGTGCGGTCCGTCCCGTCCGGCAGCACCTGGAGCGCGGCGTCCTCTACCGCATACGCCAGCGGCGCATCGATCCCCGGCGTCTCCGACCGCACGGAGGTAATCCGAGCACGAGCTTCAGCGGCTTGCGACCGGTGGGTCGCGGCCTTCACGGCGTCCTTTTCGGCCTTGGCAGCCTGATCCAGGCGGAGCGCCTCGGCCTCCAGGCCCTTCACCTTCTCGCGGGCGGCCATGACGCGGGCACCCTGCTCCGGCGGAAGCATCGGACGCGGTGCCTGCCGGATGCTGGCGAAGACACCGGCCAACGCGTAGTAGTCCTTCTGCGAGATCGGGTCCTGCTTGTGGTCGTGGCAGCGCGCGCAGGCGACCGTCAGCCCCATGATCGCCCCGCCCACCGTCCCGATCCGCTCTTCCCATTCCTCCGCTACCACCGCCTTGATCACATCCGGCGCTAGCTTCAGCTCTTTCCAGTACGTGGGCGAAAGGCCAAGGAGTCCGAGCGCGGCGAGGTCGGTGGGAGCCGTGTCCGGCAGCAGATCCGCAGCGATCTGCCGCTGGACGAACCGGTCGTAGGGGAGGTCCGCGTTGAGGGCGCTCACCACCCAATCGCGGTAGAGCCACGCCTGGGCATCGCTCTGCGCCCACGCTTCCGGCACGTCGCAGTAGCGGACCAGGTCCAGCCAGTGCCGGCCCCAGCGCTCCCCATACTGCGGGCTGGCCAGGAGGCGCTCCAGAAGCCGCTCATAAGCGGTCGGGAACTTGCTCGGCTTCTGCCCAGCCTCGCTCCGCGTGTCGGATACGAACTGCTCAACTTCTTCCGGCGTGGGCGGCAGACCAGTCAGGTCGAATGAGAGGCGCCGGATCAGCGTGCGGGCATCTGCTTCCGGGGAGGGCGTGAGGCGCGCCTGCTCCATTCGCGCAAGGAGGTAGCGGTCGACCCGAGTGCGCGGCCAGCCGGCTCTCCTGACCGCCGCCGGTTCGGGGGCGCGGAGCGGACGGAACGCCCACCAGTTGCGCCCCTCCGCCAGCGAGAGCGGCCCGCTCTTCGACGACGCGCCTCTGGTTGCGGCCGGCTCCGGGAAGGGCGCGCCCTTGGAGATCCACTCGACCAGGATCGCCACTTCCGCGTCAGGCAGCTTGGCAGCCGGTGGCATCCGGAGTTTCGGATCGGCCCAGCGCACCGCCGCGATCAGGCGGCTTTCGTCCGGCTTGCCGGGCACCACGGCGGGACCACTCTCCCCACCCTTTCGGAGAGCTGCGGGCGTCGCGAAACTCAGCCCGCCCTGCGCGATCTTCGCCCCATGGCAGCTACCGCAGCGCTGAACCAGCAGCGGCCGCACCCGGCTCTCGAAGAACTGGCCGTCCCCCGTCGCAACCGGTCCCCGCGATGCGGCGACACCGGCACCGGTACCCGATGCCTGCGGTGGCGCGGCAGCTACGGCGACAGCCATCGCAGTTGCCGCGATGCCGGCTCCAAGGGGCCACGCGCTCTTTGTCGGCGAATCAAATCTCATATCGACGGAACGGCCTCGCACGGTATAGGGAAGCGGGTGGTGCGAGCGGCGCACCGCGGGCGGTAGATTTGACCCCTCATGCGACCCGGAGTTACAGCCAGCCTGGGGCCGGGGGGCCTCTACGGGTCCTGGTAACCCAGCGGTCGTAGCCGCAGCTCTCCCGTGCGTGGGTCGTCGTTGAAGAAGAGTCCGCCGGACCGCGTGGATCGACCCGGCACGAAATCGAAGGTCGCCTCGCTCCGTTCCGGCGGCTTACCCTGCACCACGAGTTCTCCCTCCAGTTGGAGACTCGCCACCGTCGCATCGCTCTCGTTCCGGACTTCGACACTGGCGTGAAAGCCGCCGGGCACTTTCTGGACAGCCCCCATTGCGGCCGTGAGGCGGGGAGTCAGCTTACGCTCCGCCACCGCATGAGAGATCAGAAAGGTGACGGTCGACACCAGAAAGACCAAGCCGGAGACGGCAGCCATCCATTCCAACGGGGGGACCGGCTCCTTGCTCTGCTGCTCTTCGGTCGGTTCAGAAGCACTCACGACTTCCACTCCAATCTCAATTGACGTACGCCTCAGCGTTAGAGCACTAGACGGGCGGCGGCAGCTCCGATGGCCCCTGGGAATGAGAGCACTACCACTGCCTGAAGGACCTCTTCCAGGGAGTTGCCATCCGCTCGCCCAAAGGTCCAGAGCACATAGAGGCAGACAAGCAGCACCAGGGCATACCCAGCCACGGTGAAGCGGAGGAAGACGCCGATCTTGCTTGCGCGGGGATGCACCTTCGCCTGCCCTCGGAAGGCGGAGACATAGACGAATGCGTGCATCGCGGCGAGCGAGACAGCGATCAGCGCGAGGGAGTGCCAGGGCGTCATCCGATAGGAAATCAGCACCATCTCATCCGTGGGCGCGAGGTTCAGTGCGAGGAAAAGCGCTCCCACCACCATCAGGAACAGCTCCCCCCAGTAGGTGATGTGCTCCATCTCCGGCCGCTTCCCACCCGTGCCGAGCTGACTCCGGGCCAGGAGCGCGCCCAGACTAGCCGGCACGGCCTGCACCGCGATCTTCCCGATGGCGTCGCGAGCGGTGGTCTCCGGGCCGAGGATGCCGAAGAGCAGCAGGATGACCGTCGGCACGGTGAAACCGATGGCCAAGGCGATGCAGGCGTCCCGGAGGTCATCGGCAATGCCGAAGGTAGGCTCAAAGCCGGCGAAATGGGAGACGCCGACCAGTAATGGGAACGAGGCAACCATCAGGAGCGTCAGGCGAAGCGGCTCCAGGAAGAAGCCGAGCGACCACATCTCCATTGTCATCATGAGGGGCAGCGAGAAGAGCACCGCTCCGGCGCAGGCACGCGCCGCGCCGACCATGAAGTCCCGGTTTCCACGGGACGCGCATCTCGGTTTCGATTCACGCTGCTCTTCCGGCATGAAGTGACGGCTCCCGCCGCCTGCCGGAAGACTGCCTTCCCGGAGAGCCGGCAGAGGGTTCTACCCACTTCAGCCGAGGGTTAGCCCTCGCTCCCATCAGAGGGCTGGGGCCGAGGATCGCGGATGCCGTTGGAGGGGTTTTTGGGCCAGCAGGATGCGTGGGTTCGCGGGTGAACTGAGAAGGCTTCCTCCCCAACTGGGCGGGCAATCGCCGGGCTCTTTCCGGGCCGTCAGCCATTCCTCGGGAACCGCCGTGACCACCTGACCGCGCCCGCCGCGCTTGGCTCGGTAAAGGGCGTCATCCGCGCCCCGCAGCAGGCTGTCGGCGTCGAGGAGCGAGGCGCCCTCACAGGCGATCACCCCGAAGCTGGCGCTGAGGTTCAGGATGGCGTCCGGGAGTTCAACTTCGGTGCCCTCCAGCCCGGTCAGCAGGCGACCGGCAATCATAGCGGTTGTTTCCAGGTCGCTATCCGGGCAGACCACCAGGAACTCTTCGCCTCCGTAGCGGCCCACGATGTCGTACGGCCGGAGCGACGCTCGGAAAGACGCCGCAACTTCGCGGAGCGCCGCGTCTCCCGCCAGGTGTCCGTGGGTATCGTTGATCTGCTTGAAGCGGTCAAGGTCCGCCAGGATGACTCCGCAGGAGCCGTGCTGCCGCTTCACGCGGGCGAGCTCCCGATCCAGGTGATCCAGGACCGCCGCGCGATTCCAGAGGCCGGTGAGAGGATCGTGCGTGGCCTGATGGGAGAGCTCCTCCTGGATGGAAAGCAGCCGGGCCTGAAGGTCCAGGATGCGCACGCCAGCGCGCAGTCGGGCTTCGAGTTCCAGGGCGTTGAACGGCTTGACAAGGTAGTCGTCAGCGCCAGCGTCCAGGCCCTCCACCACGTCTTCCTTGTCGCCGCGGGAGGTAAGGAGCACCAGGTAGGTATAGCGCTCTGCGGCGGATTTGCGGACGGCGCGGCAGACGGCGGGTCCGTCCATGCCAGGCATCATCCAGTCCAGGATCGCGATGGGCGGGCGATCCGGCTGCGAGAGGATCTCCCATGCTTCCACACCGTCGCGGGCTTCCACGGCTTCATAGCCACGCCGCTCAACACTGTTCCTGAGCAGTCGCCGGGAGATGAGGTCATCGTCAGCAATGAGTACGCGCATCTGTGCGTTCCTGTTGGGATGAGGCTTTGGGACTGATGTCCTCGCACGGCGTCGTTGCCGGGCTAGGGGCTGGGTGAAAAGTCGTGAGACGTGCCTACCGAGGGATGGCTCAGCTACACCGTTCGGATGAGGGGTGGAGCTGCAAGAAAGATGCCAATTCGCTCTGCAAGCAAGAGGCGATGACAGCTTGCTTCCTATTCATTCTGGCACGATTGGGTGTTTCCTCACCGGTCGCGCCTTCATCCCTTTGATGGAATAGACCCTCCTCCCGAGGAAGGGGGGAGTGGGG
>JANPLG010000310.1:0-3418 GCA_031426395.1 Actinomycetes bacterium
CCATCGGCTGGCCCGCTGCCTCATTCCGTTCGTGAGGCATCACCTGGAATCGCCACTTCGCTCCCTGCAGTTCCTCGATAGCATTGCCGGCGTGCCGGACCTCGGTTGAGCCGGGGATCGCATCACGCGCCACCGATGGCCTCGCACCACCCATAGCCTCGTGCCTCATCGATAGCCACGCGCATGAACAGCTACGCCATCGCCCGCATCTTCACCCGCATCGGCGACCTGATGGAGATTCAGGGCGAGAACGCCTTCAAGATCCGCGCCTACCGCAGCGCCGCCAGCACGATGCAGGAGCTCACTGAGAGCCTGGACGTCCTAGCGGAGCGCGGTGAACTCCGGTCGATCCCTGGCATTGGCGATGCCATCGCTGCGAAGACGCGGGACATACTGGCCACCGGGACCTGCGATCTCTACGAGCGGCTGAAGGCGCAGGTGCCGGAATCGCTGACGGAGCTTCTCGGACTGCCGGGATTTGGCCCGAAGAAGATCCGCACCGTCTGGGAGGCGCTGAGCGTCCGCAGCCTGGATGACCTGGAGCAGGCAGCGAAGGATCAGCGGCTCCGCACCGTACCCGGCCTGGGCGCGAAGAGCGAGGAGACGATCCTTGAGAGCATTGGGGCGCTGCGAAGACGACGGGAGCGGATCCCGATCGGCGTCGCGTTGCCCTATGCGCAGGCGCTGGTGCGAATGCTGGAGGCGACCGGCGCCTTCACCCGCCTGGAGGTGGTTGGCAGCGTGCGACGCCGCAAGGATCTGGTGAGCGACATCGACCTGTTGGGGTCGGCTGCGGACATTGGCGGGGCACTGGACGCGTTCGCCAACCATTCGGAGATCATCAGGGTGCTCGAACGAAGCCCGGATCGGGTCGCAGCCTGCGGCCAGAGTGGAGTTCGGGTGGAGCTGGCGGTCGTCACGGACGGCGAGTGGGGAACGGCCCTGGTCCAGTCGACCGGTTCCGCGGAGCATGTGGCTGCTCTTGGAGCGCTGCATGCCGCAGCCGAGGAAGATCAGGTCTATCAGAGCTTGGGGCTTCCGGCCATCCCTGTGGAACTGCGCGAAGGCCGCGGTGAGATCGAAGCGGCGAAGGCCGGAAGGCTGCCGAAGCTGATCGAAGCCCGCGATGTGCAGGGTATCCTCCACGCCCACAGCACTTGGAGCGACGGCTCCGCGAGCATCGCGCAGATGGCCGAGACGGCGCGGAAGCTAGGCTACTCCTACCACGGCAACACCGATCACTCCCATGCTCTGAGCGTGACCGGCGGCCTCGACGAGGCTCGCCTGAGGGAGCAGATGGCGGAGATCAATGCGCTGAATGCCAGCTTCGCGGCGGAGGGCTCCAGCTTCCGCGTCCTGCGGGGCATCGAGTGCGACGTGCTGCAGGACGGCAGCCTCGACCTCGCCATCGAGATTCTCAGCGAACTGGACTTCGTGATTGCCAGCGTCCACATGCACCAGCGCATGGATGAGGCGACCATGACGGCGCGAATAGTCCGGGCGTTGGAGTCCGGCGTGGTCGACCTGCTGGCGCACCCCACGGGCCGCATATTGGGGATGCGCGACCCCTACCCCGTGGACATGGAGCGGGTCATTGACGCCGCGCTGGCCAATGGCGTGGCGCTGGAGATCAACGCCTACCCGGACCGCCTCGACCTGCACGAGGTCCACGCCCGCCGCGCGCAGGAGCAGGGGGTGCTGATCTCGCTCAACACCGATGCTCACCGACCGGACCACCTGGCGCTGCTGAGCTACGGTATCAGCCAGGCCCGCCGCGCATGGCTGGAAGCGGAGGACGTGATCAACTGCTGGCCGCTCGATCGCCTGATGCGCTGGCTGCAAACGAGGGCCCGATAGGGAGTGGTTAGGCTCCCTATCGGGTTGACTTCCCTACCGCGTCACGGAAAGCTCCGGAGAGAGCTTGCGGTTGCGGGAACGGAAGAGGTTGATACGGACACGATCCCGTTGTCGCAGGTCCTTCAGCCGCACCACCTTGCCGCGCTTGATGATGGTCGCTCCTGCTAGCACGGTCACTTTCTCGGTCCGACTGCGGCCCTGGTTGTTGGTGACGACCGTGAGAACCCCAGATCGGGCGTTGACGTCCGTAACCCGCGCCAGCGCCACGGTGACCGGGATGGTGACGTCCAGCTCCCGAATTGCGAGATTCGTGGGATCGTAGTGGACGCGAGCCGCGGGTGCGACGCCCACGGGGATCGCGATGGCAAGATCGGCCAGAGACAGCTCGGCGCCGTTGAGCTCAAGCTCTGCGGAAACCGGTACGGAGAGGGTGACCGGCTGACCATTTGCCGGGCTGAAGTCGAGAGTGCGCGCGCCCGCGTTGACTGCGGTGACCGTGCCCACCACTTCGACTTCGCCGACCGGAAGGCCGGTGCCGTACACCTCAATCTCCCGCGCCACGAACTCCTTACCCAAGACACGGTATTCACCCTTGCCGTGCGTACCCGGATTTGCCTGGAGATACTGGGCAAGCTGCTCCAGGCTCATCTGGATGTTGCCGCGCTCAATCTCCGTGCCAGGGGTCACCGCGAGCAGCACGCTCCCGATAGTGACCGTGCGCTGCGAGAGGTCGACGGAGAGCAGGCCGTAAAGCTCGTTCTCGTCTTCGTCGTCATCGTCGCCATCATCGTCGCGGGAGCCCTTGGTCTCGATCTTGTCCGCTACGCGCACCTCACCTTCCAGGTGGAAATGCGCTTCCCCGAAGGAGCCGGGGTTTGTTGAGACATAGGTGTCTAGGTCTGCCAGGGTGGCCCCATCCTCGCCCGCAACTTCGATGCTGGTAGCGCCTGTGACAGAGAGCGGCACGCCGCCCACGCTGACGGTCGAGTTCACCAGATCGACGGTGAGGACGCCCTTCAGCTCATCGCGGTCATCGTCATCCTCGTCGTCCTCGATCTCGATCTCCGCCGCCACATTGCCACTGCCGGTGACCACAAACTCGGCTTCCGCCACGGAATTGGGGTTCTCCACAACGTAGGCGCTCAGCCCGGCCAGGTCTGTATCGTCATCGTTGACTTCAATCTCAGTATCGCCTGTGACCGATAGGGTGAGGCCCGCGACATTGACCGTGGATTGCGCCAGGTTGACCGAGATGATGCCCCGCACTTCGCGTTCATCGTCGTCATCGCCGGCCCACGACTGAGTGGCCAATCCAGCCACCGAAAGAGATAGCACCGCGACAACCGCCCAGCTCCGGTGCCAGGCGTTCGGGATTGTCTTCATCTGGATCTGCTCCGTGTTCTTTGGGGGGACCAGCCGCGACAGGTTGCCGCAGCCAGGTCGCTTGATCTGCTTGAGAGCCATTGCTCACCAAGTGAGTGTACCAGATACTACTGAAGTCGCCCATCGTTCCCAAGTACGAACGGCGGCCCCCCGATACAGAGGATAAAGGGGCCCCCCC
>JANPLG010000311.1:0-5146 GCA_031426395.1 Actinomycetes bacterium
CAAGGATCACGATCGACTTCGAGCAGAAGCGTGAACAGACCGCCACGCGGGGGATCGAGTGGAGGTGGGGTGGCGTCACGGTGATAACGCGGGACGGCCGACGCTATCTTGGCTCGTCAGCGTCCTACCATTTTCCAGAGCTGCCACCCACTGATAGCCCTATCGAGCGCGTGGAACTGGCTGCGGTTGAGCGCTCACCTGCCGTAAAGATCGGGCGCTTCCGGCTTAGTTGGATTCCCCTGGCACCTATCGCAGAGGGATCCCATCGCCCCACTGCGTCTAGCCATGGACCGCAGGTCGATAGCCTTCGGCGCTTTGCCGCACCTGCCGGCACAGGCGGCGCGCTTTCATCTGAAGTGCGGATCGACGGGAAACCGGCCAGGGGCAGAATTGTGCTGGGTCTTCGCCCCCTCAACGCGGACGACACCACAGCCGGTGAGTGGGTCCAGCTACCTCTCGATGCTGAGGGCCGAACGGAACTGCGAGGTATCCTTCCCGGCCGATATCGCGTTTTGCGGGCATTCCACGCTGATCGGGGTCAATACGCGCCCGCCGGTGGGAGATGGCGGAACGGCGAGCAGGTCGTGATGGTCGCGGCGGGAAGTGTGGCCAACCTGCCGCCGCTTGAGTGGATCATGGAGCCCATGGAGCCCATGGAGCCCATGGCGCCCGCAGTCCCTGAGGTCCGCGAAGCTCGCGCCCGGGAGAGCCGAGGAGTGACCGCCACCGTCAACCAGACCGTGCAGATCCGCCATGTTTGGCAATCCAGCACGGTTAGCTCGAGCCTGGAAAGCGCCGTCATTCTTTCGATGACCGTCAAAGGACAATCACCCAAGGGACCTCGCCTGGCAGGTCTAGCAAACATCGTCGCCCGGGACGACCGTGGCAACATTCTTACGACGGCAGTCTCCGAGCCGGACACAGAATCACTCACCGACGGTGCCTGGAGCGCCGACGCCCGACTTCCGCTTTCCAATCCCAATGCTCGGCGTCTGGCCTGGCTGGAAGCTGATCTGCTGGTCGAAGAAGGTTGGAAGAGCGTCACCGTCAATGCGCCACTGACCGGCACAGAGGCGGAACAGCGTACGGAAGGGCGTTCCGACGGCGTTGCTCTTACCGCGCGGGGCCGGGCCACGAACCGACAGCAAGAGCCGGGCGACCTACGCGAGGGCACCTGGGGACCGGCACTGCGGGTGCAAGTGACGGCTCCGACTTCCAGCTACGTGCGCGGCCATAGCGGACGGGACCCAGAGCTCGTTCTGGTCGGCAAATCGGGCAGAGAGTATCCGGCGCTTTCGGCTCTCTTCGGCCAGGCAAAGGGGACGCTCGGGTTCGGCTTCGACAGGTACTTCCACTTTCCAGTGGTGGACGAGCCGGTGGTGGCGGTGCGCTGCCGACTGCAGTACCGACGACTGCGTACCGTAAAGACGGTGCGGGTGGAGAACGTGGTGATCCCGGAGTTCCGCGCTCAATGAGTCCAATCGGCTCCGGTGCGCGCACCGCGTTCCCGACCTTAACGCTTCCCTCCAGCGAGCGTGTTCCGTTCCGCGCATTGAACGGACGAGGCACGGATGCTATGATGCGCCCATGCCCGTCCGAGTCAACCAAAACCGTAACGTCGCCATAATCGCTCACGTCGACCATGGGAAAACCACCCTCGTCGATGGCCTCCTTCGTCAGGGAAACGTCTTCAGGGACAATGAAGACTTTGCCGAGCGCGCCATGGACCGCATGGACCTGGAGCGTGAGCGCGGCATCACCATCATGGCGAAGAACACCGCCGTCCACTACAACGGGACCAAGATCAACATCATGGACACCCCGGGCCACGCCGATTTCGGCGGCGAGGTGGAGCGGGTGCTGGGCCTGGTGGATGGCGTGCTCCTCCTGGTGGACGCGGTGGACGGCCCCATGCCGCAGACCAAGTTCGTGCTGGGCAAGGCGCTCAAGCTGGGCCTCAAGGCCATCGTGGTGATCAACAAGGTGGACCGGCACAATGCCCGTCCGGATTGGGTGGTCGACCAGACCTTCGATCTCTTCGTCAACCTGAACGCCTCGAATGAGCAGCTAGATTTTCCGATTGTCTACGCCAGTGCCCTACAAGGTGTCGCCAGCCTGGACGCCACGCAACTCGGCACCGATCTCCGTCCGTTGTATGACACCATCCTGGAGCACATCCCGGCACCGGAGGTGGAAGTCGACGCCCCGCTCCAGATGCTCGTCACCAGCATTGAGTACGACATCCACCGCGGGCGCGTGGCCGTGGGCCGCGTCTTCGGCGGGGTCATGAAGCCGAACAGCCAGGTGATCCACTTCGACCGCGATGGACGCTCCAAGACGGCGAAGGTCGTGCAGGTCTTCACCTACCGGGGACTGAAGCGGTTTGAGACCGAAGCGGGTGAGTCCGGTGACATCATCGCCATCAGCGGCGTCCCGGATGTCTATGTCGGTGAAACGCTTGCGGATCCCGCCAACCCGAAGCCCCTCCCGGTCACCAGGGTGGAAGAGCCGACGCTGCGGATGACCTTCTCGGTGAACACCAGCCCTTTTGCCGGGCGCGAGGGCCAGTACTGCACCTCGCCTCACCTCAAGGTGCGGCTGCACCGGGAGTTGGAGACAAACGTCGCTCTCCGCCTGGAAGCGACCGATAGCCCGGACGCCTGGGCCGTCGCCGGTCGCGGCGAGCTTCACCTCGCCATCTTCATCGAGACGATGCGTCGCGAAGGCTATGAGCTACAGGTCTCCCAGCCTGAGGTCATCTATCGCACCATCGAGGACACGCTCTGCGAGCCGTGGGAGCAACTGACCCTCGACGTTCATGAAGACTACCTCGGAAACGTGGTAGAGCTTCTGGGACGCCGCCGTGCGGAACTCCAGAACATGGAGTACCGTGCCAACAACGAGGTCCATGTGGAGTACCTGATCCCCACTCGCGGCCTCATTGGCTTCCGGACCGACTTCCTCACGGAAACGCGCGGCACCGGCATCCTGAACACCGAGTTCAGCGGCTACCGCCCGCTGGCTGGCGCCATTCACCGGGTGCGCGGTGGTTCGCTGGTCGCCACGGAGATGGGTCCCACCACCCCCTTCGGCCTATCCAACTCGGAGCCTCGTGGCACACTCTTCCTCGGGCCGCAGATCGAGGTCTACGAGGGCATGGTCGTCGGCCAGCACGTCCGCGAGGGCGACCTGGACGTCAACGTCTGCAAAAAGAAGCATCTCACCAACATGCGCAGCAGCAACGCGGATGACGCCATCCGCCTGACGCCACCGGTGATCATGTCGCTGGACCGCGCCCTGGAGTACATCGGCCCGGACGAACTGGTCGAGGTGACGCCGCAGACCATCCGCATCCGGAAGCGGACCCTGAACAAGGACCAGCGGCGCAAGGAAGACAAGCAGGAGAAGGACCTGAACGCCACACGCTGACGCTGTGGTGCCGGCTTCTGCGGCTTGCCGCAGCACACTTATGAAGAGAGGCTGATCCGAGTTGCGGATCAGCCTCTCTTTTTGATTCCGTCCCGTCGCGGCTTGGTTACCTCGCCCGCGGCCGCTTCGTCGGTTTCACCTCAAGCTGCACCAGGGTGCCGGAGTCCGGCTTCTCTCCAGATCCACAGCCGTTGCCGGAGCAGCTACCGCAGCCGGAGGCCTTCCGCCGGGAGCGCCAGGCGAGGTAGCCCGCCGCCGCCGCGATGGCGAGCAGCACCATGAGTTGGTCAAGAGAGATCGGCATGAGCGCGCTCCAGTCGTAAGCAGCATCTTATCCCCATGCACCGACTCCCGCAGCGCCCGCGGCGGTCAATGGAGCAACTGAATCCCGGTTGGACCCAACCGATACACAATCGCGTGACCGGCGGACCTCGCCGGGATGATAAATCGTGAGTGAGCCTCGGGTTCGGGCACCCCGGAGTCGTGGCTCATGAACCGGTGCGGGCGGTACGCAGTCGAGCGAACCAACCGGCCAACCGAGTCAACCTGAAGGGCGGCGTTCTGGACCGCGGCCCGGCGTCAATTGGGGCGTCGGGGCAAAGGCCTGGGATGTACGCAACTAAAGTGAGAGGTTAACGATGGCCTATGTGATCTGTGAGCCCTGTGTTGGGGTCAAGGACAGGGCGTGCGTGGAGATCTGTCCGGTGGACTGCATCTACGAGGGAACGAAGGAAGGCTTCCCGGATATGCTGTTCATCCACCCGGACGAGTGCATCGACTGTGGTGTCTGTCAGCCGGAGTGCCCGGTGAGCGCCATCTACCCGGAAGATGACGTGCCGGATGAGTGGAAGAGCTACATCGGCTTGAACAAAGAGTTCTTCGCCTAAGCAACTCTGCCTGGACAGCCGGGCGAGAACTTCACCTTCGGGAGCGGGCGCAATTCCACGGAGTTGCGCCCGCTTTCCGTCTCAGGCGAAAGGGCTGGAGCCTGGGATGTGACCCCGCTTTATAGGTAGTCACGGATTGAGGTGGAAGACCTTTCGCTACGAGGTACTCGTCCAGGCCCAAGAAACCCTCGTCACCCTCGAAGGCGGTCGCTCTGGGCGTGGTGTCCGTCTTCCTCGGGGGTCCAGCTGTATCCGACGAGAGCGTGGCTTCGCTCTCGCAGGGGGTTCAGGTTCCCAGAGGTTGGTACCCCGGTGCGGGGACGGGCGTGACTGGACCCCCGCATTTGGCGGGCATCTTCGCACGGAGATTCCCGGGCGAGGGTGACGAGGTAGCTTGAGTTCAAGCTCCTGCCCAATTGGCCGGGGGGTTCCGCTTACCTACCTCTGGCGGTCACACCCGGGTGCCTGCTGTACCCTTGACACCTCGCATAGCGTGTCAAGGATGTTCTGACAAAATGAGTGGCGGAATGGGAGAGAGCATGGCGGGATTGCCCGTTCATCCATTCTCCCATTCCGCCGGAAAAGCGCAATGCTGTCTTGACGATTTACGGGCGAGCCGCCTCGGCCAAGTTCGCGTGGAGGACCGAGGGACCGGTGACGGGCCACGGCATGATCGGGTTGACGCAGACCGGATAGCCCTCACGGCAGGCGGCGAGGAGCTGGTCACGGTCCAGGATGCGGATCATTCGGTAGCGCGTGTCCAGCGTGGCCTCCTCACGGTAGGCGCCAAGAATGAGGGCCAGGGTCTCGCGGCGGGTGCCGACGATCCC
>JANPLG010000312.1:0-12401 GCA_031426395.1 Actinomycetes bacterium
GCGAGGGGGAGAGGGAGCGACCGGGGTACACTGAGGATTCCTTTCTGGATGGGTGGGGACGCGGGTCTCCTGTTGGCCTAGCGTCTCAATGGGGCGTGCTGTCCGGTCGAGTCGCGGTTCAGCCCCCGGACGATGCCCTGGGCTACCGTATCGCGCCCCAGGACGATGCCCTGGGCTACCGTATCGTGCCCCTTCAGGGCTTGGGGAGGCGGACGGTGGAGGCGAAACTCCTCAGGTGGGGAGCGCTGTCCGGTCGGCGTGGGGAGGGGTTCGATTGCCGAGGGTTTGGTGCCCCGGTGCGGGACGAGCGTGACTGGATTCCCGCAGGGAACGGGCACTTTCGCACCCAGGTTGCCTGGCGAGAATGACGGAGTTGGCGGTTGGCCTTGAGCTTTTCGGTTGGTGGTGCCGGGGTGGCCCGTCTCTTCAGTAGGCAGTTCCTCATCCCGGGAGAGGGTGACCGGCATGTCGCCCCTACGGGTGACCGGCATGTCGCCCCTACGGGTGGCCGGCATCTTGGGTGGTGCCGTGGGGTGAAAACTGAGCGAGCGCAGCCGCCTCCGGGTGGTGGATGCGGCTGCGGGAATCGAATGCAGCGCGAGGCCGCTCCTAATGAACTGAGGGGGTCGAAATCGCTCTAGGTTGGTTCCCTCCGGCGCGGAGTTGGCTGGGATCTACCTGGGATTCCCTCGGACGCGAAGGGGTTGCTGCCTAGCAGGTGGTCCCTCTCCGGGGAATGACACGTGGCTTTGTGGGTGGGCATCCGGACGGCATCGTTCATTACAGGATGGGCCGCCGAAGGCGTTGGGGTGTTGGCTGTGCTTGTTCCCCTCGGGAAAGTTGCCGGGCACAGGATTCGCGACGATCGTCTCCCAATGAGTCTGTGAGCGACCTGCCATAGCGTGGGGCTCGGATGATTTATTGGGGAGGCTGTCGATGCGGACTTTGCTGCTCCTTCTTGCGCTGGCGACCCTTTTGACTGGTGCGCCGGCCGCACTGTCGGCCCCGCCATCGGCGCTCACTTCCGTGCTGGCGGGTGAGCCGCGTCTGGAGAAGCTGGTCACCCTGCGGCTGCGCGAGGACCCGCTGGTTGATTTGCTGGAGCAGGTGGGGCGGGAAACGGGGGTGGCGCTGGCCGCCACGAGCGACACAGCGGACGAGAGGGTGATCCTCTTCGCGCGGGAACGGCCGGCGCGGGAAGTGCTGGCCCGGGTGGCGGAGCACTTTGACTACACCTGGGTAGTGGAGAGCCGGGGTGGGAAGCGGACCTTGGTCCTCGCCCAGTCGGTAGCCGCCAAGCGGCGGGAAGCAGCCCTCCGCACAGGGCGAACTCGTGACATCGCCGCTTTGCGCGGGTATCTGGAACGTGAGTCGGCCGAACTCAATAGCCCGAAAACCCTCGCACTGCTAAAGCTACCCCTCCGGCAACGGCTTGCGAGAGCCGCGAAGCTGCGGGACCAATTGTTCGGGCCGGTCGTGGTGACGATCACGGAGTCAGGCGGCCAGAGCTTCGAGCGCCTACCACCGCAGCCAGGTCCCTCACCCGCCTTGAAGGGGCGCCTCGAAACCGAGCTTCAACAGATCGAAAGGGTTGCTCCCGATCCGTCTGGAGTTGCCAGCAGGGAAGTGGCAAGGGCCGGTTACCACGCACTTGGAGAAGAGCAACGAACGGCGCTTTGGGAGGGCCGCTCCGTCATCCTGACCTATCCACCCGAGTCGGGAAAAAACAGGCTGCCGCATGAGTCGGCGGAAATGTTGGCATCGCCCATCCTGGCGGAGGCGACCGCGCCGGAGTACAAATTCACCGGAGCCGTGGACCATCTTCCGGTGCAAAAAGTGGAGCGCGTGCGACTGACGATGCGCCTCGAGATCCGGGCATTACAAGCCCAGATGAGGCTCCGGCTTAAAGTCCTTGGGTCCGGTGCCCGCGAGGGAGAGCCTGCGACGAGAGTCGAGTGGAACTTCACTGAGGATCTCTCTCCCAATTGGGTACAGCCCAATGTTCCCGCCCTCAACCCAGAACCTTTGGACGACTCGACCCGCAGCCTCACGCAGCCGGTTACGTTTCCGTGGCCCATCAGGCCTCTCAGCAGGGAGTCTCCGGGCCGGCGCAACGGCACCGACGTCGGGTTCGCGGACGCGCTGGAACTGTTGGCTGAGCAGGTAAGCTATCCGCTCCTAGCCGACGGATACCTGACCGGTTGGTTCAGCGGCCAGGTGAACAGGGGCGCAACATCGCTCTCGGGACTGCTCGGGCAGATTGCTGGGCACTTCGATCGCACCTGTACCCTCAGCAATGGCTATCTTCTCTTCCGTCACTGCCAATGGGCGGATAAACGAGCGGCGGAGCCACCCGCTCGCAAGGTGAGGCGGTGGGAAGAGTCGATGCGGCGCTTCGGCTCGCTGCGCATCAACGAATTGCTGGAAGTGGCGCGGCTGCCGGATTCCCAATGCGAGGTGTTCGCAGCACGGCTTGCACCCAGCTGTTCGTGGGGCGTAGAACTTCTCAATGCGGATCTGGAACAGAGTGGAGCGGCACTGCGCTTCCTGGACGCCATGCCTCCCGCGAAGCGAATGACCCTGCTCAATGGACAGCCGGTAGGGATGCATGACGCGCCCCAGCGGGCGCTGCAGCAACTCGCGGAGATGTTCGAGGACTCCGCCTACGCCACGTTGGGAACGGACTCCGACTTCCAGGATGGCAATCCACCGTTCGTTCCGGGCACCGGCTTCGCTCGCTTGGATGGGATGGAGCGGGACTTGCCTCGTATTCGCGTCCAAATGCGTCGACGCCAAGCCACGTGGACCTTCACCGAAGGGGGCCATCAGTTGATCGAGAGGGAAGCGGATTGGGCGCGAGCGCTTGAGATTGCGCAGAGTTTCGATCCAAAGGGAAAGCCGGAGGGCCTGCCGAAGGCGCAGGGAGACCTCATCGAGCTCGTTTTCCAGCTCCCTGCAGGTGCCCCGGTCGTTCACCACTTCCTTCACCCGACCCATCAACTGATGCGGGCAACCGACCGTGATGGTTGAGAGCGCGTGACACTGGACCGGGATCTCGATGTGCTTCCCCCGAGTCTGCTAGAGTAGTCGCGCAAAGCGGAGGGGGTTCAGGCCTGATGGCGGAGGGAGCACGTTGCTGAGACCGGAGTACCCGGCGCTGGTTCTGGCGCCGATGGAGGGGATCACGGACGCCCCGATGCGCGCGCTCCAGGGGGCGACCGGCGCGTTCACCTACTCTGTTTCCGAGTTCCTGCGGGTCAGCAACGAGGTCATCCCTGCACGGGTCTTCCGGCGCGACATTCCGGAGTTGAACCACGGCGCGGTCACCCCCACCGGACTGCCGGTGCAGGTCCAGCTTCTGGGAGGCGATCCAGAGCGGATGGCGCGGTCGGCGGTGGTGGCTTGCCAGGCCGGCGCCACGGCCATCGACCTCAACTTCGGCTGCCCCGCTCCGACCGTCAACCGCCACGACGGCGGCGCGACCCTGCTCAAGCATCCGGAGCGGATCGCCGCGCTGGTTCGAGCGGTGCGGGAGGCGGTGCCGGCGGAGATCCCCGTTTCCGCCAAGCTCCGGCTTGGTTGGGACTCCATCGACGCGATCCACGAGAACGCTGCCCGAGCGGCGGAAGGGGGCGCGTCCTGGCTAACCATCCATGCACGGACGCGGGCGCAGGGGTACGCGCCGCCCGTCCACTGGAAGGCCATCGGGCAGGTGCGCGCGGCGCTGGCGCTACCCGTGATCGCCAACGGCGACATCTGGACCCTGGATGACTTCCGCCGCTGCCAGGACGTGACGGGGTGCCGGCACTTCATGATCGGGCGCGGTGCCCTGGCCAATCCGCTCCTCTCCCGCCAGATCGCAGCGGAACTTGGAATTCAGAGGGAGGATGCGGCAACCTCCCCACCGCCCGCCGAGTGGCTGCCGCTATTGCGCAGCCTTATCGGCTACGTGGAACACTACCAGTCGGGCCCGCCGCCGAAGGTGCCTCTGCCGGTCCAACTGCTCAAGCGCTTCAAGCAGTGGACCAACATCGCCGGCACCTATGGTGGTTTCCGGCACTTCGACCGGGTGAAGCGGGCCACCTCCCTTGAGGAGTTCCTCGACGGACTCAAGGGAGTGCGGATCGCGTGAGCCGAGGGCCGACTACCCAGTCTGCTGGATCAGTCGCCCAAGCTCTTCGAAGAGACGACGACCGTGCCGTAGGGTCCTGACCCGATCAGGGTTCACTTTCTCAATGATGAGGTGCGCGAGGCCGTGGCGGTACGGACCCCTCAATGCTGCGGCGGTTGCTCGCTTCAGTCGCCTTTCGAGATCGTCCTTGGATCGTTCTTCCAGGTTGGTCAATCCAGGAAGCTCCAATGGACGAAATCCTTGGCCAAAGTAGCTCGCCAGCGCGTCGGGGTCCGCAACCAACCAGGTCTCCACAAAGGGCACCATGAGGAAGAGGTGCGACTCGCTCGCCCACGCTGGCTTGACCCATCCGTCTCCTTCACGCTCGCTCACCGTCTCCCATACGCCCTGGCCGTCCGGCACGTTGCATTCCGAGTCGACCAGGAGGACGCAAAGGTCGTCTGGATGATCCCAGTGGTACTTGGAGAAGCGCGCAAAGGCGTTGACACGGCCCTTGCAGCGAACGACTTCGAGTGAGTGGAACCCCTGGCCGCGTGCCAGGTCATGGAGTTCGCCAAGGAACTTCTTCCATCCACGGCGGAAGTCGCTGTCCGCAGTCTGACCCGTGCTGCCGCCCTCAATGTAGACACGGACACAGCACTTCACCAGCGGTTGCCCCCAAGTTCGCCGGAAGTCCAGAGTTCACCAAGGGAATGCTCACCGCGCCACTGGGCGAACTGGTCCCGGGTGTAGGGCCGCACGCGAGATCCCTTCGTCCCAGTGTCAAACGCGAAAAGCACGTCGAAGCTATCCTGAAGGGCGGAAATCAACTGCTCGGAATGCGTCGTGACAAGGAGCTGGGTCCTGCCGGCAGCCTCCGTGATCATCTCTGCCACGACGCGAATTAGGTCTGGATGCATCCCGAGTTCCGGCTCCTCAATGCAAATCACAGGAGGAGGGTTCGGATGGAGCAGGATGACGGCAAGCACGAGGAATCGCAGAGTTCCGTCGGAGAGCCGCTTTGCGGGTATGGTTCGACTGAATGGAGCTTCCTTGAGCTCAAGGCCCACACGCCCAAACAGGATGCGCGTCACGTAGTCACGGTAACTGGGCTTAACCTCCGAAAGCAGCTCCCTCAGTCGGTCGTGAGTCGCGGTCCCTTGAAGTGCATTCAGGGCAAGTGCGAGATCCTCGAGCGATTCTGAGATGTAGGGGTCCGAACGATCCGTGGGCGTAGCTTCCCGCAAGACTGACCTACGTCCGAAACTCCACTCAGAATAGATTTTTATCGAATTGTATAATGCAGAAAGACGGGTTATCTCGGGATATCGCTGCGCATCTCGCAATTGCGAAAGAATTGACTGATCTGGAGAATAACCATCCGGCTCTAGTCTGACGACCTTTCGTTGACCCTTGGCTGTAGGCGGGGCACTCACCACCGGGCGGCCTCGGTCACTTCGAAAGAAGAAAAAGGGATGCGTGTGATCTGGGAGGGCTAACTCGTTCTCAATTATCTCTTCTAGTCTTGCCGCACTTCGAAATGGCGGCCCTAACCGAACCTTGTGCCGCACGGCGGCTTCTCGGAAGGGCAGTCTAGTGACGAGTTCTAGTTCGGCTGGATCAGATTGATCGCGTTCCTGATTGAGCCATCCTTCAAAACCAACATCACTGAACGACTCCTGGATGTCAGTCGGGCAGCTCTGAAAGACCCTCAGACTATCGAAGAGGTTTGACTTTCCAGATCCGTTCGGACCCACGATAAGATTGAGTCGGCCAAACTCAAAATCGGTTGGTTCGCCGAAGGAGAGCAGACCGTCGATGCGGAGCGAGCAGAGTGCTGAAGTCATCACGGGTCATTATGGCACCTCCGTCGCCAAGCGAACCGGCTCATCCCATGAAGTCGCCCCGCGCCTCAGGTGAGCAGGCCGACCTCTCGCCCTACCTTCACGAAGGCGGCTACGGCGCGGTCGAGGTGCGCCGTCTCGTGGGCGGCGCTGATCTGGACGCGGATGCGCGCGGTGCCTTCCGGGACCACGGGGAAGCCAAAGCCGGTGACGAAGAGACCTTCGTCCAGAAGCTGCTTGCTGATCCGGATGGCGAACGCCGTCTCCCCCACGATGATCGGGACGATGGCGGCCTCGCCGTGGAGCGGCTTGAACCCGGCCGCCTGGATCGCTTCACGGAAGTAGGTGACGTTGGCATGGAGCTTCGCGACCCGCTGCGGCTCGGAGCGAAGCACCTCTATCGCCTTCCGGGCGCTGCAGGCGACGGTGGGGGGCAGCGCGTTGCTGAAGAGCTGTGGGCGGGAGCGCTGGGCGATGTAGTCGCAGACGGCGGCGGAGGAGGCGACGAAGCCACCCGCAGCGCCACCGAGCGCCTTGCCGAGCGTGCTGGTGATGATATCGATCTCACCGAGGAGCCCGTAGTGCTCCGCCACGCCGCGACCGGTCTTGCCCACCACGCCGGTGCCGTGGGAATCGTCGACCAGCACCGCGGCGTTGTGCTTCCGGGCCAGCTCCACGATGTCCGGCAACGGCGCGAGGTCGCCTTCCATGCTGAAGACGCCGTCGGTGATGATCAGCTTGCGCTGGGCGGGATCGCAACCCTCGAGGCCAGTGCGGAGTTGCGCCATATCGGCGTGGCGGTAGATCACCTTCTTCGCGGGCTTGGAAAGGCGGATCGCGTCGATGATGCTGGCGTGGTTCAGCTCGTCGGAGAGGATGACCGTGTTGGGGTCGGTGAGCATCGGGATCACCGCCTCGTTGGCGTTCCAGCAGGAGACGAAGGAGAGGGCCGCCTCCGTGCCGACCAGCTCCGCAGCCGCCTGCTCCAGCTCCAGGTGCGGCTGGAACAGGCCGCATATGAAGCGGACGCTGCCGGTGCCCGCGCCGTACTTCTCCAGTCCCTCGATGCCCGCGCGGACCACCTCTGGGTGGTTGGCCAAGCCGAGGTAGTTGTTGGACGAGAGGACCAGCACCTCGCCGCGACCAGCCATCTCCACCAAAACATCCTGCGGCGAGGTAAGCGTGTTGAACGACTTGTAGGTCCCGGCGGCTCGCAGCGCATCAAGCTCGGCGCCAATCTGTTCATTGAGGGTAGCGTTCATCGCAAGGGTGCCTCTCCGGGCGGTGGGGAATAGAACGCGGATGACGCGGATTGAGCGGATCAGCGCGGATCCGATTGATACAGAACACTGATGGCACGGACCCACTGGGATGGCACGGATTCGCAGAGGCCGAGCTATTGGGAACTCAGTCAACCTTCGGATGAGATTGCCAAATCACCAGATCAAGGAACGTATCGCTCAACCGCTTATCGCTCGCCCAACGGCTCAAGTTGTTTCGATTGATCCGCGTCAATCCGGCCAATCCGCGTCATCCTCGTTCTGTTCCCAGAGATCTAGCGGTGCGTCCACGACGGGCGGTGCTTGAGGGCGGCAGTGTCTTCCGCAGGTGCGGCTGCAACGGCGGGCGCTACGTTGGGGGTGGCGGGAAGCTCGTCGGCGGAGCGGTTGGGGTAGACGATGATCTTGCACGCCTCGCCGGCCTGCAACTGGCCGAGGGCGTAGTCCACCTTCTCCAGCGCGTACTGGTGCGTGATCAAGGGCCGGAGGTCGACCACGTTGCTCTCCAGCATCCAGCGGGTCTTGAACCAGGTTTCGAAGATCTTGCGGCCATTGAGGGCGAGAACGCTGAGGTTCTTGAAGATGAGCGCTTCGGCCACGTCGATCTCCACGGGACGGGCGGGGATGCCGAAGAGGATCACCCGACCACCATTGCGGACGATCTTGAACGCATCGGTGATTGCCTTGGGGCTGCCGGACATCTCGAAGACGACGTCGACCCCGAAGCCTTCGTTCTTCTCGCGGAACCAGTGCGGGGCGTCGTCCGTCTCGGCAACGTTGAGCACGTCATGAGCGCCCATCTGCCGCGCCAGGTTGAGGCGGAAAGGGCGCTGATCCGCCGCGAGGGTGATGGCGGCGCCGGACGCACGGCAGATCCCGATGGTGAAGAGGCCGATGGGACCGCAACCAAGCACGGCTACCGACTTCCCTGCAAGGTCCTGCGCGCTGGTGGCGAAGACCGCGTTGCCGAACGGCTCCTGAAGGGTGGCAATCTCCGGCGGCAGCTTGGAGCGGTCGTTGCGCCAGATCACCGCTTCCGGCACGGCGACATACTGCGCGAAGGCCCCGTCCCGGTCCACGCCGAGGATACGGGTCCCCTCGCACATATGGGCTTGTCCGGTGCGGCAATGGAAGCACATGCCGCAGGTGATGTGGCTTTCCGCCGAGACGTAATCGCCTTCCGAAACGTGGCGGACATTCTTGCCCACTTCCACCACCGTCCCTGCGAACTCATGCCCCAGCGTGAGCGGCGGCTTGATGCGGTGCTGCGACCAGGCGTCCCACTGGTGGATGTGGAGATCCGTGCCGCAGAGGCTGGCAGCTTCCACCTTCACCAGCACCTCTTCCGGGCCGGGCTGGGGCACGGGAACCTCGGTCAGCGTCAGGCCCGGAGCCCCTTCCATCTTGCGGATTGCCTTCATCATCTCTGCCATCGAACGCTCCTTGGACGGCCGCTGCCGTCACGCCGCACCCGGGATCGCCGGAAGCTGCATCCAGTATAGCGCACAGATGTCCAGTTTACCGCACGCAGAGATTCACACGCCGCACCTGCGGGCATCCTGCTACGATCAGCGCCGTCGCGGATGGGTTGAGCGATCGGTCACCGCACCGCGCGCGCTTTCGATGCGCGCAGGCCGCGCCGAAGTTGACGCCATCCCCTCCCGGACGTATACTTCCGCAACCCATTTTCCGGAACCCACTCCTGGGATTCTCCGGCCCTACAAGGAGAGCGCATGAGCACGCTGGTGGAGGCCCCACTGGACGGGCTGGACGCCGAGACGCTGTTTGGCGCGGGCACGGGACTGACGTTTGACGACATCATCTTCCTTCCCGGATACATCGACTTCCACTGGTCCGATGTCCGCCTCGACACCCACCTGACGCGCAACATCCGCATCAAGCGGCCCATCGTAAGCTCCCCCATGGACACCGTGACCGAGGCGTCCATGGCCATCACCCTCGCCTTGATGGGTGGTATCGGCATCCTTCACTACAACAACACCCTCGCGGAGCATGTGGCGATGGTGCGCAAGGTGAAGCGCTACGAGAACGGTTTCATCACGGACCCGGTAGCCCTCTCTCCCCGCAACACCATCGGGGATGTCGACTACATCAAGGCCCACCACGGGTTTTCCGGGATTCCGATCACGGAGGATGGCACGCTCGCCACGAAGCTGGTCGGGATTGTCACGAACCGTGACACCGACTTCGAGCGCGACCGCGAACGGCCCCTGGCCGAAGTGATGTCGACTGACCTCATCACCGCGCGCAAGGGCGTCACCCTGAGCGAGGCGAACCGCATTCTCCGCGCCAGCAAGAAGGGCAAGCTGCCGGTGATTGATGAGGAGGGCCGGCTGGTGGCGCTCCTGGCTCGGCGTGACCTGCTGAAGAACCTCAACTTCCCAGACTCCAGCAAGGACTCCAGCAAGCAGCTCCTCTGCGGTGCCGCCGTCTCCACCCGAGATGAAGACCGGGAACGGGTTGACGCGCTGGCGGAGGCGGGAGTGAACGTGATCGTGGTCGATTCTGCCCAGGGCCACAGCATCTATCAGCAGCGGATGCTGGGGTACATCAAAAGCCGCCATCCGCAGGTCGATGTAATCGCCGGGAACGTGGTCACGGCGCAGCAGGCGGAAACGCTGATCCACAGCGGCGCAGACGCCCTCCGCATCGGAATGGGACCGGGCTCCATCTGCATCACGCAGAACATGATGGCGGTGGGCCGTTCCCAGGCGACGGCTGTGTACCGCACAGCCTCTTTCGCACGGAAGTACGGGGTGCCGGTCATCGCGGATGGCGGCATCAACGGGATTGGCCCGATGGCGAAGGTGCTGGCCCTCGGCGCCAGCGCGGTGATGGTGGGCAACCTCCTCGCCGGCACCGCCGAAGCTCCCGGCGAGTACTTCTATGAGAACGGTGTTCGCGTGAAGCGCTACCGGGGAATGGCCAGCCTGGAAGCGATGGAAGCCGGCGGCGCTAAGCGCTACCTGGCGGACACTAAGGAAGCGGTCCGCGTGCCGCAGGGCGTGTCAGGGACCGTGGTGGACAAAGGATCGCTGGTCGACTACCTCCCCTACCTGATGAAGGGGCTGCAGCAGGCGTTCCAGGACATGGGGCACCGGGACATCCCCTCTCTGCACGCTGCGCTTTGGGACGGCCGGATGCGCATGGAGCGCCGCACCCCCAACGCCGCCGTTGAAGGCAGCGTCCACAGCCTGGTCAGCTACCAGCAGCCGCGGTTCGGGATCCGCTGATCCACCTCAGGAACTCGGCTGGCCGTGGGTTATCCACGATCCAGTCCGGTTCCAGTCAGTAGTCGACCTCCTCCGCAACCACCGCCACCGTCTGTCCCTGGGGCACCCGCGCGGCGAAACCAGTGCAGAGCAGCCAGCCGTCACGCGGAGCGTGGATCGCGATGCCGGTACTTGCAGGGTAGTCGAAGTCATAGAGCCGGGCAAGCAGTTGCCCCGCCTTCACCCACTCGCCCGGTTCGACCAGCGGCTCGTAGACGCCGCTGATGGGCGCGGGGAGGTAGTCTTCCAGGCGGATGGCGCGGATGATCTTCGGCGGGAGCGTTCCTGCCGAACGGACGCGCTCCATCTGGCCCTGGAGGAGGCCGTTGTGGCGGAGAACGTTGCGCACGCCTACCTCGGCGTGCAGGACGCCCTCGTGGATGGTCGCCTCGCCCCATCCTAGCTCTGTTCCGATGGTGACCTTCCCCATCGCCTCGGCCTCGTCGGTGAGCAACCCCCGAGCCATCGCCTTCGCGTAGACCATCACGAAAGGGGTGTCGAACAGGCGGGCGGTCACGGCCATCTCCCGTTGCTGCGCCGCGTCTGGAACCTCGTGGAACGACGAGACCATCGGGAAGCGCAAGATCCGTCCCCCAGAGTGGAGGTCGAGGACCACGTCCGCTCGCTCTAGGATCTCCGTGCGGGCGAAGTGCGCCATCCGGTAAGTGATTGATCCCAAAGGGTCGCCGGGGAATGCGCGGTTCATGTTCACGCCGTCGAGGGGGCACTCGCGGGTGCCGGCTTCGCAGGCCGGCGTGCAGAAACGCGGGAGGAACAGCACGGTCCCGGACAGGTCGCCGGGGTTTAGCTCAGTTGCAAGCCGCCATGCGGCGACCTGGCCTTCGTACTCGTTGCCGTGAGTCCCGCCGAAGACGGCTACTGTCTTGCCGCCGCCCTGCAGTGATAGCTCGCGCTCGCCAACTACGACGGTCAGCGGCATGAGGACGTTGCCCCAGGTTCCGTCGTGGTGGAAGGCGACCTGGTAACTACGCTTGCCCGGCGTCTCAAAGTCGATATCGGCGAAGGAGTGGACGATCATAGGCGAATTCCTGCAAGGGACCTGAAGGCGAGCTCATGGGCTGAGAGGCGCATGTCGGATGGACGCTTCACGCCCGGCGGGCGACTTACCTGCATCCACGGAAGACCAAAAAGAAGCAGGGTGCACATCTGCACCCTGCTTCTCGACATTCCATTTGCGGAGGTGTGGCTTAACGGTCGCCGCCACGGCCACCGCCGCCCCGGCCACCACCTCCGCCGCCGTAGCCGCCTCCACCGCCGTAGCCGCCGCCTCCACCGCCGTAGCTGCTTCCGCCGCCACCGCCGTAACCGCCGCCACCGCCGCCGTAGCCGCCACTGCGGCCGCCGCGATCTTCGCGCGGGCGCGCTTCGTTCACGGTCAGCATTCGGCCGCCGAAGTCCTTGCCGTGGGTGGCGTCGATCGCCGCCTCAAGCTGACTTTCTTCCACCTCAATGAACCCAAAGCCCTTCGAACGCCCATCCTGGTCAGTCGGGACAGCGGCATTCGCTCCGCCATAGGCGGCGAACAGCTCTTCCAAGTCTCGATCGGTCGTCCGATAGGACAGATTACCAACGTACAATCGCTTGCTCATACTCGTCTCATCACACCCCGAGAGGCGGGGGCAGTGCGGCCGAAAAACCCCGGCCTAGGGGATCAGCGGGTCCGAGAGCAACCTGTTGTGGGTTCCGAGATCAACCCCCCACGCCTGCGACAACACTTAAGACAAGCGTGAGACGAACTCTGCCAATGCGGGAATGCGCTTCGAACACGGTCTGAACATACGCGGGGAGGTTAGCATGAGAGCCACAGGCTGTCAACATTCGGCGGCAAGGAACCAAGCGAGAGCTGTTATCC
>JANPLG010000313.1:0-10525 GCA_031426395.1 Actinomycetes bacterium
CCGGGTCGCGGACCCGCATCAGGGTGTCCATCACGGTCAGCGGGAGGCGACCATCCGGAGGAGACTCTCGCCGGGCGCGCACCATGTCCCACATCAAGCCAAGCACTCGCGTGCGAGCACCCTGGTACCAGGGGGTCCGGTACATGAGGAAGGGCCAGACACGGCCGCCAACGTTCATGTTGTAGTCCGTCACCATCAGGCAATCGCGGTAGAGCTCTCCTAGCGACTTGCCGCACATCACCTGGCAGTATTGCTCAAACGCGAGCCGCTGAACCTGCCCCATCACGCTCAGCACTTTGCCCGGTTGCCAGGATCGGGACTGACTGCGGACCGCCGCAATGAACTGGGGAACAAAAGGGGACGCCACCTGCCGAGAGTAGGCAAGGGAGAGCAACTGCCGGAATCGGACGTGCTTCTCGCCGGACTGGCCCAGGACGAAATCCGCCTGCCCCAGTTGGCGGCCCACCTCGCTGAAGACGACCTCACGCGAGAGGTACTCGTCATCGAGCCCCTGGGCGATGAACTCGCGAGCCTCGAACCCCGCGATCACGGTGTACTTTAGCCAGAGCGCACGAAGACGGAAGACCGGACCCAGCTTGCGGTACGAATCGACAAGCAATCCGCTGGTGTCGCCCAGAAACTGAAGCGTGTTCCCCAGCAACGGCGCTCCGGGGCTGAGCGGAGCCAGCGGTGCACTGGCGGGTTCAGTGGGCGATGTCTTGGATGTTTCCATGGGCTGACTGGTTAATGCTGCCCCATCACCAGAAGCGCCACCACAGGCGACGGGTGGGTGGCAGGAATTCCGGGGCCGGTATGTCTTGATCCAGTAGAATCCTGTCCGGATTGGTGCAAGTGACGATCTCGCGGACTTCGGCACCGGCCAGTCGTTCGACACGCTCCGCCGCCTCCCCTAGGCGGCATCTCCGATGCGTGATGGAATGCGCATCCGACGCAAGCAGTGACACCCATCCGAGCTTCACCAGCTCCTCCGCCTGGGAGCGCACCGCGTGGCCCCACTCACCCAATAGGCTGCCGGCGTTCACCTGGAGCAGGCAGTTGCGCCGTGCCAGTTCCCAGAGATCGCCGGCGTCGCGGTGCCAGGTGGCTACTCTCTCGGGATGGGCCAGGATGATGCGGTAGCCGCGGCTCTGCAACTCAAACAGGGCAGAGTGGAGGTAAGCGCCGCTGGCGATGTTCGCCGTCTCCAGCAGGACATAGGTTGATCCCGCGAGCGTCAGGGCACGTCCAGCCGCGAGGGAATCCCGCAGGCCAGGAAGCAGCAGCGTTTCTTGACCCGCGTGAGGCCGGAGAGGTACGCCGGCCTCCCCCAGGCGAGTCTTGAATTCGGCCAGCCGCTGTTGCACCGTTTCTACTTCCCCCACAGCGCCAGTCCAGTGCGGCGTCACCACGCATTGCTCGACGCCCTGCTCCACAGCCAGCCGGGCCATTGCGAGAGCTTCATCCCAGTCCGAGGCACCGTCATCGATGTTAGGAAGCAGGTGGCAGTGGATGTCGATCAAAGGGGAATGCCGTGAGCGGATACGGGCAAGCTGAGCGGTGACTGGACCGTGTGTTGCCTGTCGCGAAGTGGCTCTAACTGAGAACAGGGACGCGACTGCCGCGTCCCCTCCTGATGCTCGCCAACCTCGCCTGCTGAGGCTGGGCTAGTCTTGGGCGATCCGGACTGTGAGGGTCGCCTCGGCGGAGAGCGGCGTGGCGCTTTGCGGCGCGAACGTGGCCATCACTGTCACCACCTTTCCATCACAGTCAGCGGGCGTGCTGATCGGGACGCAGAGGACGTTCTTCGTGCCGTCCTGCTTCACAACGCAAGGGCTTGGGACCTTGATGTCGAAGGTGGTTTCCGGCCGGTGGGTCACGCTGTACCACTTGCCGTCGACCTCGCTCTTGCCTTCTGCGAAGAAGGTGCGGCAGTCTCCCGCCAGGACGATCGCGGAGCCGGGCACCACCCTCAGCGCAGTCAGGCGGTACTGATCCGCCGGTAGCGCCGTTAGACGGTCCGAGGTGAGAATCGCGCCCGCCGCGCCTCCGCCGATCACTCCAGCTGCGTAGAGCCCGCCGGCAGCCACTACAGCGGAACCTCCGGCGATGGCGGCGAGCTCGCCGCCGCTCAATCCGTTACTGGACCGAACGTAGTCCGGCCTCATACCTATGACCGGACGGCGTCCCTCCGGCCCAACGGCGAACGCGGCCTGGTAGGCAGCGCCAAGAAGGGTCAACCCCACGCAGCCTGCAGCCACTGTTCGTGGGAGTGGCCGCGGCGTGCGGCGCTCCCGAGTGCTGGGTGAAACTCTGCTTGGCATGATGGACCCTGAGGTGGAACGCCAATCGTTGGCTTCAGTATACCTTTAGCTACGGGTGAGGAGTGGTCAAATCTGGCCGTCACGGAGTTGACTTGAACTGCGTACTGGGAAGCCCCCGGTCGAGTCTGGCAGCGCTCATTCCCAGGCCAAAGGTGAGCCACAAGAAGAGCGAGCACTCCGGAAACTCCCACGCGGGACTGCCCAGTGCTGAGACCGCCTGCGCCGTGACGGCAGCCAGCGCACCCGCGCCTACCCACCGTCGGAATTGGCTGCGCTCTGCACCCAACGCGCGGATCGACGTGACGGAGAAGGCCGTGAGTAGCGCGAGGTAGAGCGCTAGTCCGGGCAGACCGACTTCGGCGGCAAGCTGGAGGTAGAGGTTGTGGGCGCTCTCGCTCAATCCCGCTCCGGTGGCGGCGATCTGGGACTGCGTCCGCGAGAGGGCAGCTGGGTGGTAGTACAGCGCCTGCTGGAGTGGGAAGAGCCCGATGCCGTGGCCAGTTAGCGGTTGATCACGGATCATCCGTCCCGCCTTTTCCCACATTCCCTGACGCCAACGCACGCTGGCGGTGGCAGTCGGCTCTGAGAATGCAGCGGTGCGTCGCGCGATCAGTTCGCTCTCCGGCACGGCGAAGACGAACGCGCCGAGGCATAGGGACAGCACGATTGCGGGTACCAGGAGCAGCCTGCCTTCCACGCGAAGTCCTGCGGGGCGAATGAACCGCCACCATAGGACGCCAAGAGCCGCCAGTCCGGCAATGCTTCCCAGCCAGGCGCTCCTGTTCCGGGATGCCAGCAGCGCACCCAGCACAATGACGGCAGCCACCTGCGCGCCGGTGCGCCGAAGGGGGGCATCGAGGCTGAATGCGGCGGCAATGACAAGAGGGAGGGTCACGCAGAGGAAGCCGCCGAGGAGTTGCTCGTTACGGAAGGCACCGGATAGCCGCAACCCTTCGCCGGCGAGACCGGACTCGCCGTAGGTGATGAAGGCGACGATCCCCGCCACCCCTGCGACCAGGGCGACGAGCTCCATGCCGCGCTGGAGCGAGGACCGGCCCGCGAGGCCATACACCGTGGCGAAGTAGACCAGTGCGCCGCCGAGGTACCGCATCGCCTCGAAGCGACTGACTTCCGGGAGCGGGGAACGGGCGAGGGAGACACCAATGTCAAGCAGCATTCCGAGGACGCACAGATTGACCGGTGCCGTGACCGCAGCTTTGAGGCGGGATGCCGGCCAGTCACCGCGGGAGAAGACCCAGACTGCGAGGACAATCCCGCCTGCGGTCAGCGCGAATCCTTTCGCGGCCAGCCAGGGTGACCGTTCTGGCAGCATCGCCGCCGATAGTAGCAACGCCAGCAGGCCCAGGATCCAGACCGTTCCGCCGGCATTCGGCACGGACCTACTGACCGACTCCATGGTGCGCTGCCGGGAGCGCTGGTGCCATTCACTAAGACGAGGAGCTGGTGCGTCTCGCTCGGGCGCCGCAGGCGAGGGACCGCCCACGGTGCTCACCGGGACGGCGCGCTTTCATAAGTATGCTCCGCCACTGGCAGCGCACGCGCATTGCCTTCCTTCGCAGGGTGACCGGCCCGGGACCGCCGCCGACGCTGACCTGGCTTAGTCTGAAGATCGGCAGTATGCAGTCTGGCCGCAGGAGCCGGCGCGTACATCGGCACCGCCGCAAGTGCGACTGCCGCTATCCCAGTGAACAGGGTCAAGCCACCCATCGATAGCATTACGCTCTCGGAACCCGTGGAAGCGAGGAGGGCGACCCCTGCCCAGGCGGAGGCGAGACCGTAATGAAGGAGAACAGCCTCCCGATCGGAGAGTCCCAGCCGTACCAGGCGATGCGAGATATGGTCCGCGGCACCGGGAAGCAGTGCCCGGTTTCCGCGCCACCGGCACCACGTGACAAGCGAGGTGTCGAGAATCGGCACCGCCATCACCAGCAGTCCGGGTAGCCACGCCAATCCGGTGATTTCGTCGGACGGGACGGACGGGGCGGACGGGACATGGGTCACCCGTAGCGCAAGGGCGCCGAGCACCAGCCCAAGCGGTAGGCTGCCGCAATCCCCCATGAACACCCGCGCGGGACGGTCGGTGAACCGGAAGTTGAAGAGCAGGAACGCGCTACACGCACCGGCAAGACCTAGTGCAAGACCACCCGTCGCCGCATCGCCGCCGAAGAAGGCGAGCGAAGCAATGCCGAGCGCTGCAACGGTGGCCACTCCGCCTGCAAGACCGTCCATGTTGTCCAGGAGGTTCAATGCATTGGAGAGGCCGACCAGCCATACCACCGCAATCAGAGCGCCGAACGGTTGGGGAATGCCCGCAGGAACCCAGCCTGCGGCCGCGAGCAGTCCTGCGGCAAGAACCTGACCCTGTAGCTTGTGGGCCGGAAACAACTCGTAGAAGCGATCGTCAATGACGCCGACCACCAGCATCAACAACGCTGCGAGTGCCAGAGCCGGATCACCACCGGTTGAACCCCAAGCAACCGCAACGCCTGCTGCCATGGGCAGGCCCCCCATGAGCGCGGTTGGCCGCCGATGCCAGCGGTTATCCCGGGGCTGCGAGACCCAGCCGAAGCGCCATGCGAGGCGAATCAGGCCGGGCATCAAGAGTCCGGTGACGACTAGGGAGAGGAGGAACGTCATGCACGGTTACCAGAGCGCCGAGGCGAGCTATCCGCTTGTGGGGCCTCGTTGCCCGGGGACCTTCTCATGAGCATCAAGGGATTTGGACGAAGGACTGCTGTTGTGCAGCGCCTCTTGATAGATGCGAAGGGTGTCCAGTGCCATCCTCTCACGAGAGAACTCTGCGTGCGCCCGCTTTCGCGCATTCGCCCCAAGTTGGGCGGCGAGATCACGGTTCGATAGAAGCTGGTCCAGGGCCGCAGCCAGTGCTTCTACGTCGCGCGGCGGCACCACCAATCCAGTCTCTCCGTGCCGGTTGACATACTCCACCCCGGTGCCCAGCGCCGTGCAAACCGCCGGTTTCCCACACGCCTGCGCCTCCAATTGCGCGATGCCGAACATCTCCATCCGGCTGCTGGAGGGAAGCGCGAAGACATCGCAAGCGTGGAGCGTTGCCAGGAACTCATCTCGCTCCAGGTGAGGGAGAAACACCACCTTGTTCCCCAAGCGCAATTCGTCGGAGAGGCTGCGAAGCTTCGCCTCCTCAGTGCCCTTGCCCAGGATCACTGCCCGGCCATCGATCCGCGCCATGGCCCGGAGCAAGTAATCCAATCCCTTGTAGTATCGGAGCTTGCCTACGAAGAGCACTATCCTTGGACCGTACTTTTGCCTCAAATCCCTTGCCATCACTTCGACTGTCGGGGTGGCTTCGAAGCGGGAGAGGTCGATCCCATAGGGGACGACTCGGCACTTCTCCTTGAACGCAGGGAGGATGGGCGACGAGGTGATATGTTGTGGCGTCGCCACGATGATCCGCTCCACCTTGCTCAGGAAGGCGTGCAGGAAGGGCGCATAGAGCTTCGCCGCCCGGGCCTGTCGAACGATGTCGTGGTGGTAGGTGGCGACCGCAGGCGTCCGGCTGCCGGACATCAGGTAGGCCAGCTCGCCGGTGGGATTGGCCATGTGAAAGTGAAGCACGTCTGACTTTAGTTTGGCGACGCGAAGCGGAAGGGACGGTGAGACTGGCGCGCCCTGGAATCGCCCCCACTCCCCCACCGATTCGATAGGCACGCCTTCGTCATCATGCACTCCGACGCTGCCTCCCGAGATGAGCAACGACGGTTTGACCGAGCCTTTCAGCGCGTGGACGAGGGTATGGATATGCTGCTCAATCCCTCCGTGCTGCGGAGGGTAGGCATCGCGGTAGAGGTGGGTGACCTCGGTTTCCGGTCCAATCAAGATAGCAGTAACTCCTCGTAGATCGCGCAGATCGCAGCATGATGACGCTCGGGATTGAACAGTCGCTCTACGCGGGCGGCACCCGCTGAACCCATCCGCGCACGAAGATTGGGGTCACCCGCTAGGCGCAAAATCCCCTCGGCAATCGCTCGCGCATCTCCGGATGCTGCCAGGATTCCCGACACGTCACGCTTCACCGTTTCCCGCACCCCGCCGGCATCCGACGCCACCACTGGCAAGCCAAGCGCCATTGCTTCAATGACTGCCAGTCCGAACGGCTCTGGGCGAGTGGGCGGGTGGACCAGAATATCCGCAGCGTGTATCAGGTCGGCCGTGTCCTCCCGATAGCCGGTGAATCGGAGTGCATCCATCAATTGAAGGCCGCTCGCCCGCTCCCGGACATCCGCCTCGCAACGGGCGTGCGCGCGGCCAGCGTAGATCGACCCGCCCACGATCACGCCCCGGGCATCGACACCTGCGGATCGGACCTGCTTCAGCGCCTCAAGGAAGACGGAATGCCCCTTCCACTGCGTGAAGTGCGCCACCATCACGAGGATTAGTGCGTCGTCAGGAAACCCCCATTCGTCCCGCACTGCGGCGCGTGATCGGGTGAGGTGGACTCGTCTCGGGTCGAGGGCGTCGTGGACCGTACGGACCTTTCGCGTGACTACGGCACCTGTCACGCGATCCGTCACCGCGTTAGAAACGGTGACAATTCGGTCTGGAAGGCAGCGGGCTGCGACTGCAAAGAGGCGACCCGCGCCGCCTTCCGGGGGCAGATCACGAAGATGCCAGACCACGGGCCGCCGCAGCACCCTTCCAGCCAATCCTCCCAGAAGATGCGCCTTCATCCCATTCGTGTGGATGAGATCCGGCTTCAGGAGCCGCACGGCCTTGAGGAGTTCCGAAAGTGCTCCAACAGCCGCCATCCCGCCAATGAGTGTCGCACCGGCACCCAATTGTAGGGAACGCGAAAGGTGGGCGATCTTTCCCAACGGAGCAACGGAGTGCGGGACGCCAGCAGCAGAGAGCGCCTCCGTGAACCGGCCCTCCTCCGAGCAGACAACCGCCGGTGCGAAACGCTCCCGGTCCAGGCCGCTCAGCAGCAGGAGCAAGGCTCGTTCGGCACCCCCGATCTCGCCGCACGGATTGACATACACCACCCGCCGGGGAGCTGCGGAGGTCAAAGGGACGTCCCGCGAGACCGGTGCGCGACAACCTGGCCGATGGTCTCCCTACACCGGTCCAGTTCCAGAAGCAGCCGGTCTGCCACTAGGTCCCAGCCGTACCTGTCCTCCACTATCTGGCGAAACCGATCGTTGCCCGCCTGGGGCACCTTGCGCGCTTGGTTGAGAATCCCCTCGGCAATGGCACTGATAGAGACCTCTGGGAGCACGAGGGACGGATCGAACTCTCGGATGACTTCTGGCAGGCCGCCGACGGGCGTCCCCAGCACCGGCGTGTTGCAGGCGAAGCTATCGAGCGCCACCAGCCCGAAGCCCTCAAGCGCGATGGAGGGAAGAACGGTTACGTCTGCGGCGTGGTACCAGTGGGTGAGATCCTCCTGCGGAATGAACCCCAAGAGCCGCACGCAGTCATCCAGTCCCAGGCCTCGGATCCGTTGGTTGAGCTCCTGTTCCAACGGCCCTTTGCCGCCGATCACCACCTGAAGCCCCGGCAATTGCACCCGAACGCGTGCCGCCGCATCGATCAGCAATTCGAGGCCCATCCGCTTCACCAACCGGCGGACGCTCAGGACCAGGAACGCATCGGAGGCAATACCGAGTTGAGCGCGGGACGCTGCCCGGTCAGAAGCTGGGAATGCGCTCAGGTCCACTGCTCCGGGGATCACGGAAACCTTCGACGGCGATTGTCGGAAGCGGCCCGTCACATCGGCTGCCATGAAGCGGCTGAGGGTCACCACCCGTTGGCTTCTCTGCAGAGAGTGTCGATCCGCCTCATAACGTAGGAGCCGCATCGCCGCTCCTCGAAGTCCGTTCGCGGCGCCCTCGGCAATCGCTTCGCGGTCCCAGGGACCGTGGAAGATGCGAACGATCGGCGTGGCACGCGCTTCCCGCAGCCGGTGGTAGCCCCAGGAGGTGTATCCGAAGTGGTCGAAGACACCGTCCACCCGCTCCTCCCGAAGGATGCGACGAGCCGCTTCCTGAAGCGCCCGCTGGTAGGCGATGGGCCGTCCCCAGGGAAGGCGGATGATTCGATAGCCATTGACGCGCTTTTCCTCCGGTGTCCCCTTCGCCCCACAGGGGACCAGGAACGTGACCTCGTGACCGCGACGAATCAATGCCTGCGCCACCTCGCGAGCGTAGACTCGCGCTCCGCCGACGCAGTCCTCCGCCACGCCATCGTTGAGTTGGAGGATGTGCATCAGTCCGATGGAGTGGAGCGCGACCTAACGTAGCCGCGAAGGCGCTCGATCGCCAAGCAGACCGCCAACCCTGCCCACACCATCAGCAGCGGCTCAATGGGAGCGCGGAATCGGGGCATCGATGTAAAGAAGATAGGCACGGAGGCGGTATGCGCCACCAGGAGATAGAGCGGGAGTTGACGCCGCCAGCCTGCGCGGCTGATCCAGGCGCCGATAACCGCCGCAATGGCGATCGCAGCCCATGAGAAACGATGGGCTGGGTGCGAGTAGGCGCTCCAGAACAGCTTCTCCTTGCGCCAGGCGAGTGAGAGGAACCGGCCCGGATCCTCAGAAATGTAGCTCACGGCTCGTCGGCCCGCCTCCTGATCGACTGCAAGAGGGTCGCTCCCAGAGGGAAAAGTGCTTCCGAAGTCGGGGGCATAGTCCCAGCCGTTGGTCAGGCCTTGCTCGAGACGGCCGACCGCGTAAGCTGCGGAGGGACCGGAACCCTGGAAGAGCACGGATCCGAATTGGATACTGACCGGTACGAAGGCGCGCAAGACAAGAGCGTTACGCAACGTCCAGGGCAGAACGATCATTCCGGCCACCACGGCCACCACGAGTCCGGACCGCAGCCACTGCTTGGGAACGGTTGTCTTCGCAGCCATCATCGACAGGATGACCAGCGGCAGGAAGGTGGCAATCACCGGCTTAGAGAGCGTGGAGAGCCCAATCCAGAGGCCGCAGATGGCCGCATCACGAAGCTTCCCAGACGCCGCGCGAACCGTGGCCAGGGCCAACAACGGGTAAAGGAGGGTGTTCGCTGACTCAGTGAGGGGAAGGGCCGAGAGCAGGAGGAAGAACGGATAGACAGCTCCCAGCAGAGCGGCGGCGAGTGCTGTCAGGTGCAGTCCCGCCGGTCCCGTTGGGCCGGGCAGCACTGCGGCGGCAAGGAAGTAGATGGCCGCGCACGCCAGCGCCCCTACCAGCGAGAGGATGAGCCATTCCCCCACCGGGTATGCGCCGCCGAGGGCGAGGAGCGCCGGGACCAACGGTGGGCGCGTGGCATAAGGGACATCGAGCCGGTGCGGGGGGTCCGCAACCGTGCCATATACTCCGTGCCGGACCCAATTTGAGGCGATGTCCCGATAGGCAGCCGCGTCATTGGAGTGCGCAACCCCCTGAGGCACCACCAGTCCGAACAGCAGCCGCAGCACTAGAGCGAGAAGAAACACCGCCAGCGCGGCGCGAATGCCGGGACCCGTCCCAGATCCAATGACAAGGGGACCTGTCAATCGGCCTCTTCCGCCTGCCGATGGAGCAGGCTGCGGCGTGAGCTGACTCGTGGGAGCGACGGCTCGTTGCTGGGAACAGTGGTCGTCCCCTCAAGCGCAGGAGCTTGCGAAAGCGTCCGAGGCTGCACTGCAACTGACGATGCGAGGAACGGGGCCTTGAACAGCATCCCCAACAGGACCCAAAAGTAGATGCTCCATGGCAATGTGGCGTGCGGGACGAGGATAACACTGGACACGACAAAAGTGATGGCCAACACAACTGGAAAGACCAGCAGATCCCGTGTCTCGCCTTGCGGAAGCGTGCGCCACGCCTTGAGCGGCGCCGTTCCGAGGGCGAAGAGAAAGAAGACAAAGATCGCCAGACCGGCCCAGCCCAACTCCGCCGCTGCCGCTCCCAAGCCACTGTCGACGTTCATCGACTCGAACTGGGTGGTGACGCTTCTGAACCCCGCCAGGCTTGGTACGCCGGCCGTGTAGCCCAGTCCCTTGCCCAGCGGATACATCCACGCCACGCGGATACCCACCCCAAACGGAATCAACCACTTTTCCATCGCAAACCCTGGGTCGAATGCGGATGAGAAGCGTTCGATCGCGGAGCGCGTGGTGAGCGCCACTCCTGCGTAGATTCCGCCGAGAGTCACGGTCAGGACCGGCAACACGGAATTGAG
>JANPLG010000314.1:0-3749 GCA_031426395.1 Actinomycetes bacterium
GGCGGCACGCTCCTCGACAACTGCATGCTCGTCTACGGCGGCGGCATCGGTGACGGTGACCGGCACAACCACGACGACCTTCCGGTCATCATGGTCGGCAAGGGCGGCGGAACCCTCACTCCGGGCCGCCACCTGGCCTACCCGCGCAACACCCCGATGAACAACCTTTACCTGGCGCTCTTGGACCGCATGAAGGTCCAGTGCCACAGCCTCGGCGACAGCACCGGCCGGCTGACCAACATCGGCTAGGGGTTACGGGACCCCATGGAACTGAAGACGGCGCCGCCTCACACCGGGGTGGCGCCGTTTTTGGTGTGGAAGCCACCGGCGGAAAAATGGTTTTTAATCTTACTCATAATCCTAATCCTACTCTGAGACTCTTCAGTTACGGACCCGCTTCCGGCGCTCAAAGCAGGCGTGTCGATCCCGGTTTCCAACCCGTTTCCTCGGCCCGAGTGCGCAGTGGTTCACCCTGCATCCCCCGGCCGTCGATACAGGAAGGCCGGCAGATTCTGTAGAATGATGGAGTCGATCCGTTCCCTCCACCAAGGCAGGCTTTCAGAATGATCCGGCGCGCACCAGGCATCAACCCACGGACCCTCACTGCAGGCGGGGCTTTTCTTGCCCTCACGGCAGCGGCGGGAGTGGCGGCCACGCCCGCGCCGCGTCCGGTGCCTTCGGTGAAAGTCGCGGAGCCGCGCGTTGACTACAACCGCGACATCCGGCCGGTGCTGGCCGCCAACTGCTTCTCGTGCCACGGCCAGGACGTCGGCTCACGGCAGGGCAATCTGCGCCTGGACCTCCGGGACGCCGCCATCTCCGCTCGACCCGGCCAGCGCGCCATCGACCCCGGCCACCCGGCGAACAGCGGCCTCGTCAAGCGCGTCTGGGCGAACAACGCCCTCCAGATGCCCCCCGCGGCCAGCGGCCACACGCTCTCCCAAGCACAGAAGAACCTCCTGAGCCGATGGGTCGCTCAAGGGGCGCCTTACGCGGAGCACTGGTCTTTCACCCCGATACGGCGACCCGCCGTGCCTCGCCTTGCCGGACTCCAGCCGTCCAACCCCATCGACGCCTTCATCCGCGCCCGCCTCGCCCGCGAGGGGCTGAAGCCCTCGCCGCCGGCGGACCGCGCCACGCTGATCCGCCGCGTCTCCCTCGACCTCACCGGCCTGCCTCCCACCCCCGAGGAAGTGGACGCCTTCCTCAAGGACGCTTCGCCGACCGCCTACGAGAAAGTCGTTGACCGCCTCCTCGCCTCGCCCCGCTACGGGGAGCAGTGGGCGCGGATGTGGCTCGATCTCGCCCGTTATGCGGACACGCAGGGGTATGAGAAGGACCTGCCCCGCACCATCTGGCGCTATCGGGACTGGGTGATCGAGGCGTTCAACGCGGACATGCCGTACGACCGCTTCACCGTGGAGCAGCTTGCCGGCGACCTCCTCCCCAACCCCACTCCCTCGCAGATCCTGGCCACCGCCTTCCACCGCAACACGATGACCAACACGGAAGGCGGCACCGATCCTGAGGAGTTCCGGGTCGCCGCCGTCAAGGATCGGGTCGATACCACCGTCCAGGTCTGGATGGGCCTCACGATGGGATGCGCCAAGTGCCACACCCACAAGTACGACCCGATCACCCAGGCGGACTACTACCGTTTCTACGCCCTCTTCAACCAGACGGAGGACGCCAACCGTTTCGACGACTTCCCTACCACGCCGATGCCCACGCCCGCTCTCCAGCAGCGCCTCAGCGCGCTGGATGAAAGGGTTGCCACCTTCCGCGCGGAGTTCCTCAAGCCGGTGCCGGGCCAAGAAGCACGACAGGAAGCGTGGGAGCAAAAGCTCGCGGGCGAGCGTCTTTGGGAGCCAAACCGGCCGGAGTCCGCCACCGCAACCAGCGGCGCCAGCCTCACCATCCGGGGAGACGGCAGCATCCTGGCCTCGGGTTCCCGGTCGGCGCGCGATAGCTACACGGTCACCCTGCCGCTGCCCAACGCGACGATCCGCTCTCTGCGGCTGGAGGCGCTCAAGGACGCGTCCCTGCCCGGCGGTGGACCCGGACGCGAGGCGTCGGATCAGAATGTCGTTACCTCTGAGGTCGAGGTCGATCTGATCCGGCCCGACGGAACCCGCACCCGACTTCCGCTCACCAATGCCCGCGCCGATTTCGAGCAGGCCGGGTGGCCGGCGAAGAACGCCATTGATGGAAACGGCGAGACCGGCTGGGCCTTCTCGCCACGGAACGGCCGGCCTCACGTCGCCCTCTTCGACTTCCAGCAGCCGCTGGGGGGCAGCGACGGGAAGCTCGTCGTCACCCTCCAACAGAACTTCGCCAAGCTCCAGCACGGCTGCTTCCGCCTCTCGGTGAGCACTTCCGATCCTTCCCGCCTCAAGCCGGAGTTGCGCACGCTTCCGGAGGTTGCGGCGGTCCCCCGTGCCCAGCGATCCTCAGCGGATGAGCGCCGCCTCGACGAGGCCTTCCGCCAGACCGAGGAGCCGACCGCCACCCTCTGGAAGCAACTGACGACCGCCGAGCAGGAGCGCACGGCCGCCGAGAAGGAAGTCCCCAAGATCCCGGTGCTCCGAGACCTCCCCAAGGAACGGCAGCGGGTCACCCGCGTCCACCAGCGCGGCAACTTCATGGACCCCGGCGAGACCGTAGCCGCCGCCGTCCCCGCCACCTTCGGAAAGCTGCCAGCAGGTGCGCCGCTCAACCGACTCGGCGCGGCGCAATGGCTCGTGTCGCGGGAGAACCCGCTCACCGCGCGGGTGGCGGTCAACCGGTTCTGGTCCCGGCTCTTCGGCCAGGGCTTGGTGGAGTCGGAGGAGGACTTCGGTTCCCAGGGCAACCCGCCCACGCACCCGGAACTCCTGGATTACCTTGCCTGGACATTCTCTGCTCCCGCCAATGGAGAAGGAGCACCCGGCCACGCCTGGAGTTCCAAGAAGCTCCTCCGCCTCGTCGTCACCAGCCAGACCTACCGCCAATCCGCCGCTACCCCCGCAGCTATTCCGCAATCCGCACTCCGCACTCCGCAATCGAAAGATCCCCGCAACCTGTTCCTCGCCCGTGGGCCGCGCTTCCGGCTTCCTGCGGAAACGGTGCGTGACCAAGCTCTTGCCGTGGCCGGACTCCTTTCGCCCAAGCTAGGCGGGCCCTCCGTGATGCCGCCGCAGCCGGATGGCATCTGGCGCACCGTTTGCAGCGGCCTCAAGTGGCAGACCAGCGCCGGCGAGGACCGTTACCGCCGGGCGCTCTACACCTTCTGGCGCCGGAGCAGCCCCTATCCCGCGCTCACCACCTTCGACGCGGCCAGCGGCGAGTTCTGCGTGATCAAGCGCATCCGCACCAACACCCCGCTGCAGGCGCTGGTCACCCTGAACGACCCCGCCTTTGTGGAAGCGGCGGGCAAGCTGGGACTGCGGATGCACACCGAGGGTCCCGCCACCCCGCAGGGACGGATCGCTTGGGCCTTCCAACGGGTCCTCACTAGGCAACCCGCACCCGCCGAGCTGACCCGGCTCACCCGCCTCTACACATCCACTCTCACCGACTTCCGCACGCGCCCGGAGGCCGCCAAGGAACTGCTCAAGGCCGCCAACGTCACCCTCCCCGAAGGCCGCAACGTGGCAGAGGTAGCCGCCGGCACCGTCCTCGCCAACGTCCTCCTCAACCTCGACGAGACCCTCACTCGCCCTTGACCGCGGTGATCCGAGCCCTGAAGGGGGGTCTAACCTAGGGGGCGG
>JANPLG010000315.1:0-2172 GCA_031426395.1 Actinomycetes bacterium
CCGGTTCCGGCAAATCGACCACCCTCTACTCGGTGCTCTCCAAGCTGAACAGCCCGGAGAAGAACATCCTCACCATCGAGGACCCGGTGGAGTACGAACTGGCCGGAATCACCCAGGTTGGCGTGAACCCCAAGGCGGGGCTCAACTTCTCCTCCGGCCGTCGCTGTATGCTCCGCCAGGACCCCAACATCATCATGGTGGGTGAAATCCGGGACAGCGATACGGCGCTCATCGCGGTGGAAGCGGCACTGACCGGCCACCTGGTGCTCTCCACACTGCACACCAACGACGCGCCGGGAGCGGTTGCCCGCCTCCTGGACATGGACGTGGAGCCGTTTCTGATCTCTTCCGCCGTGGTGGGCGTGCTGGCGCAGCGGCTGGCCCGCGTGATCTGCTCCAAGTGCAAGGTGGCCTACCAGCCGCCGATGGACGCGGTCCGCCGCCTGGGGCTCAGCTCCGAGAACACCCATGGCGTGAAGTTCTACCGCGGCAAGGGCTGCGATTACTGCAAGGGGACCGGCTACAAGGGCCGGACCGGCATCTATGAGCTGATGACGGTGAATGACGAGATCCGCGAGTTGGCCCTGGAGCGGGGCAGCAACCACCGGATCAAAGAAGCCGCCATCCGCAACGGCATGATCACCCTGAAGAGCGATGCCACCGAAAAGGTGCTGCTGGGGGTGACCACCCTCGAGGAGACGCTGCGTGTCATTTACAGCGGATAGGCGAGGAGTGGACTACCAGCTTCCCCCGACGGCGCCGGACAGCTCCTACACCACCGGGTCACAGCCGATCCGCGACGTTCATATCGACGACCTGCTGCTGGAGGCCACGCAGCGCGGCGCTTCCGACCTGCACCTCTCTGAGCGGATTCCGCCGGTCATCCGCAAGGACGGTCGGCTCCAACGCCTGAACTACGAGCCGCTGCTGCCCAACGACATTCAGCGCCTGATCTACGAGGTGCTGACCAACCAGCAGATCCAGTGGTTCGAGAAGGTCAAGGAATTGGACTTCTCCTACGGGATGAGCGGCGTGGGACGGTTCCGGTTCAACGTCTACCGCCAGCGCGGCACCATCGCCGCAGCGATGCGCGCCATCCCCTCCCGCGTGCCGACCCTGGAGGAGTTGCGCCTGCCCTCCATGCTGCGGGACCTCACCCGGAAGCACAGCGGCCTGATCCTGGTGACGGGCGCCACCGGCACGGGCAAATCGACGACGCTGGCCTCCTGCATCGACATCATCAACAACGAGCGCGACTGCCATGTAATGACGATCGAGGACCCGATCGAGTACCTACACTCGCACCGGCGGTCGATGGTGAACCAGCGGGAGCTGGGCCAGGACACCCACAGCTTTGAGAACGCCCTGCGTGCCGTGCTGCGGGAGGACCCTGACGTCATCCTCATTGGAGAGCTGCGGGACCTGGAGACCATCAGCGCCGCCATCACCCTGGCGGAGACCGGCCACCTGGTTTTTGCCACGCTCCACACCCGCAACGCTCCCCAGACCATCGACCGGCTGGTCGACGTCTTCCCGCCGTATCAGCAGGACCAGATCAAGATCCAGCTTGCCAACGCCCTGGAGGCGGTCATCGCCCAGCAGCTCCTGCCGCGAATTGGCGGTGGCCGCGTCCCGGCAGTGGAGATCATGATGGCGAACAGCGCCGTCCGGAACCTGATCCGCGAGGGCCGCAGCGAGCAGCTCTACTCCTGCATCGAAACGGGTGCCTCCATGGGGATGGTCACCATGGACCGGGCGCTGGTGCACCTGGTCCGTATGGGGCAGATCACCCAGGAGCAGGCCGCCGCCCACAGCCTGGACGCCGACAGCTTCTTCCGGCTGCTCAAGAACTTCTGACCCTCGGTAAAGGTCTATCCAACCGCTGCTGATAGCTGACGCAGCGCAGGTTGCCCATCCCAGGCGGGTTGCTACCCCTTCCCGTACCGGTGAATCTACTTATCGCCTCAGCTGGAACGCATCCGCGGCGGTCGCAGTAGGCGCAGACGCAGGTCGCGAGGTGGTAGGCCGTCACCTAGGAGCCTGTCCTCAAATAGATCGGTGTGCGGTCCGATGGAGCAGTTCCCGGCTCTGTTTGCGCACTGCGCCGGGGTCGAACAGGCGGCGGGAGCCGCTGCCGCCGGGGCGCGCATGATTTCGCGCGTTATTGGCTGG
>JANPLG010000316.1:0-12977 GCA_031426395.1 Actinomycetes bacterium
GCGGGAACTCGTCCTCATCCCGGAGCTGGCTGGCCTCCAGCCTGCTTGAGCCGAATCCTGCGCGCTTTGCGCGCAAATGAAGTGAGTAGAGACTACTCGCTTCAACTCACGGGCACAGCTGACCTCCCGGTGACGCGGCCGGTCGCTCCATCGCTCCATCGCTCCATCGCTCCATCCGGCCTGCCCGGCCCATCGCCTGCCGTTCATTCCGGGAGGATCGCCCTCTTCGGAGCGGGTGGGCCGGTGGGGGCCGCCGCAGCGAAGTGGCTGAAGGATGATTACACCCTGCGCCTCACCGATGTCCGCCCCATCGGGGAGATTGCAGCCGAGGGGAAGCTGCAGTCGCCCGGCGCGCCGGTAGCCGTGCCGCTCCCCGCACCGCACGAGTGCCGGGTGGTCGATGTGGCCCAGTACGACCAGGTGCTGGCGGCGGCAGAGGGGATGGATGCGCTCATCAACTGCACTGTAGTGCGTCCACACCTGCGCGCGGCGTTCGATGTCAACATGCTGGGTGCGTATCACGTGGCGAAGGCGGCGGTGGCGTGCGGCATCCGGCGAGTTATCCACACCGGCCCGCTCCACGCCAGTGTCGACCACAACGCCGATTACTGGTGGGACTTCCACGTGCCGGACGACGCGCCGCTCCATCCGGGCGGCAACCTGTACGCGGTCAGCAAGTACCTGGGCGGGGAGATCACGCGCGTCTTCGCGGAGCGGCACGGGCTGGAGGTGGTGACCTTCCTCTATTGCGCCTTCCTCCCCGCGGACGGTGCCGACCGACCGGATGGCAGCGGCGTCCACCCCTTCTCCACCAGTTGGGAGGACTGCGGCGAGGCGTTCCTCTACGGGCTGCGGGCGGAGAGCCTTCCCCGCCGCTATGAGCCCTTCTTCATCTGCGCGGACCTGCCCCACCACAAGTTCCCGCCTCACAAAGCGAAGCGGCTGCTGGGATGGGAAGCCCGCCACCGCTTCGAGCGGCTCTGGCAGCGATAGCGAGGATCGCCCATTCCGTCACCGCTCCCATGTCCGCCTGGTGGGATGGAACGAGGATCATCCGACATGGTAAACTGGCACCTGCACGCATCCTGGAGTTTGCCGTGAGTTCTGTTGTCGGAAAGAAGGGGCAGGTGACCTTTGAGGATGTTACTCGCGACAGTCTGGGCGTCGAGCCGGGTTGGCGCGCACTCCAGCGGCAGGAGGGTGACCGAGTAGTGGTAGAGTTTCTCCCCCCCAAGCACCGCCGTTCGCTTGCCGGCAGACTCCGCGACGCCACAACGGTCAAGATCGCTTCCGGAGATGAGTTCGAAGAGGCTGTTGAGCAGTCCTGGGCAGACGCGGTGCGGGAGTTTCCTGGAATCGAGAAGTGATCTCGTCCGATCAGCCGATTTAGAGTCTGGGTGGGACGCCCGCCTCCGGGGGACAGCCTTGGTCTCCGTAAGAGGTGCTGGGGCGGCGGGCGTGTTCCTTCGGTTGCGGCTCGGCGGAGCCTCCCTCTCCTGGGGAGTATCCCAAGTCAGTGTTCTCTGCGCGCGCTGCGATCTCTGTGGTGACGCTCTCCGAAGCTACGGCCAGTAACGCTCACCGGTGTTGCAGACGGGGCAGAGGAACTGGGCGGCGCGCAGCTTCTGGATGTCGCTGCCCAGGAGGTGGCCTGTCGGGCAGTAGTAGCCGTCCGCAGGGTAGCTCTCGTTCTCCCGACCCTGGATGGGGGCGCCCTGGAGCTGGCGGAGGTGCGCGAATTCGCTCACGTTCTGCAGGTCCTGGGTGCGGAAGTCGAAGAAAGCGCGCGTGAAGCCGTCGCTGCGACGGTAGGCCCGGCGCATGATCCGCTCCGCGCGGCGGGAGTCGAGGTCCGTGATCCCGAAGACGCCGAGGCTCTTGATCGCCTGGTCCACCACCTGGACGACCCGCGTGTGCCCATGCCGGTCTGAGTAGCCGGCCAGCCGCATCCGCAGCGTGCGGCGCAGCAGCTCGTAGTCCGGGTGGAGCAGCTTCGCCACGGCGGTGGGGTAGGAGAGGGGCAGGCTTCCGCCGCGCTCGCTGGTCTCGCAGCCGGGGGCGTAGAAGACATAGAAGTGCCCCGCCACCAGGTCGTACCAGCCAGCCGGTTCAATCTCGCCAAGGGAGCTTGGCAGCCACCCGAGGACGGAGTCGGCGGGCCGGCCCAGCAGCACGGTGAGAAGCCAGTCCTCTTCCGTGGCCTCGACCGCTCGCGGCGGGATGAGCGGGTCGACCCAATCGACGTCCCGCCGCGTGTGCCAGAACTTGAAGTCGTTGCAGCCTTCGGCGCTCTGGAGGGCGTGGTTGTCGTACTGGTTGGAGCGGATCACCCCTTCCATCTGGCCCAGGGTGAAGCCGTGCTGCTCACGCAGGATTAGCAGGCGGAAGGGATCGTTGCTGTCGATGATGCCCCGGCGTAGGTGCATGCTGTTGGCGACCCGCTGCGCGATCTTCTGGACCGTGGGCAGGTTCTGCTCGCCCTCGTCCGCCGTGTCGAGGAACGCGAGGTAGGAGGGCATCGACTGGGCACCGCGAACACCCGCAAGGCGGTCGCTCACCTGCGCGGCGGAGACGCTGAGGCGCGGCACGCTCGCCTGGACCACGGTATCGATATCGGCGTCGCTCGCCTTGTCCGTGATGTGGGCCTGCTCTCGCAGCGGGGCGAAGAAGGAGCGGGCGCGCGTTTCGGCAGCGGTGAGCAGCGCTTCGGGGATGGTCTCCCGCGCGCTGCGGACGCCGGGGCGCTCGTCGAAGGCGCTGCGGCCCGGCTCCCGCGCCAACTCCTCGCGCAGCGGATCGAGGGTGGCCAGCACCGCCTTCAGCGCGGCCTCCTCCTTGAGTGTCTGGTTCCAGCCGGTTGCGGGCTCCTCAGGCCAGCGCGCCTGGCTGAGTTGCCCGAAGTACTCGCGGGTCACGGTGCCCTGGGAGGCCGGCGGCTCGGCATCGAAGTAGACCTTGCCGTTGACGCTGGGGGAGGCTTTCGCCAGCTCCTTCCAGCTCCGCTCCAGCTCAGCGGCCTCCTGGCTGAAGGCGACCTGCATCTGGTCGAGCCGCTTCAGAATGGGTGCCGTCACCTTGCGGTACTGCTCCACCAGCTCGCGGAGCAACTCCTGGCGCTGGAGGTGCTGCGAGGTCTGCGTCTTCAGCTCCGCGCTCAGGTAGGAGTAGAGGGAAACGGCGACCGTCTCCCATCCCTGCCGCAGCTTTTGCTTCTTGTTGAAACTGAAGCCCTTCTGGTCGCGCTCCACCTCATCGATCTGGCCGTTCAGGATGTCCCGCAGCGACTCCGTGTCCTGCCGGTACTCCGGCAGGGTTCGCTGGGCGGTCTCCGGCCAGCTCTCCATCTCTTGCAGGTACTGCCGGAGCACGGCAGCGACAAAGCCGGGGCCGCCCTCCAGGTCGAGGAGTCCGCGCTGGATCATCTGCTGGACCTGCTGGCTCAGGTTCTGAAGCAGCCGCTGGTGGTTGCCCTGAATCACCTTGAGCAGGGAGGGCAGGCCCCCTTGAGCGCCCGATGTGCCCTGCTCTGGCTGTCCGGCGTCGGCGGCGGTGAGCCGGGTGTCGACCTCCCGGAGCAGTTGCCGCACCTGTTCCACCTTCGGCGGATCCTGATCCGCTCCCTGGCGGAAGAGCTGCTGGAACGGGACCACGCTCATCTGCTCCGCGCCTTCCTGAAGGCGCTGGAGGATCGCATCGAAGTTGGTGGCACCCAGTGTGCCTAGGGCGGTGCGGACGCCATCGGCGTCGGCCTGGTAGCCGCACCAGCGGGCGTAGGCGGTGGCGAGCAGCCGGTTGGTGGCCGCGCGCTGGATATGCTCGCCGGGGTACTCCAGGGCTGCGACACCCATCGTGCTGAAGAGCGGACGCATGAAGCCGATGCTCTCCGCGCCGATCATCTTCCCCCGTGCGTCCACGTCGCTGGCGGCGATGTCGAACCCGGCGGGACCGACCGCCGCCGCGAGGTACTGCCCGATCATCGCGTTCAGGCTGCTCACGTCCCCCTCGGCGGGGCCGGGCGGCATCACCACCCGGAGGATGTCATAGGGGCGGTGCGGGCTCATCGCGGGCTGGTCGAATCCGGGAAGCCGCTGGCTCCAGACCGTATCGCCCAGCTGGAAGTGGTTTAGCTCCTTCAGCGCGTAGAAAGCGTTCTTCTTGTAGCGCGGCGCGAGGGCGTGGCCCAGGCCGGGGTGCGGCACCGTGAAGATGGCCTGGCGGCTGACGCTGTGGCTTCCCCACACGTCCATGAGGTAGCCCAGGTCGGCGGCGCCGCCGCTGCCGGTGCCGCCGCAGAGCGTGCCGACCACATAGACCACCGTCCCGCCTTCGTGGATGGTGACCGGCCGTCCCGGCTCGCCCAGACTCTCCGCGATGGCCTGCGGCGTGAGCTGGCCCAGGTAGCTGATGTCCGTGGAGACCCGCCGGTGGAGGTTGCTGTAGGTGCGAGGATGGAAGAGGCAGAGCCGGCCCAGCATCCGGCAGTTGCCAGCACCATCGGAGGGGTTGTCGATATCGCCCAGCGTCGCCCCGTCCTGCCACTCGGAGAAGCCGAAGTCGGCGCCGGTGGTGCGGGGGCTCGTCAGGTAGGGGAGGTACTCCTGCTTAGTCATGCCGCCCCAGAGGACACGGTCGCCCAGCTTGCTCTGCGGCTGGGCGGTCTCCAGGACCAGGATGCGGACCCACGCCGCCTTCTCGAAGCTGCCGTACTGCCAGGTGAGGTGCTCGGCAAGCTGCTCAGCCACGCGCAGGCCGGTGCTTCCCAGCCCCAGAACCAGCGTCTTACGAACGGATAACATTCCCGACATCCAGTGCGCTCACTTTCCAATGCTGCACTCATCATTCAAGCAACGGGCGTCGTGATCCTTGCTTGAGGTTGATGCGAAGATTTCGTCTCACCCGCACGGCTGGAAGATGTGGAAGTTAAGCAGCCCGATCCGCCTCAGTGACTGGTTGCAACCGAAGCCGAGGTACTCCTTGGAACCCCTCTCCCCGTAGACGCCACCTTCGCAGCCACCTCGAGAGGCTTTGCGCTGCGCAAGGGTGCTCAGCAAGGAAGGGGACGGTGGCCTTGACGCGAAAGTGTCGTATGTCCCCATCTGCCGCTGATCGATTCGATCGACTCCTGATCGACCTCCGGTGGACGGCAGGACAGCTGAATCGCACAATGCCTCGCCAATCCCGGAAGCCCTACCTCATTCTCGGCATGTTCGCGGCTGCCGCGCTGGCAGCGCCGGCAGCACGCGCGTACGACTTTGAGCTTCAGGTGCTTAACACCACGGGTGTTGCCCAGTACGGGCAGGAAGTGGTTCTCTTCGGAGGGCAGGTGGTGCGAGTTCCCACCACCGGGCAGAGTTTCGACCGTCGGCAGGCGCGGTATCCCGGCGGCACCTCCACCAAACTCAACTTCGGTTTTCGAGAGGCCGGACGGACGGTGGAGCCGACGCGCGACCCGCGCGACACGCCCACCCGGGTACGCTTCTCCACGTCAGGGAACTCCGCGCTGCTGAAGGCGTGGAATTGGCTTGGCCCGGACGGGTTCTCCAGCGTCCCGGTGAACGGAATCAGTGGGCGAGTGCTGCCGGCTCCCGCCGTGGAGCGGGACGAGCAGGGCCGCAACAAGGTGAGCATGTTCTGGACGTTCTACAACGCCACCGCCCAGGAGGTGCTCATCCCGAGCGTGGGCTTCCAGTTCGCGCGGCGGTCCCAGAATGCGCCAGCGACGTTTCTGGCTCCCATTCAATCGCGCGGGACTCGCGCCATCCGGGACGGGATCGTGACGGGCGGCGGAGTGTATGGACTCTTCGGAGGGGCGGAACTCCGCGATGTGGAGAGGACGCGGGTGGCGTTCATTCCGCCGCGGGCAGGGGTGGTGTTCTACGTCGATCCAGAGGCTCCACCGGCTGGACTGGATCGGCTGCTGGCGCAGGCCGTGGGCACGGTACGCGTGGATGGGCTGAACAACGCCGTCTTCTTCAACCATCAGAACGAGGCGCCGATCTGCGCCGCCAACAGCCGCCGGCAAGCGCGGACCCTAGCCTACTGGCGCGGCGAGGCGACAGAATACCTCTCTCATCGGAAGTCCATCCCGAATAATCGCCTCGGCCGACTGGTGGCGACGGGCGACCTGGTCTACGGAACAGCGCAGACCTTTCTGGACGCGCTGGCTTCAACCAATCCGGCGCTCTCCCCGTACTCATTGCTCGATGCGCTCACCGCCACCGGAACGGATCCTGTGACACAGGCCCGGGGCGAACTGGCCGCGCTCGTCGCCTCGCAGGCCTTCGGATTCGTCTGCCCCAACGACTGCGTCACGATCAACGGCAACCGCGTCCCTCTAGCTGATGTGCTGGATGCCACGGCAACGCAGATTGCGAGTGGCGATCTGGCGCAAGCCCAGGTAGCACGCGACCTCCTGCGAAGGATCAATGCTCGGCAGCTACGAGTGGCTGCCTGTCCAGTTGCCGCTTCCACGAGAACGCGGACGTACTCGGAGAATCGATGAGATGTATCTGTATCTGCGCCATCGCTCGCACGCCCTGATCGTTGCGTCCGGTTCTGTTGCACTCTGCCTCGCGGCAGTGGGCGCCGGCGGTTCAGTTCCAGGGCCACGCGTACCCGGAGCATCCGAGCGGGTGTCCGTTTCCACGACCGGCGGCGATCCCAATGGTGCCAGCAGCTCACCGGCCATCAGCCGGGAAGGACGATACGTCGCGTTCACTTCGCTGGCTTCCAACTTGGTTGGCGACGACAGTAACGGCCTGCAGGACGTGTTTGTCCGAGATCGACAGCTTGGCACGACCACCCGGGTGAGCACTGCTTCCAATGGCGCTCAGGCGGATGGCGTGAGCGGCGAGGTCGCCATCAGCCCGGACGGACGCTACATTGCCTTCTCATCCAACGCGGGCAACCTGGTGGCTAATGACTTCAACGGCGTGAAGGATGTCTTTCTCAAGGACCTGCAGACCGGAACGGTGGAGAGGGTGAGCCTGGGCGCCGATGACGGCACCACTTCCGAGGGAGTGCGGGACAGCGATCATCCCTCCGTCAACGAGGGCGGACGCTACGTGGCCTGGGACAGCCCGGACGAGAACTTTAACGGCAAGGTGTATGTCCGCGACCGGCAGCAGGGGACCACGCAGCTTGTCAGCGTCGACAACGCCGGCGCCACCGGAGACTCCCGAAACGAGTATCCATTCCTGAGCGCCGACGGCCAGTACGTTGCCTTCTCCAGCGACGATCTCTACGCGGACAGTTTCTTCGACGTGGTGGTGCGGGACCGGGTGGCGGGAATCACCCATCGGCTCAACCTGAGTGCGCAGGGGCAGGTGGCCAACTTCGCATCCGGGTTCGGCGGCACGCGTATCTCCGGCAACGGGGAGCGGGTTGTCTTCGTGTCCAGCGCGGACAATTTGACGGCCGGTGACGAGAACAACCAGGCAGACATCTTCTCCAACCTTGCCCACGCGGCATCGGCACCCGATCGGCTAAGCCTTGCCAGCAATGGCGCCGAAGCGGATCTGGGAGGCCGCTCCCCCGATATCAGTGACAACTGCCGGTTCGTGGTCTTCACCTCCCTCGCAACCAATCTGGCCACCGGTGACGGGCTGGACGTTTTCGTGCGCGACCGGTTCCTGGGGAGCACGGCGCGAATCGCCACCACCAATGGGCAGGCCGCTTCCGGCGACAATCCGCGCATCAGCGGCAACGGTCGGTGGATTGCCTTCAGCTCCAGCAGCAGCAACCTTGCGCCGGGAGACGGGAACAACCTCAGGGACATCTACGTGGTGCAGCATCCGTTGGCGCCGGTGCCGGGCACCGTGACGTGCGTCGAGCCAGGGTTTGGCGCTCGCGGCAAGTCGGTCACGGCAACGGTCTTGGGCAGCGGCTTTGCCGGAACACAGGCACCCAATCTGCCCGGAGTTTTCTCCGGGGAAGGTGTGAGCGTTCAGACGCTCTCCGCAACCTCCACCGCCATCGGCGTGCGGCTCACCGTGGCGTCCGCAGCGGCTGCCGGCTACCGCAGCGTGGTGGTCACCAACGCCGATGGCGCGGCTTCTACCCCGCAGGCGAATGGGTTCCTGGTCACCACCTCTCCCGGTAAAGGCGTCCTCGCCGCCCCTGCACCGACCTTCGCTCGGACCGCCGTGGGGAGCAGCTCTACCGCGAACCTGACGCTGAAGAACACCGGGAGAGGGTCGCTGGCGGTGCAGGTGTCGCAGGCGATCAGGATCACGGGGCCCTTCACGCTGGAGGGTCCCTGCGGACCGTTCCTACTGGCTCCGAAAGGGAAGCCTGGATCCTCGCTGCCCCTGACGCTCCGGTTCACGCCTACCCAGACGGGTATCCGCACGGGCAAGCTCACCCTGCTTTCAGACGATCCTGTCCGCAAGAAGCTGCCGGTCACCCTACGGGCCACCGGCACCACTCCCGGTTAACCGAGGTGGAACTAAACGGTGCTGTAGGTAGACGACCCTCTCTGGCGGAAACTGCGCAAGCCGAGTGAACGGAGCATTCTAGCGTGAGGCGCGGTGGTGGAAAGAATGCGGGCGTCAGGTGGGTCCGGCGGCACCTGGTGGCGCCGATTGTGGTCGCGCTATTGGTCACCACGGTGATGGCGACCGCGCAAAGTGTCACTACGGAAGGGGGCCTGGCGCTCCTGGAGAGGCAGGCTCTTGGGTGGCTCCTGCTTCAACGTCCTTCGCGTCCACCAGACAGCCGTCTTCAAATGGTAATCGCGGACACGCCCTTTGTGGAGGCGCAGGACGCCGAGGAGCTCCGTCCGGACACCCCGGCTGGCACGAAGCCCCTGGAGAGCTACCACCCACACCACACCGTCCGCTGCGAATGCCCCGTCTCCCGAATGGCGCTGGCCCAAGCGGTCCGCCGGCTGGCGAATTGGGGTGCCAATGTCACCGTCCTCGATTCCATGTTCCTGCGCTCCTGCCCGGAGGAAGACCCGGATCTGCGATCCGCGATCTCAGACGCCGGCAACGTGATCGTTCCCGTCGGCTCTCGACCTCTCCCTTTCTCAAGCCGCCGCGATCCAACATCGACGGTCGGTCTCCGGATCGAGATGCCGCTCTTCGGAGACTCAGTCGTGCTGGAGATGGGGTCTCCCGCCATTGGGCCGAGGGACGCGGAGTATTCGGTGGAGTTGGAGCAGACCGGACGACTGCCGGACGGAACGCTCAAAAGCGTACCGGCACTCCCGTGGGTGATCGCACGCAACACTCTCAATGAAGGGTCTGGAGGTGCCGCTCCCCTGCGCGAGGCGTTGTTGGACGGGACCGTTCCCCAACTGCTGGGTGGTCTCTTTCGCTCAGCAAGGCCAGCTTCGGACGAGCAGAGCGGCGGCGTGATCTTCGTGCCAGACGGCGGAGACGTGATCACCGGAAGCGTCTACGCCAGCAAGCGGCTTCTCATCAACTACGGCGTTGGCGCCGATCCGGATGCGGGACGCTATCGTCCGGCCCGGCTCTCCTGGCTGCTCACCTGCTCGGAAGCGGAAGGCAAAGCGCGATTCGCTGACAAGACCGTCCTCATCGGTGATCCGGGCGGGGATTGGCACCGCACCCTGGTGGGCGAGATGCCCGGCACGGAGGTGCTGGCGCACGCCACCGCCACCCTGCTCCAGAAGCGACCCTTGCGGGCGGCTGCTGGGGGGTGGGTTCTGCTCCTCATGTTCCTCGGCGCGGCCCTCTCCACCGCCCTGCTGCGGGAGTGGCCAACGCGGTACAGCGTCCTCGGGATCGCGCTCATCTCGGTGGGGGTCCTACTGCTGGGCCGCTGGTTGATTGAGCGCGACGTGTGGCTCTTGACCGCAACACCCTTGGCAGCCATCGGAGCGGCGAGCCTGCTGACGGCGCTGTGGGAGAGCGGCCGCTTCCAGTCTGCCGTGCTTCAACTGGTGCCGCAGCGGGTAGCGCGGGTGGTGGAGCGCGCAGGTGGGTTTGCCGTGGAAGAGGCATCGGTGCTCTTCAGCGATATTCGCGGATACACCACCCTCTCCGAGCAGATGGACCCGGCGCGGATGATGGCTTTCCTCAATCGCTACATGGGCAGCGTGGATGATGTCCTGCGCCGCCACGACGGCCACTTCCTGAAGAGTCCCGGCGACTGCGTGGTTGCATGGTTCGGGGATGAGCGCCGGGGCCCCAGGCACGAGGAGCGGGTGCTGCGTGCCGGGCTGGAGCTGCTGGCGAATGCGGAGGAATTCCGTCAGGCCTGGGTTGCGGAGACCGGCCTGGAGTTTGCGGTGGGCGTGGGAATCAATAGCGGCCCCATGGCCATCGGAATCCTGGATGCGAGGCGACACCTGGAACCGACGGTCATCGGAGACGCGGTGAACACCGCGGCCCGGATCGAGTCCGTGACCAAGCAGTACAAGACGGCGCTGCTGGTGAGCGAGGAGACGCTGGCCCCCGTCCGGGACGCCTTTGTCGCGGAGTTTGTGGACGAGGTGAGCGTCAAGGGCCGCGCGAAACCTGTGCGGCTCTATCACGTGTCCGGGTTGACGGAGAAGGTGGGCGGGAACCGAAAAGGATCAGCACGGTGATGCGCCCGTCAGCGCAGTCCCGGTGCCGGTCCGTAGGCCACCACCATTCCGCTGAATCGCAGGTTGCCCAAAGCCTGCGCGCCCGCTGAGGGTCCCGCCGCCGCCAACTGCCCATCGGCCAGCAGGAGGTTGCCACGGGCGCTGGGGCTCCAGCGCCCCACGAATTCCAGCGACCTTCGCCGCTGCGCGCGCCCTTGCCCGGAGAAATCCGGATTCAAGAGGAAGACCCCGTTCAGCCCACGCCGGTCACCTAGGCTCCACCGGTTGTAGCTTCCGCCTTCGCCCGCCCGTCCCGTGCCGGTCAGTTCAAAACGCATGGCCCGCCCTTGAGCAGTGAAAGTTCCTGCCGCCGGTTGGTCCAGAAGCGGCAGTTCGTCTAGTCCTACCGGTACCTCCCATCGGAGCCGCTCGCCCCCACCGAACCGGACATCCAGCTGGTCGGTGAACCCGGTGAGCTCTAGCGGACGCGGCTGGCAGAGTGTGAAACGCACCGTCTGCCCGCTCCCGAGCCGGAGTTCTCCGGTGGAAGTGATGTTGATGGGGAACGCGCCAAAGAGGTCCTCCTGCAATTCCAGCTCCTGACAGTAGCGCACCACGTCTCCCGTGCTCAGGCGGTGCACGATATCAAACCGCTGCGGAAGCTCGCCGAATGGCTCTTTGCCCTTGGGGTCCGGCGGTAGCCGGAAGTCGCCCGCCTTCCCGACCACATCCTCCGTGAGGCCGTCCGGAAAGCGGATGTGGGTGCGGAACGAGAGGTCAGGCTGCTGGATGACATACCCGCCCCCCAGCACCCGGCCGCGTGCGTCGAGGTAACGGAACCGCTGGATCTGCGCACCCTCCCCGTGGGGTTCCGGCTCCTCCACCACCGGCAGGTGGCCCGCCTCCGGACTCAGCCCATAGGTGAAGCGGGCAAACCGCTGGACCGTGAGTACCGCGCTCAGATGGGACTGCGCCGTACGCAAGGCATCCAGATCACGATTGGCATCCGCAGCGGCACCAGCCAGTAGCGCGACCACGGTTGCCAGCAGCGCGAAAGTTGTTCTCATGGTCAACGTTCCTACTCTCGACGCGGGTCCGATGCGGGAGTTCGGGGTGGTCGCCTTTGCGCCACCCTTCGATCCGCAGATGGCCTCTTGTTTCGCAAGCTGGCGTGCGATTCCCTCTCGAAAGGCAGGCTTGCCTGCGGCTCAGCAGGCAACCGGCTTCCAAATGGAAGGTTGGCCGCCTACCAATCTATAACAAGCTTCTGCCACCCTCTCTTCGCCACCCTCATGTCCGAAATGGAACTACCTTCCACTCGCCTGCCGCCGCTCGCACTGATTGGGATTCTGGCAATGGGGGTGGCTTGCGCGGCAGACCCAACTTGCAGAGTCTTCCCACCATTGAGCAGGAGCGAGGCGGTGCATCCCACCGAGGCAATGAATGCGGATGGACGCCTCGTGGCCTTCACCTCCTTCATTGACACGGTGGTGGCTGGCGACACAAACCGCTGCTCGGATGTCTTTGTCGTCGATACTCTTTCGGGGATGACGGAGCGGGTAAGCGTGAGCTCGCTTCGGGGTCAGGGAGCCAACAACAGCGGCGGAGCCGCGCTCAGCGCGGACGGGCGTTACGTGGTCTTCGAGTCTTCCGCTAACAACCTGATCTGGGACGACGCGAACATCGGCAGAGACATCTTTGTGCGGGACCGCTTGCTGGACACCACGGAGTGCGTGAGCCGCGCTTCGTCTGGAGGCCAGGCTCTCGATACTTGCTATAGCCCCAGCCTTTCAGCCGACGGCGCGGTGGTCGCCTTCGCGTCCCTGGCCACCAATCTCGTTCCCGATGACACGAACATCGCACCTGATGTCTTTGCGCGTGATCTGGTGAGCGGCGTCACCGAACGGGTGAGCAGCAGCGCCGGCAACGGACCCAGCAACGGCTTGAGCGACTCTCCATCCGTGAGTGGGGACGGGCGCTATGTGGCCTTCAGGTCGGTTGCATCCAACCTTGTAGCAGGGGATGCCAACGGTCAAGACGATATCTTCGTCCGGGACCGGCAACTGGGCCTCACCACCCGCGTAAGCGTAAGTGCGGCAGGTTCGGAAGCAAACAACTTCAGCTTCGGGCCGCGAATCTCGGCAGATGGTCGCTTCGTTGCTTTCGTCTCGGCCGCCAGCAACCTGGAACCGGGTGATGGCAACCAGCGGCTGGACGTCTTTGTGAAGGATTTGTCCACCGGCGCTATAGAGCGGATCAGTCGGCCGTCCGGGGCCGGGGGGCAGGCTAACAACGACAGCGCCAATCCGGTGATCTCGGCCGAGGGGCGTTTTGTGGCGTTCAGTTCTCGCGCGTCTGATCTCGACGGCTCAAGCCAGTTCGAGCAAGTTTTCGTCAGGGACAGGCTCCTATCCAGTATCCAGAGAGTAACGCGATCCTCGAA
>JANPLG010000317.1:0-18061 GCA_031426395.1 Actinomycetes bacterium
CGGATCACCAAGCCGGTTGCAAACCGGCCCGTTTTCCCGGCGCGAGGAGTGAAAGACGCCACTCCGGGGAAAAGCGATCCAAAGTCGCCGAACCCGGCAGCGGGCTCGGCAGTCATTAGAGGTGGAGAAACCCAGGGGGGCGCCTCTATCCCGGCAGGGAGCGAGAACGGGCAAGGTCGCTAGCTGATAGAGGGAACCTTCCCCGCCGGGCGTAACAGAACTGGGAAAGTCGAGGTCGCAGCGCAATGAAGTGTCCATTTTGCACGGAGAGCATCCACCCCAACGCGAAGTTCTGCCCCAAGTGCGGACTTCCGTTGAAGGACGACGCCACGGTAATGGGCGGTGCCTACGTCTCTGACGACTCCTCCATGAGTCCTGCTATGATCGCCGCTGGAGCGGGCGGCCTAGTGGTGGTGGCGCTTCTCATTGGATGGCTCACGGGCCAGACCGGCAAGAAGCCCCAGGATCAGGTCCGCCGCGAGCCGCTGCGCACCTCGCCCGCAGTGGGCATGAGCGGTCTCCGCACTCCTGGCCTGCCTTCGGTGGGTGGCTATCCGTCCTATGCGTCGATGCCCATGATGCAGACCTTCCGGGGCGGTCCCGCCGCCGACTACCGGCCCAACGTCCGCTGGGCGTGGAATCCGCCCGCACTGCCGCCGGTTACCGGAAACCCGGCGACCGTCCAGGATTGGGAGTACGCGCCCATGGCTCCGACGACCATGGGAACGCTGAACGGAATGATCCAGCGCGAGAACCGTCAGCGTCCGCCGCAGCTTCTTGCCGCCGCACCGACGGTCGTCGCGACGCCCGCCATCCCGGATTGGCTGGCAGGCGCGGCGCAGAATGTTGCCTGGGTTGATCCCACGGCAGCCGCGAACGCCGCAGTGCGCTCCGATGTCGAGGGCGGTCCTTTCGCCCGCGAGGCCCCCGTTGAAGATCCGCGCAGTGCCTACGTCTACGATCCGGTCCAGGAGCAATGGGTCGTGAACCCGGACCGCGTCAGCGGCAGGAGACTCCGCGCCATGACCGGCGGCGCACCCGCCCGGTCCGGACGAGGGAACGGAGCGGGTGGCAATGTCATGGACGCGCGTCCCGGAGCGGCTCCCGCCACGTCGGGCATCCAGTAAGCGTCCCGATAGGTCCCCAGGTATCCAATGGACCAGCCGCAAGGCACCGAACCGGAACAGAAGGGCGGGAGGAGCGTGCCAGCGCACTCCCGTCCTTCTTCTCGTACTGATGCCCCAGCCGCTGCCCCAGTCGCCGTGGGCAGCAGGGTCGCCCTGCGCAAGGGCCATCCCTGCGGCGCGAACGAGTGGGAGCTTCTGCGCCTAGCCAGTGATGCCGCGCTCCGCTGCACCGGCTGCGCCCGCGTGGTGATCCTGGACCGCCCGGAGTTTCTCCGCCGCGTCAAGCGCGTGCTCCAGGAAGGACCCCACACGGTGCGTGAAACCACGACCCCCGAGACTGCTAGATGAGCACTCGATCCCCGCTCATCGTGCTGGGAGAGATGCGAGCCTTTTCGGATTCCATCGACCAGGCTATCTGCAACGGCTGCGATGCGTGCGGTGCCCGATGTACCGATGGGGTTCCGCTCCTGGAGCCGGAGTATGCGGCTATCCGCGCATTTCTCGCTTCCCCTGCGGGTGCAGAGGCGCGCCGGGTGGAACTCGAGGAAAAGCGCCTACCGTATCCGGGAACGGAGCGGGAAGACGGCGTCTTCTACACCGCTTGCCGTTTCCGCGATACTGAGCGGGGCCGCTGCTCCATCTACCCCGTCCGCCCGACCGTCTGCCGGATGTTCGGGCATGTGGAGTGGCTGCCTTGCCCCATTGAGGCAGTCCCCAGCGTTGCTCCCGGCGCATTGGCCGCCATGCGCGGCTATGGCGAGGCACCGCAGAAAAGTTACGAAGCGTGGCTCGCAAACGACCCTTCAACCTGACCTCTCCGTCCCTCCCTTCCCCGCAACCGGTCGTGCTTGACCCCGTGGCCCCCAGTCTTGGGGGAACTCAACCGATCGCGGGACATCGTAATCCTCTACGTACCGTTGCGGTAGCAGGTCTCTCACTTGCCGCATTCGGCGGGCTCGCGGTGCTTTCCGGCTGCGGACCCACGGATCCACCGGATACAGACAGTTCGGCGCCAGCAATAAACACTAGAGCCTTGCCCGCCGGGCCGATTGCGGTCTCCAAGGACCCGTGGGTGCTCTCCACCGGCGACTGGAACTCGCCGCATCATGGCGCTTACCTCGGGAACGGGCACCTGGGTCAGCGCGTGCTCCAGGCCGGCGGACTGTACGTCAACGGCGCGGAGCCGGTCTACCTCGCCGGCCACTATGAGCGGGATGCCCTGAAGGCGCTGCCTCCCGTGACGCCGCTCCAGGTCCGCATCGAGGACCAAATCTTCGGCGCCGATCCAAAGCAGCTTCGCGCATACCATCAGGAGCTGCGCCTCAAGGAAGGCATCCTGGTCACGCGGGCCACCTGGGACACGGGCGATGGGCCGGTCGAGCTGGAGGTCGAGACGCTCATCGCGCGGCAGGTCCCTGATCTGGCCCTGCTGCGGCTATCCGTCAAGAACGGCAGCAGCAAGCCGCTCAGCGCGGGCGTCCCGGATGCCGCCCTGCCCGCCAACGGACCCGAAGGCCTTGACTATGCGGTCGGCACCTTCCTGGCACCGCTTGGGAAGAAGGCCTTCCACGTCTCCCTGGCGGCAATGGAAGGTCCCGAGGAGACCGCCCCCTCCAATCCGTTCACCATGCCGATTGACGGGTTCCGCACCCGCATCCAGGTTCCGGCGGGACAGTCTGCGCGCATCGTGCTTGCCACCCATGTGGTCGACTACCCCGTTAAGCCGCGCCCCTCGGCGTCACCGCTCTGGTCGCGGCTGGAGGGTCCCGCCGTGGAAGCGGTGGTAGCCGGCCACACGGCCGCGTGGAGGCGCCTGTGGGTAGGCGACATCGAGGTCACAGGCGACCCCGAGGCCCAGGAAGCCCTGCGGGTCTGCCGCTACCAGCTCCTGGCCGGCGTCCGAGCGGGAAGCGCCGCCGGGGTGCCGCCGATGGGCCAGAGCACCGCCGCCTTCAACGGCCACGTCTTTTGGGACATGGATAGCTGGATGCTCCCGGCGCTGCTCCCGCAGAACCCGGAGCTGGCCCGATCGATGCTCGAGTACCGCTTCGGGACTCTTTCGGGCGCACGGCAAAATGCGAGGACGGAGGGCCTTCCCGGCGCCAGCTATGCCTGGGAGAGCGCCGGCACCGGGGTAGAGACCCTGCATGGCGGCGAGTTCCGCCACGGCCGGCACGTCACCGGCGATGTGGCCCTAGCGCTGCGGCAGTACCACCAGGCGACCGGCGACGCGGCCTGGCTGAAGGAGCGCGCCTGGCCGATCCTGCGAGAGACAGCGGCCAACTGGGCGAGTCGCGCCAAGAAGGATGAGAGCGGGTTCAGCTTTACGGGGGTCACCACTCCTGACGAGTTGGCGGGACGCGTGGATCACAGTGCGTGGACCAACTTCGTCGCCCGGGAGAACCTGCGGTTCGCCACGGAAACCGCGAAGGCTGTGGGGCAGGTGCCCGACCCGCGCTGGAAAAGCGTGGCAGACGGCATCGCGTTCCGGCGCCACCCGGAGTCGAAGCTCATCCTCGCCTACGCTTCCTGGAAGGACACCAGCAAAGCGAAGCAGGCGGACACCCTGCTCATGCTCCACCCCGGAGGCATGAAGGTCCGCGACGAGGAAGCGGGGCGTCTCTACGACTACTACGCGCCCCGCGTCATCAAGAACGGTCCCGCCATGACCGACGCCATCCACGCCGTCATCGCGGCCCGCCTGGGGCGCGGCGATGAGGCGCTCAGCCGGTTCCGGGAGAGCTACCGGCCCTTCGTGCGCCCGCCGTACCACGCCTACAGCGAAAAGCGCAGCCGCGAGAACCTGAACTTCCTCACCGGATGCGGCGGCGTGCTGCAAGCCGCGCTCTACGGCTTCGCAGGGCTGAGGCTGGAGCCAGACCCCGCCGCGCCCGGAAAGCCACGGCTGGAACCGCACCTGCCGCCCGGTTGGACTGGAATGCGCATCAACGACCTCCACTGGCGTGGCAAGCGATGGAACGTGGAGATTACCCCCGGCCAGCTTCCGCGGTGGGCGCCCGCCTAGCCCGCAGCCTTTCGGTGCCTGACTGTCGATCCGGTTCATTGGAGCCGCTGTGCCTTGGCTCGCGGGCGGTCTGCAGTCGGGAACCGGAGTCAGGACGGGCTCAAGGAGAGTGAGCCATCGCCTGCACCGACCCACGGTGCGCCGATTTTCGCGTCACCCCCAACCAAAGATTTAAGCTGAATCGGCACGTTATCTGCCAATCCTAAGTTTTGCGCCGACCCGGTGTCCACCGCTGCCTCGAATCCTTGATTAATGGCCACCCTACTCGCTCCAGCCGCTCCAAGCTTCCAATCCAAGCCACTCATCGGCAGCCCGCGCACCGAGTTTCTTGAGTTTCTTGCCGCAAACGGACTTGCTTGCCATGCCCAGCCGATCACCCGCCTCTGCTCCGGACGCCTTATTGGCCACGAACTGCTGGTTCGCGGCCCGAAGGGCTCACCATGGTTCCGGCCCGTGGACATGTTCCGGCAGGCGGAGCGGCTCAACTGCCTCGGTGAGACGGACGAGATGAGCCGCAACGTCATCCTTCGCGAGGGACAGGCGCTCTCCCAAGCGGGGCATCTTTTCATCAACATCCACCCGGTCGCCGTGATGATGCCCGAGGGTCTCCGCAGCATCCGCCCCGATCGACTTCAATCTCTGGGTCTGTCGCCGTCGCAGATCGTGCTTGAGGTGGCCGAGAGCTACGCCATTGAGGATTACCCGGCCTTCTGCCGCGTGCTGCAGCCGTTGCGGGATGCCGGCATGCAACTCGCCATTGACGATTTCGGAGCTGGGTATGCCGGCCTCACCAGCTTGCTCCGCCTTCGGCCGGAGTTCCTGAAAATCGACAAGAGCATCATCAGCGCCCTGGGTCGAGACGCGTTCTCTCGAGATTTGCTGGCCAGCGTACAGGATCTCGCCCGGACTAACGGAATTCGCGTGGTGGCAGAGGGAATCGAGGCCCCCGAACAGTTGGGCATCCTGCTTGAATTGGGTGTGGAACTGGGTCAAGGCTACCTGCTCGGCCGGCCGGCTCCCATCTGCGACATGGGGCACACTGCCCAAAACACGGTGGCACCCATCGCGGCGCGGACAAGGCGGCAACGGCTGGGTTCCTTGGTGAGCCTTCGCATCGGGGAGATGGTGGAGCAGGCTGCGGTTGTGGAGGAGAGTGAGACCTGCGCGGCGGTTCACGCCCTCTTCCAGCGCGAACCTTCCCCTACCGGCCTAGTAGTAATGAGCCAGGGGCGTCCGCGCGGTCTGGTGATGCGGAGTTCCCTCTTGCTCCGGCTCAGCGGGCGCTACGGCTACAGCCTCTATGAGCACCGGCCCATCAGCAGCGTGATGGACAGCGGGGCGCTCATCGTGCCGCCCACCGCCCCGCTCTTCGAGGTCAACGAGCGCGCCATGCGCCGCAATGCGGAGTCACTCTACGATCTGGTGATCGTTGCGGACGACGAGGAGCTTCGCGGCGTGGTGAGCGTGCGACGCCTGATGGAGACCACCACGTCCATCCAGATCAAGCGGGCCCAGTATGCAAACCCGCTCACCGGCCTTCCTGGAAATGTGGTCATAGAACGGGAGCTTCACAGCTTCCTGGCGGAGGAAAACCCCTTCACCCTGCTCTTCGCAGACCTGGACAACTTCAAGGCCTACAACGACCTCTATGGCTTTGATCGGGGCGACGAGATGATCCGGTTAGCTGCGAACCAGATCCAGGAGGTCTGCGCGCCTGTTGGCGACGAGACGCTGGTGGGCCATGTGGGCGGGGACGATTTTGTGATCCTCACTCCGCAACTGGACGTGTCCGCCATCTGCCGTCGGATCGAGGCGGAGTTCGCTCGGAGGGTCGTGGCGCTCTTCTCCGCGCAGCATCAGGAGTCCCACTCCTTTCCCGGCAAGGATCGTGACGGCCATCCCAGGATCTATCCGCTCACGCGACTGACTGTGGTGGCGGTGCCCGTCCAGCCTGGAGACTACCAAAGCCCGGACCAGGTAGCGGCCGTGGCGGCGCACCAGAAGGCTAGGACCCGGATGCTGCGGGAGCGGCCCAGCTTCAGCGCTATTGAGTCACCACTCGCGCTTGCCTAGTTCCCAGCCGACCGGTCGATCAATCGCGGGTTTCGGAATGCGGATTGCGGAATAGGATGCGGGTTGGCTGGATGCCGAACCGCGACCGTCAGGAAGCGGCCCTCGACCGATCACTCAATTGCGGATTGCACCCGCAGGCGTCCTTATGGTGTATTGCGAACTGCGGGCGAGGGAGCGGTGGGGTCACACGCCGGCTACCGTGATCGAACGCAGCGCTGAGGCTGCTGGCTATGGGCCGTGGCAGATGACCGGAATCATCGCGATGGAGCGATGGAGCGATGGAGCGATGGAGCGACAGGGAGACGGACAACCTTCTGCCTTCAGCCAACCCGCATCCCAATCCGCAATCCGAAATCCGCAATTGGAAGCTAGGCAGCGCGGCGTTGTCGTGCCGCAGCCACAGCGGCCGGAGCGCTTCGCCCGACGGGGGCGGCCACTTGTGGAGGTGCGGGAGCGCGGACCTCAGTGAGTTCTTCCGGCGGCTCGGGGAAAAGGCTGAAAACTCCGCACAGCTCGAGAATCTTCCGCGCCGGAACGGAGGGGCTGCGCATGTAGAGCTTCCCGCCGACTTCCCGCACGCTCTTCAGCACGTTGATCAGCGTGCCCACTCCCTTGCTATCAATGAAGTCGAGGCGGCTACCGTCCAGGACGATGGTCGGGCCTTTTTCCAGCAGGTACTGCCGGATAGCCGCGAGGGCCTGGTCGCAGGTGGAAACGTCCAGGGTCCCATCCAGCACCAGGAGGGGAAGCTGCTTTTCGCGTAGCTCGTAGCAAGACAGGGGAGCGCCAGCCATGGAAGAGTAAGCCCTAAGGCGAATGCCGGAGTAAACGGAAGGGTGGGAGTGCGCCAGGAACCCGGTGTCGGCGGCAGAAGCGCGGGTAATGGTGAACGCCGTTCGTGGCGGGGTGCCGATCGGACTTACCCGTGGTCCTTGCGAGGCAAACGTGCCAGGGATGGGCGGGGTGGACCGGGAACGACCGTCCCACGCAAGCCCATTGAGGCTCGATGCGGTATCCTCTCTCGGCATCCCCCTCCTGACCCAGTTCCAGGCACGTACTATGAACCACCGCTCGCGTCTCTTCGACACCCCGCCCAACGAGCGGCTCGCTCCCTACTTCCGGAACTTGGCGCCTTCGTGGGGCATCCTTGGCAATCCCGGCCCAACCACCAAGGCGGCCTGGATCCAGCGCCGCGCGGAGTTGCGACCTCGCATCCTGCGCGCGCTTAGCCTCGACCCGCTCCCGGAGCGAATCCCGCTCGCTGTCACCGAGGAGCCTGGAGCGGATGTCGCGGACCTCAGCTTCTCCCGGATTGCGTGGCAGATCCTGCCGAAAGCCTACGCTCGGGGCTGGCTGGTGATGCCGCCCCCCTCTGGCGAGGAGGAAGCGCGCCCTCCGACCGCCGTCATCCTTAGCTACGGCGCGGGGATGGATGAGCGGAGCACCGCCCTGGCGTGGATGGTGGGGCTGGCGCGGCAAGGGTATGCGGTTCTCGCCCCGGACCCAGCCCGGTTCAGCTACCCGGAAGCGGGGATTAGTCCGCTCACCCTAGGAACGTGGTCGATGCTGCGGGCCTTCGAGCTTCTCCACGCGCACCCTAGCGTGGATGGTGACCGGGTCGGGGTGGTGGCGACGGCGGGTGGCGCACAGCAGGCGCTGTACCTCCTGGCGATCGATGACAAGGAACGGATCCGCGCGACCTCCCTCCCCGCCGTTCTGCCGGGGCTGGCCGAGGCATCCGTGGCCTGGCAGCCCGTCCCCGGCCTCATTCAGTGGACCGGCAGCCCGGAAATCCTCGGTCTCGCAAGCCCGCGAGCCGTGGAGCTGAGAGGCGATGGAGTTGCTGAAGGCGTCGTCGCGGATCTCCGCGCTCTCTACCGTATCTGGGGTCAGGAGGACCGGCTTGCCATCGGCGACGGGACATCTGACCCGTCTGTCGAGCGCGCAGCCACCTACCAATGGCTGGAGCGTGAGTTGCGGGGGAACCGGTCGGCAGCGGAGCTCGCATCTCCCATCCCGGATGCCGAAATGCCCACACTGCCGGAGATCGGGGCAAGTGACGATCAGGCCGGTCAGGACGAGGCAGCCATCCTCGAGTGGGTGCAGAAGCGGCTCCTTGTTCAGCCGCCGCCGCTGGAGAGCAAAGGAAGCCGCAGGGCCTGGCAGGAGCGCCTCCGAACCGACCTCAGCGAGCTTCTTGGACTCGGCGTGCCGCTCACCGCCCTCGCTCCCGCGCTGGCGGAAGCGGGTGGAGATCAGGCTGAAGGGCCTCGGCTCCTCACGCTCACCTCGGAGCCGGAAGTCGACATTGCCTGTGCATGGTTGCCGGCGGGCGCTTCCGCAGTCGATGCCGAGAATGAGCAGCGTACGAAGGCGGCCGTTGCACTGCGTCCTGCGGTGCTTGCGCTGCATCCGGATGGAAAGGAAGCCGCTCTCGTGCTTCCGTGGGTCCAGGGACTCAAGCAGGCCGGCTGGTCCGTGCTGGCGCCGGATGTCCGCTTCCGTGGAGAAATGGCCGCCGATCCATCATCGACAATGCAGGCGGCGATGGAGGCCGCAGGGCGGCCAGAGGTCGGAATGGCCACCACGGACGCCCTCGCCGCCCTCCGATGGCTCTTCGGCCAGGCAGATGTTGATCCCGGCCGGGTGGTCATCATTGGTGTCGACGACCAGGGCGTCACCGCGCTCCTCGCCGGCGGCTTCGATGAGCGCGTGGCGGGCGTCGTCGCCGATTGCAGTGACACGACCTACCGTGACGGTGGAGAGGGGCTGCCCGAGGTCCCCGGCATCCTTCGCTACGCTGATGTGCCGCAGATCGCCAGTTTGGTCGCGCCACGGCTCCTCTGGCTCTACCGTGTTCCGGAAGAACGCGTCGGCTTCGCCAGCCGCCGCTACTACGACTGGACCCGCCGGATGCACCAGGCACTGGGTGAGGACGAGTCGTTGAAGATGAGCACGGGCGCTGGGCCGGACCCCGCCGGGCTGGCTGAGTGGCTGGAGCGCCGTCTCAAGAAACTGAAGAGATGATGCCAGTTTCGGATCTCGGATTTGATGGCAAGGGTTGGCCCAGGAACTCCATGGCGTGCTCCCGTAGTAGGGGATGTTCGGCACCTCGCCGATCCGCTCCAGTGCCGCCTCCGGGTTGAAAGGGGCGACACCGGCAAGGGAAGTGGGTCGAGGTCGCGCCACGACCCCCAGAACCAGTCCTCCGGCGCAAGCGCCAGGCCGGAGGACTCCTCCCGCACGCGCTTCGCCATCTACTTGCCCTTGGATGCCACGACGTTCAGGTCGTTGAGCACCTCACTGATCACCACAGGGTCAACGTCACCGAGAGGAATCTGCTTCTCATGCTGGGCGTACCAGTCCGGCTTATAGATGCCCGGGATGATGAAGCACTTGGTGATGTTCTGATCGTCCCAGCCCTCCATGTAGCCGACCGGCACCCCCTGCTCATACTCCACGATGGCGCTGACATCGGCACCGTAGAATGGCTTGGAGTGGGTGTAGAAGACACCGCCGTCTTCCGGGATGCCGCGCTGCCAGCCCAGCTTCTCCAGCGTGAAGACGAGGGACTGCGGCGGGATCTCGATCTTCTCCCAGCGCTTCAGCTCCTTCTCCTCATGCTCCCCGGCTTCCAGGCCGTAGACCGGGCGGCCGATCTGGCTGAAGGGAGGGACGATCTCGTAGTCGCTGAGGATCTCGCCCCACGCCGCCTTCTCCTTCTCCGAGAGCTGCAGCGGGTGGACGATGCCGACCGTTCGGTCCGGGCCAAGGGCGAAGACGTCGTCGGTCGGGTCCGCGTAGGAAAGGTCCTCCGTGACGCGGAAGGTGCCTTCGCGCTCTCCTTCAGGCGAGTAGGCGCTCCAGATGACCATCCGCACCAGGTTGGTCATGAGCGGATGGCGGACCAGCAGCGACTCGAACTCATCCGCAGGCCAGCGCCTGCCGGTGACCATCGCCTGCTCCAGCCGGACGGCCTGGACCTTCGCCACTTCCGCTACCAGCTTCTTCAGGAGCTTCCAGTCAGCGACCGCCTGGGCGGAGAGCGTCGGGTCGTCTTTGGCGCTGGGCTTGGGGAGGTCAGGCTTGATTTTGCCGTCCGCCTCGCGGATCATCGGCTTCATCCCGGCACCCAGGACCATCGTGAACTGCCGGGGACCGAAGTCAAAGGTTCGCGACCCCCGCTCATCCAGGTCGCAGTCCGGGACGATCCGGTCCTCAAGCTGGGAGCGCGTGAGGCCCCGGTCGGTGGCGATGCCTTCCATGCACTCACCGGCCTTCGCCTTGAGGCCCTTGAAGGCGACCTTCTGCGCGATGCCATTGATCTGCATCAGGGCGGTGTCGGTTCCGATGGTCCGCAGGCACTCCAGGCCGAGGACGGCGCGCTGGTGCTGACTCTCACCGGGCCAGTTGCGGATCATCGGGGTCAGCTTCAGGGCAGTGGCGTCGCTGCCCCAGTGGCCGATCGCCTGCATCGCCCACTTCTCCTTCGCGGGACCGCCCTCGGAGAGCCATCGCTCGAAGAGCCGCCATGCGAAGCCGTCCAGTGAGAGGCGGTCGGCGTGCTGCTTCAGCGCGGTGACCAGCGGGTTCGGCTCTTCCAGCTTGCTGGCCGCCAGCGCCGCCAGCGCTGTGGCCGTCTGTTCCTCGTTCAGCCGCCCGCCGTCAAGGGCGATGGCGGGGAGATCAGCGGGCGTAACCCATGCCGGCGCCTTCTTCTTGGCCGCTTCCTTGAGGACCGCCTTCAGCCAGTCAGGGGTCGAGGCGTCATCGAGCGGCTCCCCGCCCGCGTCCTCGTGCTCCAGGACAAGGCTCCGCACCCGCTCCGCCGCTTCCGAGGGCGCCCGGTCCAGGGCGGCAGCGATCAGTTCCTGGCCTCCCTTGCGCTTGAGGGACCGCAGGTACTCGACAGCGGCATCCGCCAGCTTCCCGCGCCCTGCGGCTACCGGGATCAAGCCGGTCACGGTGTGGTTCGGGTGATCGTCCAGCCACTTGCGGGCCAACTTGGGCGCCTTGGAACCGAGCATCAGCTCCAGCATCACTGGCGCTGCTTCCGGCGCTGCGACAGCGCTAAGCGCCGTGAGCAACTGCTCGGCGTCCTCTTTGTTGGTGACGGTGATTAGGCTCTCCTTGACGAGATCCAGCGCCTCGTGACCCGTGTGGGCCAGCCATGCCCGGATCACCACGGGGTCCAGGATCTTCAGCTTCAAGCGGCGGAAATGGTGCTCCACCAGCTCGCGGCTGCCCAGGCCGAGCACTACCTGCTGCGGGTGCAGGTAGTAGTCCAGGTACTCCTCCACGGCGTTGAAAGCATCGTCGGGCAACGCTTCCACCACCGCCCGTAGCTCCTCCGCGAGGCCCACGGCACCAGCCACGTAGAAGGAGGGGTCGGGGAGATTGGTCACGGACCCGGTCTGTGATTGTGGCCAGTTGGCAAGCGTGACGTTGGGGCGGGCCAACTCACGGATCTTCTCGCGCTCCGCCGCGTCCACGTAGGGCAGAACATACATGCACAACCCGAACGCCACGTCCGCCAGATGAGCGCCTTGCCAGTGATGGGTGGTCTTCGCCACCCCCTCCTCATGGAGGTTGAGCATGGCCTCGAACAGTTCCGAGGCCGAATAGAGGCTACCCAGGGGCTTGGCGCTTTCAGGGCTGAACGACGAGCAGACGCGCTCCAGCGCGATCTTCAGCTCTGGGCGGCGGTCGAGCTTTTTCTCCAGCAGCTCCTTCGCCATCGCCTTGGGCTGCTTGTCCCAGCGGCACTTGGAGAGCGCGTTCCACCAGAAAAGCGCCTCCTCTTTGGAGAGGACCGGCGCGATGTTGGCCCGCTCCCAGATGGGGCGGTAGTTGGTCTGCGAGTTTGGCACCTTGGAGAGCCGCGCTGCCGCTTCCTTGACGTCGAAAGCGGGCGGCTCCGGCCGGACGGGTTCCTTCTGGCGGTAGCTCACCCAGGCCCAGTCAGAGTCATTCAGGTTGAGGGAGCGCGGCTGGTCGGCGTCGAAGACGAACGGCGCCGGCTCTTCCTGTGGGGTGGCGGGCGCGGGCACTGGTGCCGTCGCGGGCGCATCCTCGTCCTTCGCAGCGGGAGCTGGCTTCTCGGCGGGTGCCGCCTTGGCCTTGGGGGCGGGCGCGGCCTTCACAGTAGGCGTAACCGAGATGGGCGCTGCTTCCCCCTGCTCCAGGTACCCCTTGCGGACCTTCTCTTGGATTAGCTTCTCGGCGGCCTGCCGGGCGGCGGCGGCGTCCGCGAACTCCTTGGTCTGCGCCTGCCCCGCCGTCCCGAGCTTGCCCCAATGGACGGTGAACCCGGTGCCGTCCAGCGAGATCTTCCAGAACTTGTTGGAGGTGCCTTCCGAAAAATGAAACTCGCGCGTCTCCATCTGCTGCATCCTTGAAGCGTGGTCAACTGCCTGGCTAATGGCCGCCAATGGCCTCAACTCACAGCAGGACGCTTAGTTAGCGCTTCCTGCCGTTTCGCCAGGAGAGCATTCGAGCTTGTGACGCCATTCACCTTGCCGAGTGGGTGAGTTGGTGAGTGGTGAGTGGTGAGTTGGTGAGTTGGTGAGAAGCTCGCTTCGCTTCATCTCTCAATCCCCCCTCGCTCCCCCCGTCACCCGCGCGTCCCGACAAATGGCTCCGGTGGATCGAGGAGGGCCAGCTTCTCGCTTTCCGTGAGTCCCTTGCTCTCCTGATCCTCGTCCTGCTCCATCAGCGTGGAGCGCGCGATTCCCAGGGCTTCCTCGCGCTTTCGGTCCGAAGATTTCGGGGGCAGGCTGGGGAGCGCCGGGGATGGCTGCATGGATTGGCGTACCCGCACCACCAGGGCCGCGCCACCCAGCAGGCAGAATCCCGCCCACGCCAGACCGATAGGGGCCAGCCAGCGGTCGTCCATCAGGCCGGCGGAATTGAGGGACCAGAGCGCGGCGGCTCCAAGCGCCATCACTCCAAGCGCGGTCATGGTCTGCGCCACCAGGTTGGTCTGCATGGTGGTGCCAGGAGCGGCGCCCGGCTTCGCGCCGGTGGCGTGCGCGCGCTCCAGGTAGTCCGCGACGGCCAGCAGTGCCGTGCCGAGCTGGCCGTCGACCTCGCCCTGGCGGACGATCTCCACGTAGAAGGCACCGAAAACCTCCGGGTGGCGGGCCATGGCTTGGTGGAGTTCACGACCGTCCTGGAGGAGACGGATGAGATCCGTCGAGACGCCCTGCAGGGTGAGGTCGCCGGTATGCTGGCTGGCGACCCGCAGCGCTCGCAGGATGTCGACGCCCACATCCACCATCGCGCCGAGCTGCCGCGTGAAATCAGCCAGAACAGATGTTTCCACGGCAGGGGTCCCTGCGGCAGGACCTGCCGGAACCCCCGGCCCCATCCGACTACCGTTGGCTGTCATCGATGCCTCTCAATCAGCGCCTGCAATTCGGGGGCCGCAATCCGGGTCCTGCAATCCGGGTCCCGCAATTGGCCCACGTTCGACGGCCTATGGACGCGCCGCAGCAGGGTTGCCTCGAATACTACGCCGGAACGGGCAATGGTTCCACGGAATCGGGGCGAGGTCAGGCTCCTTCGCCCGCCAGCCAGGCAGCCACGGCTTCCAGGTTGGGAGTCATCGGTCCCCACGCCGCCACGCGGAGCGCTCCGGGGTAGCGGTCGAGCACGTACGGTTCCCGGCAGGCCACCGTGACGGCGCGTGGATGGCTCGCCAGCGCCTCGCCAATGGGGGGCGGCGTGGGTCCCGCGAACGGCTCATCCGGCAGGACGACCCAGACAAGCTGCGAGGCCGACCGGAGCCGCTCCGGCGTCACCGCTTCCGGTGCGAGGGTCTCCACCGTGAATCCATGCTCGCGCAGGATTCCGGCCAGCTTCAGGCTGGTCATCTCCGCACCGGACACCGTCACCGGCTCCTGGCGTGACCACCCCGCCGGGCCGTCCGGCATCGTCCCGAACGCAGGCTCCCGCGTCTCCCAGAGCTGCAGACCGCGCCGCGCGACATCCTGCTCCAGCGCGCGATATTGCGGCGCGCCGACCAGCTCCGGTCGTGACGACTGCTCCCGGACGGTGGTGGTGATCTGACGGGCTGCGGCGATTCGGCCGGCGGCCTCCACCAGGCGTGCCTCTGGGAGGTCGCCGCTGCGGACCGCGTGGCAGATGGCGTCGTGCATGCGGCGCTGCAGTTCCCATGTGTGGCAGGCGACCAGCATGTCCGCGCCGGCCTTCAGAGCGAGGACCGCCGTCTCCTCGGGCGACCAGTGCGCGGTGATCCCCTGCATCTCCAGGCAGTCGGTGACCACCAGCCCCTGGAATCCGAGTTCGTCCCGCAGCAGCCCCTGGATGATCCGTGGGGAGAGGGTGGAGGGGAGCACCGGGTCGAGCTCTTTGAAAATGATGTGGGTGGTCATCACCGCCGGCGCTCCGGCAGCCAGAGCGGCGCGGAACGGGACCAGCTCCACCGCGTCCAGCCGCTCCCGGGTGGCGGTCTGCACCGGCAGTGCGAGGTGGCTGTCGACATCGGTATCGCCGTGGCCGGGGAAATGCTTGATCACGGGCAGCAATCCGGCTTGCTGGAGGCCCGACATCGCGGCCAGGCCATGGCGCGTGACCTGCTCCGGGCACTCTCCGAAGGAACGGATACCGATGACCGGGTTGCGCGGGTTGTTGTTGACGTCCAGGGAGGGCGAGAAGGCCACCTCGATCCCCAGCGCGGCCAACTGTTCCCCAAGCGCCCGATGGACGGCCTGCGTGGTCTCCGGCTCATCAATCACGCCGAGCGCCATGTTGCCGGGGAAGGTGACGCCCGGCAGCGCGATCCGCGCCACCCGACCGCCTTCCTGGTCGACCCCGATGATCGGCGCGCCCGCCCCGTGCCGCCGCAGTTCCGCCACCAGCGCGGCGATCTCATGCGCGCCCCCCAGGTTGCGGGGGAAGAGGACGATTCCGCCGACCTCGATGTCTTCCAGCAGCCAGCGGGCATGGTCGTTGAGACCGCTGGCCGTGGTCACAGCGGGATCCGTGGATGTCTCGCTCCAGCCGCACCAGAGCACCTGGCCCGCGAGTTGTTCCAGCGTCATCCCACTCCCCTGACCCTCGCGCGGCAAACAGGCTGGAGCCTGGGAGCGGCCGTAGCCTACCGGTTCCTAATCCTACTCTTAATCCTAATCCTACTCCGAGATGCCCTGGAAGCTTGATCCACTTGCCGGTAGGCGGGATCTCCACAAAAGGCTTGGGAGTAAGATTAGGAGTAGGAGAAAGGAGTAGGAACTTGGCTGCGGCCAGAAGCGATTAGGCCCCACCAGTTTAGCTGCTTTCCCGCCTTGCATGAGTGATGCAGGCCACTCCCGCCGCTGCCGCCGCCCGGAAGAAGAGCGGGTCTTCGTCCAGATCGCGGCCCATGGTCCGGAGCAGATGCCGATAGGGCTCCAAGCAAGCAAAGACCGGCGCTGTATCGATTCCCGGGTATTCGTGCTCGGGGGGCAGGTCGTCCGGACGCTCGCCGGTCGGCAGCGGCATGGTCACGGGGGTTCGCAGGCACTGGAGCATCGTCCGCGTGTGGTGGCTCAGCCCCTGGTGGCGGGGGCGGGGGTCGCCGCTGCTCATGCGAGCGGCGAGGAGCGGTGTGCCGTGCAGCGCGTGCGCCGCATGGAGCGCCTCGATCAGGGCGAGTCCGGAGAACCCGAACGCCGTCCCGGTGCCGGCATTGCCGGGTCCCTGCGTCACCAGAATCAGATCCGAGCGCACCACTGACGCCGCAACCGCCAGGGCGGAGTGGAGAGTCACCGTCTCGTGGTCGCCGCCCCACGCCTGGCCCGTGGTAAGGGTGGCCGTGATGACCCCGTCGTCCCGCAGCCGCGCCACCAGCCGGCTGAGCGCCAGGGGAAGGGCGGCGGAATCGGTCTGGACCCACGCGAGCCTGAGTCCGGGCCGGAGCGCGTGGGCCGCGAGGGCAGCAGCGCCCGCGGCGCTGTGCAGCTCCACCGCAAGAACGGGAATGCCGGCCAGCGACCGGAAGCCCTCCACCGCCGCACGGTGGGGCGATTCTTCTTCCTCTGCGCAGAAGACCCGATGCTGCAACGGAGTGTAGCGCAGCTTGAGGAGGTGCCCCGCTTCGCGGCCCGGGAAGGGTTCTTCGATCTCAGGAGCGTCGTGACCGACATCCGCCCGGGCGACGACGAAGTGTGTTCCACCCGTTCCCAGGGAGAGCGCCACGGCGGTGGTGTTCAGCCAGACACGGTCGCCAACCCGCAGTTCGCCCGTCAGCTCCGGATAGGCGATGGCCCGCTGCGGCTTCCCATCGACCTCTCCGTCCATTACCACTGACCACTCTGCGAAGCCCGCCCGAGCCTCACGGCACGCCTGGAGGCGTCCGAGGCGCAGGGCAACGGCTGAGAGGCGGGGAGAGTCGGGGTTCACGGGGAGATTGTCGGCTCGGGCCACGCATTCGAATGCGGAGTGCGGAGTGCGGAGTGCGGAGTGCGGATTTGGATCAGCTGAAGTCGGAAGGTGGCTCGTCCGACCATGGCTCCGGCGCCGGCTCAACCTGTACGGATGCGGGCCAGCGGGCGCGGAAGTGCTTCGGGATGGCGCGGGCGCAGGCACGCAGCAGAGCCGCCGGCCCGATCTCGCCGCCGCCCAGCGCAACCGGCGCAACCGGCGCAACCAGCGCAATGGAGGCTGGGATGCGCCCCTCAGCCTCGGCCCTGGCGAGAGCGCCGCGCGCCGTCGCCATCAGGAGGCCGATGGGAAGCTTGAATTCCTCGTACGGTCCTGGGTAAACGCCTACGGGCGGGAGGAAGTCGCGCACCGGGATCGCCTTCGGCCAGAGCAGGTGGACCTCCCCCCACGCCACCGCCGCCACCAGCACGGACCACTGCTGCTCCGCCGCAAGCCGCTGTCCGCCAATGATCACAGGCTGGAGGTCCGGGGTGACCGCATGGGCGAGGGAGCGGACATCCTCACGGTCCAACCCTGCTGGCCCTCCCGATTCCAAGTTCAGAACTCCACGACGCCTACGCGTCTTCGACCACAGCCAGATCGCCTGGCCCGAGGCCATCTATGGCCCGCAGCACCCTGGGCATCAATGGCTCCAGTGTGTCGAGTCTATTGTTGGAAACGTCGAGGATCACAACGGCAAGGTCCAGCCTGTCCAGGCTCTGCTGGAAGCGAATGCTGCTATCTACCGTTACGAAGACATCGAAGCACGCTTCCGCCTTGGCGAGGAGCCTGCCGTTCTTGATGCCGGCCCAGCGCATATCCGCGACCGTTCTCACTTCGTGACCCGGCATGCTTCGCTTCAGCTTCTTCGGAACACATTCGTCAAGCAGCACTCTCACGGCATTGCTCCACGAGAAGCCTCCCGGATTGCTGGATTGCTGCCTCAGCGAGTTCACGGCTCACGGTGGGGAAGTCATCAAGGAACTCCTCCAGGTTGTGGCCTTCCTCCAGATAGTCGAAGAGAGCTCTAGCGGGTACCCGGGACCCGCTGAACACGGGCGTCCCGCTCATGATCTCGGGATCCTTACTGATGGGATTGACGAGTTTCACGGTTTTACTCCTTGAGGATCCTCAAGTTCCTAACCCAACGGAATCACTGCGAGCACCGGTGCTTGATACGACATCCAACGCTGCAGTCAAGGTGAGGTGGTCCTAGACTATTGTCCATAGTTAAGCGTGGCGATTTCCACCACAGCGCACCGCAATCATGCCTAGGAGCCTGTCCTCAAATAGATCGGTGTGCGGTCCGATGGAGCAGTTCCCGGCTCTGTTTGCGCACTGCGCCGGGGTCGAACAGGCGGCGGGAGCCGCTGCCGCCGGGGCGCGCATGATTTCGCGCGTTATTGGCTGG
>JANPLG010000318.1:0-21793 GCA_031426395.1 Actinomycetes bacterium
CGGACACCAACAACCACGGCATCCGCGTGATCGACCTCGCCACCCGTGGCACATCCACTCTGACGCTTAAGGGACTGCCCCGGCCGCTCCCTGCGGAGCCGGCACGCTCGCCGCAGGTGAAGGTCCCGGAGACAAATGTCACCACCCTGCCGGTGACCCGACTCGCACCCGGTTCATCGGGAGAGGTGACGGTTGAGGTGAAGCTGCCGCCCGACCACAAGCTGGCCACCGACTCCCCCCATCGACTGGTGGCAGTCGTGGAAGGCTCGGGCGTCACCCTCACCCGCACCACCATCACCGGAGCGGAGTTCGTTCTGCCACTCCGCGCACCGATCGTCACGGGGGTGGCCGGCGCGCGCGGAGCCCTGGCGCTCACCCTGACTCTCTTCTACTGCTCCAACAAGGACTCCGTCTGCAAGATGAAGACCGTCCGCGTGAAGGCCCCCTTCGAGATCCAGGAAGGCGGCGGCAAGGCGGTGGCCGTGGTCGCGGCAATCTAATGCCGATCTACGCGCTCGATCATGTGCAACTCGCAATGCCGCCCGGCGAGGAAGACCGGGCGCGAGCCTTCTACAGCGGCGTGCTCGGCCTCCAGGAAGTGCCCAAGCCGGCGAACCTGGCGGCGAGGGGCGGGGTCTGGTTCACCGCTGGCACTCTGAAGCTGCACCTCGGCGTGGAGCCCGGTTTCCAACCCGCCCGCAAGGCGCACCCCGCCCTGCTCGTCAGCGACCTTGAGGCTCTCTCTCACCAGTGCGAAGCCGCGGGTCACCTCGCTGCCACCGACGAGCCGCTGGAAGGCTACCATCGCTTCTACGTAAGCGATCCCTTCGGCAACCGCCTCGAGTTCCTTCAACCGGTGGACGCTCCATAGTCCGGTTTCGGCGCTAAACACCTTCCGGTAGCCGACCACCGGCGTCACTCCGCGTCACCCGAGTACGTCCTTGATGACATGCGCTTCCTGAACGCCCGTGAGCTTGTGATCGAGGCCGCCGTAGAAGTAGGTCAGCTTGTTATGGTCCAGCCCCATCAGGTGCATGATGGTCGCGTGGAGGTCCCGGATGTGCGTGCGGTTGACCACGGCCTCGTGGCCTAGCTCGTCCGTCTCGCCGTAGCTGGTGCCGCCCTTGACGCCGCCGCCGGCCATCCAGTAGCAGAAGCCCTTCGGGTTGTGGTCGCGGCCGCCGTTGCCCTGGGAAACCGGCTGTCGGCCGAACTCCCCGCCCCACACCAGGAGCGTCTCATCCAGGAGGCCACGCTGCTTGAGGTCGGTGAGCAGCGCGTGGATCGGCTGATCGATCTCCGGCGCGTGGATCATCAGGTTCTCTTCCACGCCGTTGTGCGCGTCCCAGTTCTCCTGCTGGTGGCCGCCGCCGCTGTAGATCTGGACGAAACGGGTCCCCTGCTCCACCAGCCGCCGCGCGATCAGGCACTGCCGGCCGAAATGCGACGGACCCTGTGCCAGCTTGTGGGTCTCCGGCTTGGGCTGGTTGATGCCATACATCTCCAGGGTGCGGGCGCTCTCCGTGGAGAGGTCCATGATCTCCGGCGCGGTCGACTGAAGCTGGAAGGCGAGCTCATAGCTGGCGATGCGGGCCTGGAGTTCGCTGTAGCCGGGCCGGTCCCGCAGGTGCTCCTGGTTGAGCGCGTTGATGGCGTCGATCTGCTCCCGCTGGGCGTGGCGCGACGTGTCGGTCTTGGGGGCCAGATCGAGGATCGGCTCACCCTTGTGGCGCAGGTGCGTGCCCTGGTAGGCCGCCGGCATGAAGCCACTCGACCAGTTCGCCGCGCCGGAGATCGGACCGCCGCGCGGGTCCAGCATGACGGTGTAGCCGGGGAGATTCTGGTTGGAAGTGCCGAGGCCGTAGTTCAGCCACGAGCCGAGCGACGGATACCCCTGGATGATGCGGCCGCTGTTCATCTGGATCATCGCGGAGCCGTGCGCGAAGGTGTCCGCATAGAGGCTCTTGATGACGCACAGCTCATCCATGTGCCGCGCGATGTGGGGGAAGGCATCGCTGCACCAGAGGCCGGACTTCCCGTGCTGCTTGAATTCCCGCCGGGAGGCGAGGAGCTTCTGCTTCTGAATGGAACCGCGCCGGATCTCCATGTCGACCGTCTGGCCGTCGCGCTTCTGCAACTCCGGCTTGTAGTCGAAGGTGTCCATCGACGGCGGCCCTCCGTACAGGAAGAAGAAGATGACGTGCTTCGCCTTGCCGAAGAAGTGCGGCGCCCGCTCCGCCACCGGGTTCGCCACCCCACCGCTGACCGGCTTGGCAAGGGTGGCCGCCACCGCCGGACGCTGGAAGAAGCCGTCCTGCTCCAGCAGCGCCGTCAGCGCCATCCCCGCAAAGCCCGCTCCTCCTTGCCAGAGGAACTCCCGCCTCGTGCCCGTGCATGTGTTGGAAGTCATGGAGTCGTCCTCGTCTTCGGGTCCGGTGAGTGGTTAGTTGGTGCGTGGTGAGTAGTGACCCGTTGCGGTACCGGCTCCCGTTGTGCGGGAACGGAACCCGGCTTCTTTCGCTCCAAATACGCGATGTATCCGTTGAGGCGAGCGATCAGGCTGTATGCATCTTGCTTGAGCCGTGCTGCAAGCGGGGCGTCGCCGTAGCTTTCATCAACGCAGATGTTCAAGTCGTCGATCAACTCGGAGACCGATCCTCGGGCAATACGGCAGAATTGGATGCCCTCTTGATAATGGAATCTGCCGTGGCCTTCGGCGATGTTGTTGGTGACCGAGATCGCTGCTCTGCGCATCTGGGGATCCAAAGAGTATCGCTCTTCCTTCGGTAGCAGGCGAATCAACCGGTAGACCTCCTGCCGGAACTTCCGTGCAGCCTGGTAAAGCTCAAACTCTTCGAGCGAGAAGCGTGCTTCGTTCACGGTTTGCCTCTTGGACGGCGGTCACCACTCACCACTCACCACTCACCACTCACCACTCACCACTCACTAATCCACATACACAAATTCGTTGAGGTTCAGGACGACCTTGCAGAAAGCGGCGAGCGCCTTTCGCTGCGCCGGCTCGGGGCTGGGTCCGGGGCTGACCAGTTGCAACTGCCGGGTGATGTAGTCACGGCCAACCTGCGCCTCCCGAGCGGTGGGCTGGCGGCCGAGGGCCACCCGGAACGCGCGTTGCACCTGCTGGTCTAGATCAGGGCCCGCTTCCTTGAGGAGGCGCACCGCGAAGGCCTCGGACTGCTCATCCATGAAGGCGCTGTTCAGCATCACCAGCGCCTGCGGGGCGATGGTGGGGGTGGGACGCTTGGCGACGGAGCTGTCCGGCGTGGTGGCATCGAAGACCTCCAGGAACCGCACTCCCAGGGTCCACTTCACGAAGACGTAGACACTGCGCCGGCTCCGCACTACCTCGCTCAGGTTCTGGTCCCAGCCGCTCCCCGGACGGCTCTGCGTGGAGAGCACCTCCGGCGGCAGCTTGGGGAAGATGCCGCGTCCGCCCATCGCCAGGTTGAGCTTGCCGCTGGTGGCGAGAATACTGTCCCGGATCGCCTCTGCCTGGAGCCGTCGTAGGTTCTGCCGCCAGAGAAGCGTATTGCCGGGGTCGGTTGCAACGCCTTTCGGGTTGGCGGTCCGGCTCGACTGGCGATACGTCTCCGAGGTAACGATCTGCCGGATAAGCGACTTGATCGACCAAGCTCCCGAGAACCTGCCGGCGAGGTGATCCAGCAGTTCGGGATGCGTCGGCTTCTCGCCATTCCGTCCAAAGTCGTTGGCGCTCTCCACCAGGCCCCTGCCGAAGAGGTGCGACCAGACACGGTTGACCATCACGCGCGCCGTCAACGGGTTCTCGCGGCTGGCAATCCACTCCGCGAGGACGCGCCGCCGACCCGTCGTCTTCCCATTCGTCCCGCTCGGTGGCAGCTCGGGGAGCCACGGTTTCCCGCCGCGAAGGGCGGAGAGGAAGCGGGGCTGTACCTCCGGGCCGGGAGTGGCGGCATTGCCTCGGATCAGGATGGTGGTCTTGAGCGGGGCCGTCCCGGTCTCTTTCACCGCCAGGGTTTCCGTCCCGTCGGTCAGTTTGTGGAAGATGGCGGGGTCGCGGTCCTTGGCCGGGTCCACGTTGGCGTAGCGGCGAACGTTGCGCATGAAGCTGAGGAGCCCGTAGTACTCCTCCTGCGAGACCGGATCGAACTTGTGGTCGTGACAGCGGGCGCAGCCGACCGTGAGGCCGAGCATCGCCTGAGTGGCGGTGGAGAGGACATCGTCCAGGTTGTCGAACTCGGCCTGCTTGGCGTCGTCCGGCTCATCGTCCCAGACTCCGATGCGGTAGAAGCCGGTGGCGATGAGGGAGTGATCCGTGACCGTGTCGAGTTCGTCGCCGGCAAGCTGCTCCTTGAGGAACTGGTCGTACGGCTTATCGGCGTTGAAGCTCTGGATGACGTAATCCCGGTATCGCCACGAGTGCATCTTCTCGTCGTCTCGCTCATAGCCGTTCGTCTGGCCGTAGCGGACCACGTCCAGCCAGTGCCGCCCCCATCGCTCCCCAAACTGCGGGCGAGCGAGGAGTTGGTCGACCAGCTTCTCATAAGCAAGCGGGTCGGTGTCCGCAGTGAAACGGTCCACCTCTTCCGCCGCGGGCGGCAGGCCGATCAGATCGAAGTAGAGGCGGCGGATCAGCTCCCGCTTCGTGGCCCTCGGCGCAGGCTGAATGCCCTTTGAGGTGAGTTGCTGCCGGATGAAGGCGTCGATGGGATTACGGACAAGGGCTTTAGCCTTGGGGAAGGCTGGGATCGCCGGCGGCTTCACGGGCTGGAAGGCCCAATGGGGACCGCTTGGTGCGGCATGCCCTCTGGCGGCATCCTGCCCCTTGCCCTTCTCCTCCGGCCAGGGCGCACCCATGCGGACCCAAGCGGTGAGGTCCTCAATCTGCTGCGCCCTCAGCTTGCCCTGCGGAGGCATCTTGACCGGCCCGTCGTAGCGCAGGACCTGGATGAGGGGACTCTTGTCCGGATCGCCCGGCTGGATGGCGGGGCCGGACTCGCCACCCTTCAGGAGTGCGGCATAGAGGTCAAGGCGGAGGCCACCCCGGGCCGATTTCTCTCCGTGGCACGCGCCGCACTGCTGCACGAGGACCGGCCGCACCTTGCTCTCGAAGAACTGGAGCGCTTCGGCGGATGGCTTCGGGAAAGGCAGGGGAGCCGATGGCTTCGCAGCCTCCTGCCCCCAGGCAAGCGCCGCGCCAGCGGATAGAGCCAGCGCCAATGCGGTTCCACCAATCCATCTCATCACTGCAACCGTTCCCTGCTCGTCAGAGTTTGGGCCGTTATGAAGCGGCCCAGCCGAATACCGTCAATCTGGGAACGCCATCGTTCCCGGCTCGTGGACTCACTGCCCTCCCAGATTCCACCCGAACCCGCACTGCGCGTCGGAGCTCCCTCTCCCCCTCGCCCCCTCGCATTCAATTGGCGGGGCGCAGGTTGGCCTGGGCCAGGAGAGCAGCCTCGCCACGCGGCAGGATCGCCGGCGGGCGAGCGGCTTCGTCCACCACCACAAAGCCGTAGCGTTCGGACAACTCGACAAAGTGATCGATATTCTCGCTCTTGGTACCGTCGCCCAGGCTGACGCGGTCGTAGCATTCATCAAGTGCGATTAGGATGGTCTCGGTCATACAGGCGGGGATCAGGCCTTCGCCAAAGTGGACGTCCAGCCGCTGCACCATCTTCCCAGGGGGGCGCACGATGCCGCCAGGGATCACGGTGACGCCCGGCATGCGGAGCACCGAGTCATCCACGTCGGCGGGACGGCCCAGGTCGTAGATCACGGCGTCATCCCGCACGTGCTCCGGAAAGAGGACAGGGTCGACCGTCGACGTGGCAGTGAAGAGGATGTGCGCCTCTCGGCAGGCCGCCATATCCGTGGTGGTGATGATCTCCGGGCCACCGGACTTCAGCGCACGCCGCCGCAGCAACGCAGCGCTCCGCTCCAGGCGCTCCAGATCGGTCCCCACCATGATGATGCGCGCCACCTGCCCCGCAAGCTGGCGGCAGATACCGAAGCCGACCACGCCATTCGCGCCGATGATGGCCGCAGTGGCGCATGAGGGCTCGACACCCCTCGCCTGGAGTTTGCCGAAGACGAGCGGAACGGCTTGCTTTACCGTTCCAGCCGTGTAAGCGCCGCCATTGGTCACCGGGATGAAAGGCGCGCCCTGCTGCACATCCTTTCCCTTGTTGCCGACCACGCTCCAGAACGCGCCCAGGCCGAAGCAGCGGGCACCGAGACGGCGGGCCACGCGGGCGGCCTGGATGGCCCGCTGAACGGCAAGCTCCGGATGCGCCTTGATCTGGTCTGGCAGCCACGGCACGGTGATGAGGTGGACCTGCACCTTGCGTCCGTCTCGGACCACGATGCCGGTAATGGTGTCGGTCTTGATGGGCCGCACCATGAGCATGAGCTGCTTGACAACCCCCAGCGGAAGGAGGCCGAGGCGGTATAGCCCCACGGCCCAGGAGAACCGCCGCGTCTGCCACCAATCATCCGGGGTGATGGGATGAATCATGAAGGCGCAGGCAAGCTCGTCCTTATCCAGTCCCGCCAGGGGCAGCTTTTCCCCCAGGCGCGGTTCCACGCCATCGAGCAGTCGCCCGAGGTTTTCCTTGTGCTTCCAGTTGACGAAGACCGCCGCAGCCACCCCGAAGAGCACGTAGGGCAGGGGTGCGCTCACCGCCAGGAAGGCGATCGGCATGGAGAGAGCTGCGAAGCAAGAGGACAGCGACACCCATCCCCAACGGCGGGTCAGCAGTTTCGGGAGGCCGATGCTGAGGAACCAGACGCCCGCCACGGCGGCGAGGGCCGGCCACGCCACCTGTCCGGATGCCACAAATCCAATGATTGCGCCGAGGCCCGCCGCAACCGCCTTGCCCCGCGCGAATCGGCGCTCCTTCAGATAGAAGTAGGCGGAATAGGCGTGGCCCCACACCGCGGCAAGCGCCGCCAGAACGGCGACCGTGTGGTCGGCCGTGGCGAGGGCGGCTCCAGGCTGGAGCTTGTGCGCCAGCCAGATGGCGAAGAGGGGCGGCGCCGTTCCCTTGAGGATGTCCCCCAGGAGCGTGAGGAGGGCCGGAAACCACCCCACCACCCGCAGGACATTGGTGGCGCCGATGTTATGGGAGCCGTAGTCCCGGATATCGATCCGGCGCATCATCTTGACGATGACGTAGCCAAACGGGATCGATCCGAGGACGTAGCCCAGGAGGATCGGCAGAACGATACGGAGACCCGTCATGGAACTCCACCCGGGCACGGCTCCGGCACGGGAAATGCCCCGTCGAGGAACCCTGGCCCGAAAGTTAACGCAGTCTATCGTTAACCTGAGGGGCACGCAACGCCTGCGGGGTAGTGGGGTGGGTTCCACAATCTGGCAATTGCACCACCCTCACGAGTGAGCCGGTAGCCTAGCGCCTTGTGCGCGTGGTTCGAAGGCAACCGCAAGGGGTCCAGCCACCTGGCCGGGACATTCGCGCTCCCAGGGCGGTCACAGTAGACCCACGGCAAAGGGGCACAGGCTACTACCGGCATACCGGTGGGACGAGCGCCTGCCCAGGAGATGAATAGCCCCCGGGCTAGTGGAAAAGGATGTGAACGGATAGCGGGCCAATCTGTGGGCCGTCAATCTGGGCACGCCGCCCTCGCGATGCGTGGAGTCACTGCCCTCCCAGATTCCACCCGGACCTGCGCAGCGCGTCAGTCTCTCCCTCGCCCCCTCGCCCCCTCGCCCCCTCGCTCCCGGCAGCCTGCGGGTCCGAACCATCCTCCCGGCAAAGCAAACCTGCAAGTTCAATCGACCTGCTGCGCCCGCGATCCTCTCATTCCGCCTCCCCCAGGACGGAACCCGGAACCTGACATTGCACGCGGATGTGCCTCCCGCCCACAGCCCCCAACTTGCGACCCTTGAATTTTGAATTTTGAATTTTGAATTACACTCGCGGTCAAGGTAGTTCCAGGATGCCCACGAACCCACCCCCGCACCCTCCGCAGCATTGACTAGGCACGTCCGCTCTGGTAACCTCTCCCCCTGTGAATGCCATCCTCAGGCGTCGCAAACCACAACCCCCATGCCTAAAGTCAAGACCAACAAGACCGCTGCGAAGCGCTTCAAGATCACCGGCACCGGCAAGGTGATGTACGAGAAGAGTCACCAGAACCACCTGATGATGTGCAAGAAGCGCGGCGGCCGCATCCGCAAGATGCGCCTGGACGGCGTCCTGGATCCGGGCGACCTGCGCAAGGTGCAGCGCCTGCTTCCCAACAGCTTCTAAGCCATCACGCCGTAACACTGTTTCGCCGGCCCCGAGGGGTCGGCCTGGTCCTACGTGGGGGGTGGCTCCCTGCCAGGTCCAAGAGATTGCCCTCTCCGTCCCGCATCACCCGCAAGCTCCCAGCCTGCAGAGTGAACCGCCGGCGCGAGAGGCCTCACACAATGGAGAAACCAAATGCCACGCGTTAAGCGCTCGGTGATGACGCGCAAGCGTCACAACCGCGTATTCAAGGCCGCCAAGGGTTACTGGGGCCGCCGTAAGAACGTTTTCCGCATGGCCCACGAAGCGGTCATGCACGCCGGGCAGTATGCCTACCGTGACCGCCGCGTGCGCAAGCGCGACTTCCGCAAGCTGTGGATCGCGCGTATCAACGCCGCCTGCCGTCTGCAGGGCATCACCTACAGCCGCTTCATCTACGGGCTGGGCAAGGCCGGGATCAAGCTGGACCGCAAGGTCATGGCAGACCTCGCCGTGAACGACCCCACCTCGTTTAGCGCGCTGGTGCAGCAGGCGGGCGCGGCTCTCGCAGCCGCCTAACTCCCCCTGCTGTGCCTTCGAACGCCTCTCCGTCCCCCAGCCCGGGAGACAGAGAGGCGTTTGCGTGTGTCTTGACGGTGAGGTGTCCTCGTCAAGACACACGCAATTCGGACCGCTGGAATCTCCGGGACACCATTCCGCCTCCACAGACCAGATTCATGCGCAACGTTTCCTCGCTGATCTCGATGTCGCGGTGAATTGGGGCTACCCGGACCGCAAACGAGGAACCGCCTTCGGACACGAGGTGCCCGGGAGGGCGAGGCTCCCGCCGAGCCGCAACCGAAGGTGCCAGCCTCAGACTCCCGCGACGTTCGGAATACCTCGCCACAACAGTCCGCATTGATCACGGGCCACGCCTCGATTTATGAGGCTTGATTAGCTGAACGATCTGCCCTTGAAACCCCATACCGCTCTCTGTCTCTCATCCCCCCAAGAATCCAGTATCTGATTCCGTCAACCGACAGGTCCGGTCCGTCCCAGAGCACGGTCTGATTCATAGAGACCGACCCTACCCTCGACCATAGAACGCACCGAGAATTGACTCCCGAGAACTGCCACCCATGAGCGACCTAGAACAGCTTACCTTCGAAGCCTCAGCTCGGATCGCGGGCGCCACTGCCCTGGCGGAACTCGCGGAGATCGATACGGAGTACCTCGGGCGGAAGGCTGGCAAGATCAGCCTCCTGATGCGAGCCCTCGGCACCCTGCCGGCGGAGGAACGTCCCGCCTTCGGGCAGCGCGTGAATGCCGCCAAGGATGAGCTCACCGCCGCGCTCAAGTCCCGCACCGAAGCGCTCCAGTCCGCCGAGACCGACCGCAGGCTCCTTGAGGAAGCCGTCGACGTAACCCGTCCCGGGCGCGTGCCTTCCCTCGGCCGCCGCCACCCGCTCACCCTCACCTTCGAGCGCGTCGCCGACATCCTCGTCGGCCTGGGTTACCAGCAGGTGGAAGGGCCGGAGGTCGAGGAGTTCGCGTACAACTTCGCCGCCCTCAACTTCCACGAAGAGCATCCCGCCCTGGACGAGCAGGCCTCCTTCTTCGTCACCGACCGCCGCCTGCTCCGCACCCAGACCACCGCGCTGCAGGGCCGCGTGATGCCCCAACTCAAGCCGCCCTTCAAGGCGTTCACCCTCGGCCGCTGCTTCCGCTACGAGGCGGTGGACGCCACGCACTACCACACCTTCCACCAAGTGGACGCCTTCATGGTCGACCGCAAGGCCACGCTCGCCGACCTGAAGGGCACCCTCGCCGCCATGGCCCGCGAGCTCTTCGGTGATGACGTGACGGTGCGGTTCCGACCGGACTACTTCCCCTTCGTGGAGCCCGGCGTGGAGATCGCCGTCAAGCTGCCGCACCGCTGGATGGAACTGGGCGGCGCCGGGATGATCCATCCCAACGTGCTCCGCCACGTCGGCATCGACCCGGAGGAATGGTCCGGGTTCGCCTTCGGCCTCGGCCTAGACCGCATGCCGATGGTCAAGCACGGCATCACCGACATCCGCCTGCTCTTTGAGAACGACTTGCGCCTGCTCAAGCAGTTCTAACCACTGACCTTGCGGCACCGGCACCTGCGCGTTGAGCGACCTCTCCTGCCCGCTGAAAGCCGTGCTACGTCACTTGCATTCTGCATTCTGAATTCTGAATTCTGAATTATGCTCATTCCCATTGAATGGCTCCGTGAATATGTAGACGCTCCCGCCGCCTTCGAGCAACCGGAAGCACTGGCCGACCGGCTCACCACCACCGGCAACGAGATTGAGGAGATCCGTGAGTCAGAGGGTGGGCCGGTCTTCTACCTGAAGCTCACGCCCAACCGCGCGGACATGCTCTCCATGACCGGCGCAGCCCGCGAGATCGCAGCCCTCTACGAGCGGCCGTACCAGGCTCCGGCTACCGCGCTCTCCGCCCTCGGCCCCATCGAGGAAGCAGTTCGCGTGGAAGTGGATGCCCTCGACCTCTGCCCGCGCTACGCGGCCCGCATCATCCGTGGCGTCAAGATTGGGCCTTCGCCGGAGTGGCTGCGCAAGCGCCTGGAAGCGGCCGGCTTGCGGTCGATCAGCAACGTCGTGGACGTGACCAACTACGTCATGCTGGAGCTGGGCCACCCCCTCCACGCCTTCGACCTCGACCTATTGGCACAGCATCGAATCCTCGTCCGCCGCGCCCATCCTGGCGAGAAGCTCCTGGCAATTGACGGGACCGAAGTTGCCCTGCAGCCCGAGATGCTCGTCATCGCGGATGGTGAGCGAGCGGTCGCCATCGCCGGCGTGATGGGCGGACGCGACACCGAAGTCCATGACGGCACCGTCAACATCCTGCTGGAGAGCGCTTACTTCAACCCGACCAGCGTCCGCCGCACCTCCAAGCGGTGCGGCATCTCCAGCGCCGCCTCCTATCGCTTCGAGCGAGGGGTCGACCCCAACGGGGTGATCCTCGCGGCAGACCGGGCGGCCCAGTTGATCGCGGAACTGGCCGGCGGCACCATTAGCCAGACCCTCTTCGACGTCTATCCCGCGCCCATCGCGCCCATCGCCATCCCGTTCCGGGTGCAGCGCTGCCGCGACCTCCTCGGCATCCCGGTGACCGAGGATGAGGCCGAAGCATACCTGAGCCGCCTCGGCATCCCCGTTCAGCGCGGTGAGAGCGAGAAGTGGACGGTCTCCGCTCCGACGTGGCGGCCCGACCTGGCCATTGAAGAGGATGTGATCGAGGAGGTCGGCCGGATGTACGGTTACGACCGCCTCCCGGAAACGCTTCCTACGGGTGCTTCCGGTGCAGGCCGTCGCAGCGAGCAGGACCGGCTGGTCCAGGAGATGCGCTCGCTCCTTACCGGCCTTGGCCACTACGAAGCGGTGACCAGCACCCTGGTGGCGAGCACCTACCTTGAGAATAGCGGCCTCACCGCTTCACCCGCATGGCCCTCCACAGGCGGTGCAGCCGTGCCACTCCGGAATCCGCTCTCCGAGGAGTTCGACACCCTCCGGCCCTCGCTCTTGCCCGGCCTCCTCATGGCTGCGGAGCGCAACCTCCGCTACGGCACGCGCGACATCTTCCTTTTCGAGACTGGCTACATCCACAGCGCCCCCAACGGCGGCGAGCCAGACGACCGGCTGGTCACCGCCGGCGTTCTCCTCGGCAGCCGAAGCGCCGGCCAGTGGAACAGCAGCGCCTCCCCCGCCGACGCCCGCCCCGCTGACTTCTTCACCGCCAAGGGCACCGTGGAAGCACTCATCCACGGTCTGGGCGTTCGAGACCTAACCGCCGAGGCTGCGGACCATCCTTGTTTCCATCCCGGCAGAAGCGCGTGGCTCCTGTTGGGTGGTCAGCGCCTCGGATTGGTGGGGGAGCTGCATCCTCGTGTTGCGCAGGCTGTTGACCTGCCACGCGGCCTCTTCGCGTTTGAGCTGGACACGGCACAGCTCCTCGCGCGCCGGGACGAAGTCATCCGCTACGAGGCCTCCAGTCGTTTCCCGCGCGCCCTTCGGGATCTGGCGGTCGTCGTGGATACCACCGTCCCCTCCGCCCGCATCGAGGCGATTCTACGCGAAGCGATGGGGGAGCACGCTCGCGGCGTCCGCCTCTTCGACGTCTACACCGGCAAGCCGATTCCGGAGGGCCGCGCCAGCCTAACGTATTCCCTGGAACTGGGCGCCGAGGACCGCACCCTCACCGACGCAGAAGTCGAGGAGCGCCTCGCCAACGCACGTGAGCGCCTGCGGACAGAGCTAGGCGCAGAGTTCCGAGGGTAACGCCGCCCACGTCTCAGGGGAGCACTTCGTAGAGGGTCGTCTCGCCCTCCTTGAACACGGGGCGCAGGTTCGGGTCCCGCGGGATGGAGACCACCGCCGGCGGGTACCCGCCTTCGCTAGCGTAAGGCACCACCCATCGCTGCTCAATCGGCCCGAACAGCACGTAGCGGATACCGTGCTGCTGCAGGAATGTCTTGCGCTCCCCGGGTGTCCAAGGACCCCAGTACAGCTTAACGGCTTCTGGAATCCGGTCCTTGAAATTAGGCGTCTCGCCCCAGTGGCCGGCATAGACGGGTCGGCCGGTGGAAGCGGGAGCCATGACGCCGTTGAAGGGGAATGTGAGGAGCGCCGCGCCGGGAGGCGCATTCTTGTGGAGCCACTGCCAGGCGCGCTGGTCGCTGGCCGGCCAGTAGACCGGATGGGTGCCCGTGGACGTGCGGCCCTCGGTGCGGGCGAGGTGAACGTCGCGGTAGAGGAAGAGAAAGTTGGTCGGCAGCAGCGCCAGGACCGCCAGGGCAGCGAAGACGGGCGCGGCTCCTGGTCGCTTGAACCCGGCCGCGGCTCGCCCAGCCAGATCCGCGACCGCCAAGCCCGCCAGCAGTGCTAGCGGCAGGTGGGTTCCCATGACCATCTTCCGCTGGAACGCGAACGGTAGGTAGGCCGCCGCAATGCCGGCCAGGACCCACGCCACCGGGAGCAGCACGCGGGCATTGCGGTCGCTCCATGGCAACTTCTTGGAGAAGAAGAGCACCACGCCCCAAAGCGCCACCGGCACGATCCAGACCCAGTTCCGGTGCCCCGTTTCCGAGAGCAGCACTGCGGCGGTGATGCTCCAGATGGCGTGGATCGGCGCTCCGGCCCAGAGGCGCTTCCTGAGCTCCGGCTTCCACGGCTCCCCCCCGCGAAGGATTAGCCAGCCGCCCCACGCCGCCAGCGGGACCAGCAACCCGAACCCCAGCAAGTAAAGGTGGGGCGCAGGTGAGAGCGTGGCCGTGTCAGCGCGCGCCTGGAAGACCGGCTCCGTCTTGTAAAGCCACGCCATGTGCGCGACGGACGGCAGCGCTACCGCCGCCGCCAAGAGGGCCAACTTCAGCTCCAGAACGGGAACCCGCCGCTGCAGCACGCCCTTGCCGACCAGGTAGAAGACCCATGCCAGCGTCAGGTGAATGACGTCGTACGAATGGATATTGCCGAGCGCCAGCCCGCAAAGGCCAGCGCCCACGGCCCATTTCCAGCCACTGGAGTTGGGGGCGCGCTCCGCCAGCAGGAGGCAGATCACGACGCCCAGCATTAGCGCCAGGGAGACGCAGAAGAGCCCGTTCACATAGAGGCTGGGAAAGATCAGCGCTTCCGGCTGCCACGTATCGACGGGGTGGCTCTGCGACACCGTGTGCGTCCAACCGACCCAACCCAAACCGCTGGAGAGAGCCGTCACCCAGAATATGATGCGCCGGGTACGCACTTCCTCCGCAAAGAGGGCCGCCAGCCGGTAAACCAGCACCAGGGTCAGGGCACCGAAGAAGAACCGACCCACGTGGTAGGCAAGCGGAATCTCCAGCCCCGTCAGCCGGGAGAGCCACCCCAGGAGCAGGAAGTACGAGTGAAGGTAGATGCCCCGTTGCGGGTCCGTCGTGAAGAGGTTGCGGAAGAGGAGTTGGCCGTCGGCGGCCTGGCGCATCCAGGCGAAGTAGACGCCGTGGTCGTCCGAGTTGAACAGCACCCAGGGGAAGACCATGTCCTGCGGCGTCGGCCACCAGACGATGAGATACGGGATGCAAGTGGCAAGCATCACCGCCACCGACCCACCGACCGCATACTGGATTTCGCGCTTGCTCACCGATGCACTCTAGGGGGCGGTGCCGCGCAGGTCAAGACTCTAGGCCCGCTCGGTGGGTGGCTGCTTGCTCTCTCCACACTCATCTACAAAATGCGCCCGCAACGGGTCGGGCCGTGACTGCCGAGATCCGGCGCATTCCCCTCTAAGAGCGGCACCTTCCGTCGACGGCTTACTTCGGGTTGTCGTCAACTTCCCCCAAGTAGCGCCTTGCACCGTGTCGCACGTGAAGGATGCGAACGGTGTCCTCTTCCCCATCGTTATCTGTGTCCACCAGCGTGAAAAGGACCCGATGAGACCGGTAAAGCAATTGGCGAATCTCGGCACTGTGAAGGTCATCCTCGGGAGCGAGACGACAGCGCCGGGGCATTTCGGTGAGAGACTCGATCGCCGCTTCCAGCCCTTCCTGCCATTCGCCTGCAAACTCGGGTGAGTAGCTGATGAGCTTGATAACGGCTTCCTTCACCTCCATGTCGGCCACATCGGTTAGCTCGACTCGGAGCTTCACAATCGTGCTTGCTGAATGAGCGCTCTCATTTCTGCAAAGACATCCTCTGCAGGGCGGACCCTTCCGGCCTCGCCGGCTTCCAGCCCTCGGCGAATCCCAGCGATGGCTTCTTCCCTGTCTTGTGCCTCCCAGTCGAGAGCAGCGGCGAGCAGGGTTTCGGCCACCGAGTTGACGTCGCAGGCTTCGGCTTCGGCCTTGGTGCGGAGGCGCTCTTCCAGTTCGCGACTGATAACCAGGGTCATGCTCGCCCTCCTCACTCCAGGGTAAAGAAGGGGGCGGACCTTTCGGCCCGCCCCCGGTCCTTGCTGCTAGTTTACGGCAGTTAGGCTTACTTGTCCGCCGGTCCTGTGCTTCCGAGAGCGGCCTGCGCGGCTGCCAGACGGGCCACCGGCACGCGGAGCGGGCTGCAGCTCACGTAGGTCAACCCGATCTCGTGGCAGAAGTGGATGGAGGCCGGGTCGCCGCCGTGCTCGCCGCAGATGCCGAGCTTCAGCTTGGGGTTGACCGGCTTGGCATCGTCCACGCAGATCTTCATCAGGCGTCCCACACCGGTCACGTCGATTGATTCGGTGGGGTCCTGCTTGAAGATGCCCTTCTCGATGTAGACCGGCAGGAACTTGCCGGCGTCGTCCCGGGAGAGGCCGAAGGTCATCTGCGTGAGGTCGTTGGTGCCGAAGGAGAAGAACGACGCATGAGCCGCGATCTCGGCGGCGGTGAGGGCCGCGCGCGGGATCTCGATCATGGTGCCGAAGCTGTAGTCGACTTCCACGCCTTCGGCTGCCATCGTTTCCTTGGCCACCTGCTCAAGCTGGGCCTTGAGGTGCGTCAGCTCGTTCACGTGCCCCACCAGCGGGATCATGATCTCGGGGTGGACTTCCTCGCCAGCCTTGGCCAGCACGCACGCGGCACCGATGATGGCGGCCACCTGCATGTTGACGATGCCCGGCATGTAGATGGAGAGGCGGCAGCCCCGGAGCCCGAGCATCGGGTTCTCTTCGTGCAGTTCGTCCACTTTGGCGATGAGCCGCTTCTGCGCCGCAATCGCATCCTCGCCCGCGCCTTCGGACTGGAGCCGGGCCAGCTCTTCCTCGATCTCCCGGTGGGAGGGGAGGAACTCGTGGAGCGGCGGGTCGATGAGGCGGACGGTGACTGGCCGGCCCTGCATGGCGCGGAAGATGCCGACGAAGTCCTCGCGCTGCATCGGGAGCAGGATGTCGAGGGCGACCTGGCGGGCCGTCTCGTCCTCAGCCAGGATCATCTGGCGGACCGGCTGCACCCGCTCCGCCCCGAGGAACATGTGCTCGGTGCGGCAGAGGCCGATGCCTTCGGCGCCGAGGCGGACGGCCTCAGTGGCCTGCTCCGGGGTGTCCGCGTTGGCGCGGACACCCAACTTGCGGACCTCATCGGCCCAACTCAGGAAGGTGGCGAAGTCACCGGAAACGGCGACCGGCTCCGTCTTCAGCCCTTCCAGGAAGATCTCGCCGGTGGTGCCGTCAATGGAGATGATGTCACCTTCCTTGATGGTGTGGCCGGCGAGGACAGCGGTGCGGCTGGCATCGTCGATGCGCAGGTCCTTGCAGCCGCAGATGGTGGGGATGCCATACTGGCGGGCCACGAGCGCGGCGTGGGAGGTCCGGCCGCCTTCGGAGGTCAGAACGCCCTTGGCCGCCAGCATCCCACCCAGGTCATCCGGGTTGGTGATCTTGCGGACCAGGATGACCGCCTTGCCTTCCGCTTCCATCGCGATGGCGCTGGGGCTGTCGAAGGCGACATGGCCCACCGCACCACCGGGGCCGGCGTTTAGGCCGCTGGCAACCGCCTTGGAGTTGCCCTTGACCAGCCGCGGGTGGAGGAGCTGCTCAAGCTGGCTCGGCGGAACGCGCTTGATGGCGTCTTCCTTGGAGATCCGGCCCTCGGCCACCATTTCAACCGCGACCCGAACGGCAGCGCCGCCGGTCCGCTTGCCGGTGCGGCACTGGAGGATGAAGAGCCGCTCGTTTTGGATGGTGAACTCGATGTCCTGCATCTCCCGGTAGTGGTCTTCCAACCGGGCGCAGACCGCCTCGAATTCCTTGTAGATTTCGGGGAACTCGGTGGCGAGGTAATCGATGGTCTGCGGGGTGCGGACACCGGCAACCACGTCCTCGCCCTGGGCGTTGCGGAGGTACTCGCCGAAGACCTTCGCCTCGCCGGTGGCGGGGTTGCGGGTGAAGGCGACACCGGTGCCACAGTCGTCACCCATGTTGCCGTATACCATCGCCTGCACGTTGACCGCGGTGCCGAGGTCGTGCGCGATCTTCTCCTTGTTGCGGTAGATGACGGCGCGCGGATTGCCCCAGGAGCGGAAGACGGCGAGGACGGAGAGGCTGAGCTGCTCCATCGGGTCCGAGGGGAAGTCGCTGCCGTAGTGCTGCTTGAAGTGGGCGAGGAACTTCTCGGTGACATCCTGCATCGCCTCGGCGGAGAGGTCGCTGTCCAGGTGGACGCCCTGGTGCTCCTTGATCTCCTCGAGGATCTCTTCGTAGGCTTCCTTCTCCAGTTCCTTGCGCCCCTCGGCCAGCACCACGTCCGAGAACATCATGATGAACCGGCGGTAGCTGTCGTAGACGAAGCGCGGGTTGCCGGTCGCGGCGATGAGGCCCTTCACGGTCTCCGTGTTCAGCCCCAGGTTGAGGATGGTGTCCATCATGCCGGGCATGGAGAACTTGGCGCCGGAGCGGACGGAGAAGAGCAGCGTGTTGGCGGGGTCGCCGAACTTCTTGCCCATGTCCTTCTCAACATCCGCCAGCGCGCCGCGCACCTCATCCATGAGGCCGGCGGGAATCTCGCCGGTGGCGGAGTACTCGTTGCAGGTCTCCGTGGTGATGGTGAACCCGGGGGGCACCGGCAGCCCAATATTGGTCATCTCGGAGAGGTTGGCCCCCTTGCCGCCGAGGAGGTCGCGCATCGTGGCGTTGCCCTCGCGGAAGAGGTAGACCCGCTTCTTGTCCTGACTCATTCGTACGTCTCCGTAAGTGGGCCGCTGGCCCTGCCGGCCAGAATGTGGCCGAGCTAAAGATCACAGAAAAACAGGTGGGGGGGACACCACCACCGACTGGATTGGAGAGATGGCGGGATGGGAGGATGGAGAGACGGGGGTGCCGTGTCTCGATCCTGTTAGCCCGCTTCCCCATTCCAGATGGGCCAGCGCCTCACTCGCAAGCGCCGTCCGGTTGAAATTCGCAAACCTACTGCGCCTGTTGGTCTCTCCGCCCGATGGGCCTTGCTGGTGGCCGGACGCGCAAAGACGCCCGTCACCTGACAGCCAATGGCGGCGCAGGGACGGAGCGGGGGTTGAAATGACCGCTGGAACTGGCAGGCGGGCGGCAGGGTTCCCGGAAAGGGGGTCGCCTGAAACCGCCCCATTCTATCGCGTGGGGGTGAGGCGGGCAACCGCTAACGAGGTTCCCGGTTCTCTGTTCCCGGTTGGCGCTCTCCGCGATGTGACGGGGCTGGCGCGAGATCGAGTCCAATGTTGGCGGGAAGGAAACGAGGGGAGCCTTGGTCAAGTAGGGGGCAATTCCGGTTGACTGCTCCTCTATGCCCACTGCTGACCCATGCCCTGACTGCGGTGGCCCGATACCCCGGGCCGTCTCCAGTTGCCCCCATTGCGCCCGGCTCCCACGTTACCCGAACGTTCTGGATGCATCCGATCCAGATGAGATGACGGCACTCGACTTACGCTACCAAGCTTCGCGCGCAGAAGGGGTGGCTCGTGGAGTTGACGCTGAACTCACCGAGCTAGAGGCGATTGCGGCAGCCGCCGATGTGGTGGGATCCCGCTGGATCGGCAAGGTCGAGGAATTGGCGAGCGGCGACTCCCAGCTTTACCCGAGTTATTATCAGCTCCTTGAAGGAGAGGTTCAGTCACCAGCGAGTGATGAGTGGAATGAACTGCGAGCCCGCGCGGATGCCACGCTCTTTCCAGGGTACTTTAAGGAAATCCGTTTCGGCGTGCTCTCCCCGGACGGTGCAGGCGCACCGGGGTACGGGGATTGCGACATCACGTTCCGGCGTGCCATGATCGCCCATCGGACCACGTTCTACGAGGAGAACTCGCTGCTCTTCGCCGATAGAGTACTCATGGCTGGTCGAAGTGGCGTCACGCTTCCAAGGCCGATCCGCGAGGACTTGCCCCGAGGGTACCGGGCACGCTGGCAGGATGTAGGACGGTTGGCCGTCACCAAGCTTGGGCACAAGGTGAGCGCAGGGGCGACAGCGGATGACCTTCGCGGGTTGTTGCTGGAGCCGGGAGTAAGGGCTGTCGAACACCAGTTTATCGAGGCGCACATCTATGGCTCGATGACCCGGCGCACGATGGAGCGGGTGCGAATCCGTGCCGAGATGCGGAGGGGGCGCACCGCGCGGGAGCGGCAGCTTCAAGAGCGGCTGGAAAGCATTGGAGTTGAGGTGGAGTTCATCCGGTGAACGCCGTGATCTCTGGTCGGAATGGGGTCGCCGTGGTGATGGACGGCGAACGGTGCTTCCTGGTCCGCGCCTACGCGCCGGAGGCGTGGCTGCCCTTGCCGCGCGACCTTGCGCCCCGCGCCCTGGGGGAAGCTGCCGATCTGGAGTTTGTGAACGGCGATGACCGAACGGTGATCCAGGCACATCTGGATCGAGCGGCAGACCGGATGGAGGCCCTCCAGCTCTTCCTGGCGCTTTTTGATGATGAGCTTAGCCAGGGGGCGCGACACGAGGGAGCGGTCGAGCTGGAGGAGTTGCTGGCCGAGGCTGACGTGCTGGCGTTTGTGCGGAACGTGGTGTTCGCTCAGCCGCTTCCGCCAGTTGCCGACGCGTCGGGTGCCTCGTCGGTGGTCGAAGGTGAAGCTCTCGGTCGATGCAAAGACCTGTTGGCAGATGTCGTGAGCCATCAGGAGCTCATCGCGACAGTCCGTGATGCGTGGGACCGCGTAACCCTGCTCACTGAGCGACCTGCTGCAGCCAACACAATTGCTGTGAGGAGTGGAGTCTTCCCGCTGCTGGTTCGCGCACTCTCTACAGGACACGAAGTCGACCTGGAACATCCTTTGCTGAGGGGACTTGACCTATGCGACACCGTGTTAACGTCGTTGCAGCGATTGCCTGAGGTTCTTCGACCGCAGTTACAACAACCTGCTGAGTCCGGTAGCCAGGGACACAGACGGCCGCGAGAAAAGCGAGGCAAGGCGCACCAAGGTAACTCAGCGGCCGGTGGTTCTATCGTTTTCGGCGAGTACGCGCTGGTGGCCCTCGATCGCTCCTGGCTCACCAGCCGGCAAATCGAGTCCGCTCGTATCGCAATGACGCGCCACGTCAAGCGCGGCGGCAAGATCTGGATCCGCGTCTTCCCGGACAAGAGCTACGCCAGGAAGCCGGCGGAAACCCGCATGGATTCCGTTAAGGGTGCTCCCAAGGGATGGGTGGCCGCTGTAAAGCCCGGTCGTGTGCTGTTTGAGATGTCCGGCGTCGCGGAACCCCTGGCCCGCGAAGCCATGCGTCGCGCGGCCTACAAGCTAACGATCCCGGTGAAGTTCATCATAAAAGGTCAACTCGAGGCGGAGGACATGCCGGAGCCGGTCGCGCGAGGCGATACGGCTCCGAGAACCAAGAAGACGCGGAAGACGGCCAAGTCCATGAAGCCTGTGAAGGTCGCAAAATGAGCGTGCCACCAGAAGGCGGAACCCTGCAATTTGGACCCGGGACACACCGCTTGTCATCTTAAGGCGTCAATAATCTTAGTGCCTGCCCAAACTTGCACTTCTCTGTCCTCTTCTGTCGAACAGCTTTGGCCTCACTCCTCAGCTAACAGGCCACGGCCCTTTGGATACCCGGATACTTCTCTGCGAGGAATCTGCGGGGCTGCCTCACAAGGTTGAAACAGGTCCCTTCAGCGGAACCCGCCCTCTACTCACTCCGAGGTAACCTGTGACCCATCGCCTCCCCCTCGCACTTGCGCTCGCCCTCTCCGGTGCTGCGCTTCTCTGCCTCACCGGCCCTTCGGTTCGCCCCGCGCATGCGCAGGCCGCCGACGCGGTGGTCATCGAGAACAACATCGAGTACTCCAACCCGGCGGAGACGCACCTTCAACTGAACATGGCCCGACCAGCCGGAGAGGGACCGTTCCCTGCGGTGGTCTGCATCCACGGCGGTGGCTTTCGGGCCGGCACGCGCGACGGCTACAACGGGCTGATCAAGAAGCTGGCGGAGCGGGGCTACGTGGCGGTAACGGTCAGCTACCGGCTTGCCCCGAAGCATCCCTTTCCGGCGGCGGTCCATGATGTGAAGGCGGCGGTCCGCTTTCTGCGCGCCAACGCCAAGCGCTTCCGTCTCAACCCGGACCGCATCGGCGTGACCGGTGGATCAGCGGGCGGCACGCTGGCGCACATGCTAGGCGTGACGGAAGGGGTGAAGTCGCTGGAGGGTCCGGGTCCGCACCTTGAGCATTCCAGCAAGGTCCAGTGCGTGGTCAACTACTTCGGCGCCACGGACTTCACCAAGAGCTACGGGAAGAGCGTCGATGCGCATGAGGTGCTGCCGCTCTACCTAGGCGGCAACGTGGAGCAGGCCCGCCAGGCACACATCAACTCGAGTCCGCTCTACTGGGTCACGCCGCTCGCCGCGCCGACCCTTCTCATCCACGGCACCCAGGACAACTACGTCCACGTCGAGCAGGCGGAGTGGATCTACGACCGGTTCAAAGCAGCAGGCGTGGAGACGGAGTTTATCCGCCTGGAGGGCGCGGGCCACGGCTTCAAGGGCGCCGATGCCGAGAAGGCGGAGGCTGCCCTCTTCGCCTACTTCGACAAGCATCTGAAGCGGTAGCGGTTTGTCAAGTTTGGTCTGTGTGTTCCATAGCTGCCTATGCTCG
>JANPLG010000319.1:0-9970 GCA_031426395.1 Actinomycetes bacterium
GGTGCCACGCCGACCACTCCCGCACGGTTGTCCTTCGCGGCAATGATCCCGGCAACGTGGGTACCGTGGCCGTTGGCATCCACGCGCCAGCTTCCCTTCAGCGCGCTCCAGCCACCCACCACCCGCAGATCGGGATGGCTCGCCTCAATCCCCGTGTCGATCACCGCCACGTTCACCGGGATCGCGCGCTCCCTCCCATCGATCTTCGCCGTGGCGCTTTCGGTCGCTCCGCAGCGGGAGATGCCGGTGGGGATGCGCTGGCCCCGTGCCGTGAGTTGCCCGCCCGCATCCACTGTTCGTGCACCACTCGTGCAGATGGAGGCGATCCCGTCGGGATGGAGAGAGAGTATCCGTGGATCGCGCCGGAGCCGGATGATTTGTGCTTCGGAGAGTTCTGCGGAGAACCCGCTGAACGCGCTCCGGTAGACGTGGCCAAACCGGATGCCTTGGGTGCTGGCGAGGCGAGATTCGACGGACGCGCCCAGGAACTCAGGGACGCACCGGACGATGTAGCTCCCCCCTTCTGTTGCTGGTGCTACTCGATTTGGTTCGGCGCCACCCACGGCACCGCTCACCGTCACGGCGAAACCGATAGGAACCAGACGGGCCAGCGGAGTGGGGCACCGCGTGCCGACAACCAGGGGCTTGAGCAAGGAGCGTAGCGACATTGTGCGTATTGTAGGCAGGAATCCGGACTGCCGGCCAATCAGCGGACCAAAACGCGATCAGAGAACGGAAACCCTCGGCACAAAAAAAAGTGGGAGCCTGAGCAAGCGCCTTCGGTTCTTGCAAACAGTCGCCGCTCCCTCAACGCCTGCGTCATCAGTCAGGAAGGAGCGCCCTCCCTGGCCCGCTAGGGCGGAGAACGGAATCAACAATGAAACGAAGGCAGCTCCTCTCCCCAATCGTGCTGCTCGTGGCGTGCGGTGCCTCGCTTCCCTTCCTGGGAGGCACCGCGCACGGTCAATCTGGACGAGTGACTCACCCGCTCCGGGCCCCGCTGTCAGCTGGTGATCCGCTGGCGCGAGTCCCCGCGCACCTCCTCCATGCGCCCGCACTGTCAAAGCCCAAAGCGCGTGCCAGTGCTCGGCTGACGGGTCCCGCAGTGCAGGCCATCAGCCATAGCCTTGTCACCGGCCGCACCATCGCTGAATCGACCATCGGTAGGCTGGCGAACCCGGGACGATTGGGTGAACCGCAGGTCGGTTCCGCAGCGCGCGCCCCCACCCGCGCAGACACACGCTACCGTGCAGAGGCCGTCTTTGGGACGGACACGCGGGAGCGAATCGATGACACCACGGAGTTTCCTTTCAGCGCCGTCTGCAAGCTCTATATGACCTATCCCAGTGGCGAGACCTTCGTAGCGAGCGGTTCTCTGATTGCTGCCGGCTACGTGCTCACTGCCGGTCACGTGGTTTACAACCACGATGAGGGCGGCTGGGCTGAGGAGATCCTCGTCGTCGCCGGGCAGGACGGCGACCTCGCGCCGTTCGGCACCGCCAGTGGGATCAACGTCAAGACCTTCCGCGGCTGGACCGATGTCGGCTCCACCGACTTCGACATGGGCCTCATCACCCTGGACGACCGGGTCGGTGACAGCGCCGGGTGGCTCGGCTACTCGGTGTATGGCTCCCTGAGCGGAGTGATTGGCAACCTATCCGGTTACCCCACCGACCTCGAAGAGGGCGACGCGCAGTACTACGATTACGGTCGGATCACCGCCACGTCGCGTTACCTCGTATACCACAAGATCGATACCGCTCCCGGCACCAGCGGAGCGCCGATCTACCGCATCCAAAACCGCCGCCGCTACGTCTTCGCAGTGAACAGCTTCCAGACGGCCACCAGCAATGGCGGTGTCCGCATCGACCGTCCCAAGTTCGACAGCATCGTGCGATGGATCCGAAGCGGGCAGTAGAACGGCTTTCACAGGATGGCCCCAGAGTCAGGTGCGTGACTCCGGGGCCATCCAAGAAGTCCCGGTATGCGGCCCGATGGTCGTTCAGGTCAGGCCAATCTCTACCAGACGGCCACGGTGCCGAATGGACTTGTAGCAGACGGATGGTGCAGCTTTGGACATCCGGAGGCCGGCCTGCCTTAGCTCGCAGAGCGCGGTTCGTGTGGATAGGCATCGGGTTCAGCCGATGCCGGACGCTGCCGCTCGCAGTCCATTCGGACATAGCCTCCGCAATGCCACGGTTCCTTGGACGCAGATCCAGCTCGACCGGCCTCTAAAGCTTGGTCGTCGGTTCGGCGCGAATCACGAGCACCGGGCATGGCGCGCGGTGCAGGACGCGTTCAGCTACGCTGCCCAGGAGGCGGTCGTGCCCGTTGTCAATGCTCACGCCCCGGCTGCCCAGCACAATCAGGTCGTACTCGCCATCCTCGGCTTCATGCAGGATCGCTTCGGGCGCGGTGCCCTCCGCAATCCGACCTCCGTCGCTCTTGCCGCCTGCGGCCTGGATGGCTGCATGGGTTTCGTCCAGCGCCTTCTGAGCCCGGCCCTGGATCCGCGTCCGGATCGACTCGGCCACATGCGCCTCGAGGTCGCCGGAGGTGAGGTAGCCGTACTCCACGGCCACAAGCGGATGGACCACGCCCTCGTGGCGCGCGGAGAGCTCTGCCGCGATGCGCGCAGCCTCTTCCGAATGCCGGGAGCCGTCCGTGGGGAGCAGGATCTTCTTGAACATCAACAAACCATCCCTATGTGTCGCTGGAATACTTATACCCAGCCTCCGAGGATTGCCCCCGGCCAGCGGGGAGCGCGGTGACGCCAGGCGCAGTCAGTATACCCGCTGGCTCAAGGCCCCGTGGGGTGCGTGCCTTCATCTCGACCGGTCATTAACCCCAGAAACATAGCCAGCGGCCTCGCGCCGCGTTCGATCACGGTGGAGGCTTGGTGCCCCGCAGACCCCGACGGATACGGTGACTTTCGGTTGCGGTAGCCGCCTGGGGGACGACCCTATCCAACGGGGGCACGGGCTACCGAAACTGCTACCGTGATCGAACGCAGGCAAGGCGGCTGGCTATGCTCTCCGATCCATGGCGAAGAGTGACCGTCCCGGCTGGGGATCATCTCCCGCTTCAAATCATAGCCAGTAGCCTTACGCTGCGACCGATCACGTCGGCCGACAGGCATACGTCCACGCACGCAATCCGCAATTGACTGCCCGGTGTAACCTATTCGCCAACCTGCTCATCTTACATCCGAAGGCAGAGGGAAACTGGCATGCTGCCGGGTTGACCGTGCCCGACAGTGCCCATCATAGCCGCGAAGACCTTATGAGGCGTCCGGAAGAATGTCCTATGGCCCGAGCATGGAAGCCGTGACGTCGCTGAACACGGCCGGACCGCGGGCGGTGGAGCGGGCGTGTCTGCCTGCCCGGGATTCCGACCTGACTCTCATCCAGGCCTTCCAGGCAGGGGACGAGAGCGCCTTCGATCGCCTCTTTGAGAAGCACCAGCAGTACGTCTACAACGTCTGCCTGGGCATCCTGAACCACCCAGACGACGCCCGCGACTCCCTGCAGGAAACGTTTCTCAGGGTCTACCACAAGGTGGGCGACTTCCGCGCCGAGGCGGCGTTCTCCACCTGGCTCTACCGCGTTGCCGTGAACGTCTGCGTTGGGCAACTGCGCAAGCGCCCCAAGAACGCCACCAGCTCACTGGAGGACGAACACGTGCGAGAGATAGCGGACGACGCGCCTGAGCTGGGAGCGGGGCTGGTGCGGGCAGTTGATGAGGCGCAGGTTCGCACCGTGGTGTCGCAACTCCCAGAGGACTACCGGGTGGTGCTGGCCCTGCGCTACTTCCAGAACCTCTCCTACGAAGAGATGCAGCACGTGCTGGGCTACTCCTTGGCTCAGGTGAAGGTGAAACTGCACCGGGCTAGGCGGGCGTTCGCGAAGAAGTGGGCGACCCTGGACGCTGCAACGGTTTGAAACGAGATGCGAATGTCGGGACGCACACGTGGGAATGGGCGAGCGGAATGGGAAAGCGGTAATCGAATGAAGTGCCGGACTGCCTCGGAATGGATGGACGCGCTGCTGGACGAGTCGCTGGAAGCGCCTCGCCCACCCTCAAGCGCGACGGACGCCGTGCGGGCCTCGTCAAGGCCGGCGCAGTGGCGTGCGCATCTTGACCAGCATCTCGCCGGGTGCCCCGTTTGTCGCCGGCAGTGGGACGCACTGCAGTCAGCCGAGCGCGCCCTGCGTGCGCCGCAGCCCGCTGCCGTGCCGGACGGCCTGCTTCTGGAGTTCCGTAGGCGGCTGGCGGAGCATGACGCTGCCGCCTTGCAGCCAGTGTCGAGCAAGAACTGGCTTGAGCGCTGGCTCGACCGCTCCATCGGTAACTGGTGGATCCCTGCAGGGACCCTGGGAGCTGCTGCCGCCACTGCGTGCCTAGTGCTGGTCCTACGCACTCCGTCTCCTGCAGTCCGCCCGGTTCCCAACGACGGCAACGCAATGACTCTAGGCACTCCGATGCCGTTGCCCGAAGATAAGGCGATGCGCGGTGCCATCGGCAGGGGAACGTCTCAAACTGAACGGGAAAGAGCGACTGACGCGGCGTTTTCTCCCGCAACTTCCGCGATGCCGAAAGCGGCCAATCCCGCAACTGGTCCAAGAGGGGCTGCTGCGGTGCCCATCACTCCTCTGCAGTCGGTGGCCCTGAAGCCTGCTCCCGAGAGCGGTGTGTCGGACCGCCTTGGACAGGTGAAGAAGGACGCGATGTTGGAGAGCCGCACTCATCTGAGCGATCAGGCGACTGCCTCCCGTAATCAGCTAAAACCTGTAGTCCGTAACCTCAGCACGCAGAGTCTCGCGAAACTGCCCCGGGTGGAGCAGGCGATCAGTGGGACCCAAACCGCGCAGGTGAAGCAGGCGCAATCGAACTCCTTCGCCCTGACCACCAGTGGAAACCAGAACGCTCCGGTCGAGTTCGAAGTCTCTCCGGCGGTTCTGCTGGCGCTGCGTCGCCAGGTTACCCTGCGCTCGAACGCCGGGCAGGTGCAACAGTTGGCCGACGAGCTCTCTCAGGCCGCCGATGTCCAGGTACACGTTGACCCAAGCATCAGCGGCCGACAGGTGAGCGCCACGACAAACCCGGAGCAGCAGGAGGTGCCGCTCTGGTTCGCGCTGCAGAGTGTGGCGCAACAGGCCCGCCTGGAGATCGTGCCGGTTGATAACCAGCTGATGCTCAAAGCGGCGGAGCCGGAGCGAAAGGTTCGCACGGATCAACAGGCGCAGAATTTGAGCCTACGGTTGAACCGGGGCTTGGAGCAGCAGGGAAACCTGTATCGATACGGCAATGCGACGCGCGGGGCCGTCGGGCAGGCTCAGCAAGAGCATTCGAAATCTACCCGGGCGACCGTAAGGACAGCACCGACACTTCCCGCAACTGGTCCGGTCGTTATCGCGCCAGCAGGACAAACCGCTCCGGCCGGATCGGCGTTGTCCGTAACGCCCGGTGGGCCGTCAGGTCCCGCCCCGGTGCCACCGGCACCGATCGCAGCAGCGATCGTAGCAGCGAAACCATCTGGCACCCTCCCATCCGAAGCGACTCGCGGACGTTCATTTGGACGCGGTGCAGGCGAAACGTTTGGAGTTCGCAGCCCAGAGGGTGATGGCCGCCGGAAGGGGATTCAGGGCGGTTTTGGCGGGGCGATGCCGGGCTCGGCAGGCGCACCTTCCAACACGCGTCCGGCAACACTGGAGTTGGGCAAGAAGTTGTCCCCGAAACCGCCTAGGGATACGCCGGAGCGCGGAGCAAGACCTCTCGTCTTGGCAGAGCCGTCGGCACGAGTTATGCCTGATTCCCGGAGGTCGCAGCCAGGCTCCACCGCCAGTCTGAGCAAGACACCTGCCACCCTGGACACGGCTTCTCATCCTGTACCCGGCAAGGCGGCACGACCAGTGGCGCTGGGAACCGGAGGGGCGCGCGAGAAGGAAGGTGTTGCCGCGTACCTAGCGGACCGTCGGGTATGGCCCTCGGAATGGGGGTTCTTGCCTGAACGCGGGTTCGCCCCGCCCACCCGTGAGGAGTTCGATCAGGGCAAGCTTGCAGAGGCCACCGCCGTAAGGCCTGCCGCACGAATGGCACCCGTTACAAGTAAGGCCCAGCCTCGGGCTAAACGGACTCAGCGGCGTCGTTAGGGCAGGGAGGCCACACTGCCAGGGAGAAAGCCCTCCAGAGAAGCGGCAATCGCCCACGCGGGCAATCCGAAATCCGCAATCCGAAACCCGCAATTGAGCCGGAGGCGCTTCGTGGATCTGATCATTCGCAATGGGCTGGTGGTGGATGGGACGGGCGCAGCGGCGTTCAAGGCCGATGTTGCCGTGGCTGGTGGCCGCATTGCTGCGGTAGGGGACCTTTCCCAAGCGACAGCTGACCGCGAGATCGATGCGACCGGGCGCGTGGTCGCGCCGGGGTTCATCGATATCCACACTCACGCGGATATCGCTCTGCTCGCCCGGCCCACCCATGAGCCGAAGGTGATGCAGGGCGTGACCACGGAGGTCTTCTCCAACTGCGGCCTCGGTTTCGCGCCGGTGAACGCATCCGGCCTGGCAGTGCAGCGCGAGTACCTGCGCGGCCTCTTCGGCGACGACACCGGCGTCGACTGGGGTTGGCGCTCCGTCGCAGAGTTCCTCGACCGCTTCCGGGGCCGGATCGCCACCAACATCGCCTATCTCGTCCCGCACGGCGCGGTGCGGGTGTCGGTGATGGGCATGGCGGATCGCACGGCCACGCCAGAGGAAGTCGACCAGATGGCGGACCTCGTCCGGCAGGGGATGGATGAGGGGGCCTGGGGTCTCTCCACCGGTCTCTGGTACTCCCCCATGAGCTACGCGGCTCACGAGGAGAACGTGGCGGTTTGTCGCGCCGCGGCGGAAGAGGGCGGCTTCTTCGCGATCCACATGCGGGACTACAGCAACGGCATCATTGAGGCGCTCGATGAGTCGTGCCGCCTGAGCCGCGACTCCGGTGCGCCATTGCAGGTGAGCCACCTTCAGATCGGTGGAGTGAAGAATTGGGGCCGCGCTCCCGAGGTCCTGGGTCGGATGGAAGCCGCACAGGCGGCCGGTGTTGATGTCGCCTATGACTCCTATCCCTACATCGCGGGTAGCACCCTGGTCCAGGCGGTGCTCCCCACCTGGGCCACAGCGGGTAGCCCTGGTGAGCTGCTCACGCGCCTTAGTGACCCCGCCACGCGAGAGCGCATCGTCGATGGGATGGATCAGGTCGACCGCGACTGGACGCGGCATGTGCTGGTCGGCGTGCGGACGGCGCGCTGGCAGCCGTACGAGGGAGAGAACTTCGCCGTCATCTGTGACCGCGAGGGGATGCGGGTAGGGGACCTCATCGTCCGCATCCTGATCGACGAGGAGCTTCAGGCCTGCTTCATCGCCCACCTCGGATCAGAGGATGATCTGCACATCATCCTCAAGCACCCCAGCCAGATGCTTGGTAGCGACGGACTTCACCTTCCGGGAAAGACCCATCCCCGCCTCTTCGGCGCGTTCCCCCGGCTCATCGCTCGCTACGTTCGGGACTATCCGGTGCTGACGCTGGAGGAGGCGGTCTGGAAGATGACCGGCTTCCCCGCCCAGCGCATGGGCTTCCGCGACCGGGGTCGAATCGCCACCGGTCTCGCCGCAGACCTCGTCGTCTTCGATCCAGCCACCATCCGGGATACCGCCACCTTCGACGATCCGTGCCGATACCCGGTCGGCATCGATCAGGTCATCGTGAACGGCTCCACCGTGGTGGAGAACGGCCGCCATACGGGAACTTTAAAGGGCGAAGTGCTGACGCGCCGGTGAATGATTCGGTTTCCACTCGTGAAACGGGGCGAACGAACCGTCCGGCGTGCGGGTCTATTGAAAGGTTCGATTGCCGGTCAACGAGCGTGATCCGTCTAACTTGACCCTCAACCACTGCCCCGGTACCATCTCCGTAGCTGCCAGATCCACAGGATTTGCGCTTCGCGACACGCCGTCCGCTGCCCACGAAAGGTCCGCACGCACATGGCTTCCCGCACCCGCACCCCGCGCCAAAACAGGGGCACCCGAATGCTGGGCGTCCTCGCGCCGATGGTTCTGGGCGCGCTTGGCCTTGTGGCGTTGCCCGGCGCTCTGGCTCCCGTCGCGGCACAGCAGAGCTTTCGGGTTGAGGTGTTCAACACGCGCCGAGAAATCTCCGGGCAAACCTGGCAGGGCAACGGCTGGCTCGCATTCGCAGTGGACGAGGTGGAGAAGTCGATCAACGGAGACGAGGATGCGGACGATACCGTCCTGCAGCTCTTTAATGTCCGAACCTTGAGTTCGGTGAGCCTGGGCCTGGCCCTGGACCCCGCCCTCACGGACGACTCCGAGGATTGGGCCGTCGCCATCTCCGGTGACACCATGATCGTCCAGGTCTCCGAAGCGGACCACGGCGACAAGGACTTGAACGGCAACGGCCGCACGGATGACAACGTGCTCCACCTCTACAACTTGACCACCCGCCAGCTCACCAACCTGGGTGTTGCCGGTAGTCAGCCCAAGATCGTGGGGAACCGCGTCTACTTCAATCAGCGGGAAGCGAGTCTGCGCAAGGACCTGAACGGGGACCGGGACACGGGCGACCTGGTGCTAAGCGCCATGGACCTCAACACTCGCCAGGTGGAAAGTCTTGGGATGGAAGCGGAGGCTGGGTTTGAGGTCGCCGGCGATTGGATCGCCACGCTCACCCGCGAGAACGGCCAGGCGAACATGGACCTGAACGGCGACAAGGACACAGCGGACGAGGTGATCCAGGTCTATCAGATCTCCCAGAAGAAGTGGACAAGCACTAAGCTCGAAGGCTCCTTCGGCTATGCCCTGACCCCAAAGCTGGTGGCAGTGGGTGTGGACGAAGCGAAGCAGGGCAACCAGGACCTGAACGGTGACCGGGACACCACGGACGTGGTTGCCCACGTCTGGGATCTAACTCGCGCAGCCGCCACCAACCTCGCACAGGACTGCAGCGGCGACATCGTGGCGGACGACACGGTGGTCGGCATGCTGACCAACGAGGAGGCGCAGGGCAAGCAGGACCTCAACGGCGACAAGGACGTGACGGATGACATCATCCAGGTCTGGACTCAAGGCAGCGAGAAACCGGTCAACGTGGGCCGGGACGGTTCCGGCGGGATCGCCGCAGGGTCGGGCAAGATCATCTTCGCCGCTTCTGAAGAGGCCCAGGGAGAGCGCGACATCAATGGTGACCGGGACGCCGTGGATTACGTCGTGATGATCTACACGCCCCAGGCCAACCGCATTCTCAACACGCAAACCGCCGTCGACGGTGATCTCGTGGTGAGCGAAGGCTACCTGGCCTGGAAAGTGCTGGAAGCCGACCAAGGCAACCGCGACCTGAACCGCGACATGGATATGGAAGACAGCGTCCTCTACGCCATGGACCTCTCCACCAACGGCTTCGCCACCAGCAGCTACGCTTCGGGGGACTCACTCGCTGCCAGCGGTCTCGCCATTGCCTTCACCGTCCCCGAGGCGGACCAGGGGGGGCGCGACCTCAACATGGACCGCGACGCCGAGGACGACATTCTCCACATCGCTCGCTACAAGAAGTAGGCGACCCCCGCCCTCGAATCCATCGGTATTCGTAAGCCAGCCACCTCGCAGCCGAGAGACACGCTTCCGTGACGCGCAGAGCCGGGATTAGCGAACGGATTTTTGCGTGTCTTCGGGGATGGCGTGCGTCGCACCTCGTATAATGGGACGCAATGGTTCCACTCCGGCTCACCCTCAAGAACTTCCTCTCCTACGGCGACGGCTGCCCGCCGATCGACCTCGACGGCGTCCATGTCGCGTGCCTCTGTGGTCAGAATGGACATGGCAAGAGCGCCCTCCTGGACGCGATCACCTGGTCGCTCTGGGGCCAGGCCCGCAGCAACAGCGCGGATGACCTGGTCCGCCTCGGGCAGCGC
>JANPLG010000320.1:0-10384 GCA_031426395.1 Actinomycetes bacterium
CAAACTTGAGGCCTACCTTCGCGGCTGACACCCCACGCTGCGCCAAGCCGCGACGGACGCTAACCCCACCAATGAACCGAGCACTGGTCACGATTAAAGGAGGAGCGCGTCTCATGACGTTGCTTGCTAGAGGCGCTCGCCCGCTGGGCATATTGGCAGTGCCGGCCCTGATTGCAATTGCCTCACCTGCTTACGCCCAGGGAATCCGCGTGAGCGAGGTGGAGATCCGCGGCAACCAGCGGATCAACCGCACCATCATCGAGAGCGTCATCTCCACCAAGAAGGGCGATGAGGCTTCCAACGAACGCCTGGAGCGGGACCGCATCGCCATCGAGAGCCTCGGCTTCTTCCGGGCGGTCGCCGTGGTGCCGCAGCGCGTGGGCAACCAGGTGCGCGTGATCTTTGACGTGCAGGAGTTTCCGGTCGTCAAGCGGATCGACATCTCCGGCTCCAGCCTCTTCACCAGTGAGCAACTCCAGCAGGAGCTGAAGACCAAGGTGGACCAGGTCTTCAACCGCACCAACTGGAACGTGGACAAAGCGACCATCAACCGCTTCTACCTCGACCGGGGCTACCTGGTTCGGCTCATCGACAACGCGGACGTCACCCCGCCGGACCCCGACTTCGAGACGCAGGGGGTGGTCCGCCTGGAGATCCGGGAGCTGCGCATCGCCAAGGTCAGCCTCAAGTGGCCGGAGCGACAGTTCAAGGACAAGGAAGGGAACATCACCCGCACCGAGGAGACGCATAAGACCAAGAATTATGTGGTCTTTCGCGAGCTTTCCCAGCGGGAAGGCGCCCTGTACAACACCCGCCAGATGGGCGAGGACTACCGCCGCCTCAGCAACCTGAATTACTTCGAGGCCATCGATCCGGCGCAGACCCAGGGCGACGAGCTGGACACCATCAACATCCAGTGGACCCTAACCGAGCGCCGCACGGGGCAGGTCTCCATCGGTGCCGGGTACAGCCCCCGCCAGCAGTTGGTCGGCCGCGCGGAGCTGAGCGATCAGAACTTCCAGGGCAAGGGCAGAACGCTCTCCGTAGCCGGAGAAATCGGTAGCTTCGGCGGCGATGGCCTTCCCAGTCTTGAGGTCTCGTTCTACGAGCCGTGGCTCACCCAAAACCGCACCAGCCTCTCCGTTAATGTCTACAACAAGCTGGTCTGGCGCTTCTCCCGGGACTTGGTCAACCAGAACTCCAACAGCGATCGCTATTTCGAGCGCCGGCTTGGCGGGCAGGTTCAGTTCGGCCGACCGTTCCAGTGGCCGGTGACGCTCGGCGTCCGCTACGACTCCGTTCGGACGGGCGACCTTCCGCGCCGCACCAACTTCCCCAGCCAGAACGGGCAGGTGCTGGCGGGAACCATTGGGCGCATTTGGAACACCCGGGACTACGTCAACAACCCAACGCAGGGCGCCTTCTCCCGCCTGACCGCGGAGGTTGGACGGGTGCACCTGGATAGCTCTAACGCGAATTCCTTTACCGATAGCGTCTTCACCAAGTTGGTGGGCGAGTACCGGCGCTATTACCGCCTCCGGGGCCTCAAGGCGACCAAGGAGCCGGAGCGGGAACAGGAAGCGCAGAAGGTCTCCGTGATCGCCGTCCGCGCGATGGGCGGCCACGTGCTAGGCGACGTGCCATTCTTCGAGCAGTTCTTCATGGGTGGTGCGGAATCGCTTCGCGGCTACCTGGAAGACCGGTTCTGGGGCAACACGATGTACCTCGCCAGCGTGGAATACCGCCGACCGTTGCTCAACCGCATCACCGGTGTGCTCTTCTTTGACGTGGGCGACGCCTTCAATTCCCAGAGCGAGTTCCGATTCAGCAGCCGCCGGCTCAACACCGACTTCCGACAGCACCGTGGCCTCGCTCCGCAGCCGTCAGTCGGCGTGGGCCTCCGGGTGGCGACCCCCATCGGCCCCATCCGCTTCGACTTCGGGTACGGCCGCGAGGGGGGACGCTCCCACTTCAGCATCGGCCACGCGTTTTAGAGCGAGTGGCGAGGAGACGCTGGTGATCGACCGATGGGTTGGTTGCCAGCGTTTTCTCTTTGCTTCGGGTGCCAGATAGCGAGATTCGCGACACGCCCCGGATGGCAAGGTTCGTGGGGTGGACCGTGGGAGTAGTCAGGCTGAACACAGATCGATAGAATGTGGCTCGCTTGCGCACGGCTGTATTGGCAGGTCTTCAGTGCCCGCAATCCGAATGGCAGCGGGATGAATGGACCCCTCGTAGCCGCGGAGCCGAGTATTGAACAGGAACGCAGAATTTCATTAAGCCAGTGCACCCCGAATGCGTCTCAGTAGATGCGTCTCTGTTTATGGAATGAACGCCGGCCACTCGCACTGCGGTCCCTCTTTTGGTCGACCGCTCACCGAAGCTGGCCGTACAAGGAGTTAGAGCATGCGTGGAATAACAATCGCGGGTATCGCAGCCATCGCGGCCCTCACCGGCGTCCTTGCGGTGCAGAGCCCCGGCAGTGCCCAGAAGAACGCCAAGGACGAGGCCGTCGGCTTCGTGGACCTGGCGGTGGTGACCGATAAGATCAAGCAGACCGCCCAGTGGCGCGTGCTGGTTGAGAAGTTTGAGAACAGCAAGTCGCAGTTCAAGACCGAGATTGAAGGTCTCACCAAGATCCGCTACCTCTCCGATGCGGAGCGCTCCCAGCTTGAGAGCCTGCGCGCCAAGAAAACAGCCAGTGACTCCGAGAAGAAGCTGATCTCCGATATGGAGAAGAAGAGCGACGCGCTTGATATGGAGTACCAGCAGCTTGCCCAGCGTGAGAAGCTGACGGACCAGGACAGCGCCCGGCTCAAGGAGCTGACGGCCCTACGGGACCGGGGCGTCACCTTCCTCCAGACCGAGACGGAGAAGCGGGCCGCAGAGCTGCAGAAGCTGGAAGGCCAGGTCCTGGATGACATGCAGGGCAACGTCCTCAAGATCGTCGGCAAGGTAGCGCAGGACAAGAAGCTACTGCTGGTGATCGACCGCCAGGCCGTGCTGGCAGGCGGAACGGACCTCACCCCCGAGATCCTCACCAAGCTGCCGAAGTAGGCCGAAGACTGGCATCATTACCATGCGGCCACCACGGCACAGCCACCCCTTCCGCCCTAACCGGCATCGGACCTGTGCTCTGGTGGCCGTTGGTGTGTTAACCGCATCACTCACCGGTTGCAAGCGGCCCGCACCACCCCCACTGGGACCGGATGCCACCACCTTTCGCAACCCGACCCGTGTGACGGTGCAGCTGGAGCGGTACTTGCCGTTCCATCCGGCGGCTGCGGAAGTGGACCACCTCGACCGGGAGATTGCGTTGCTGCGGCAGCCAATTGCCGTGCGTGCCATAGGGGTAACCCTCGCATCCGAAGCGCCGGAGCACACGGAGCCGAGCGCCCCGCGGATGATCCAGGTTCCGCCTCCCCCATCAGCGAAGGTGGATTACGCCAGGGCAGAGCGGGCAATCCGGGAAGACTTCACCATTCGGCGGCTGGCGGAACCGGACCCCGCTGAGGAGCGATTCCAGGCGGAGTTGGCGCGCCTCAGGCGGAGCTTTGTCGAACTACGGTCGCAGCCGTCCGCAGCCCAGGAGGCGCAGGCGCTTGCGGATGCCATCGAGCGCGGCAGGCGACTGAGCGAGTTGGGCCGCCAAATCGAGCGGCTGGCACCGACGCCTGAGGACCGGCTACTGTATCGGATCGAGGTGCTCCGGGATCGACGTCGGCAGCGAGATGCGATGCACGCCGAGTTGACCGAGCTCAAGCATGCGAACCTCGCCGCTCTGGAGCGGGCGCTTGAGACCCCAGTGGTTCAACCCGCGCCAGTCCCCACCGCGATGATCCGGCGCGCCGAAGCGGAGCGGGATCGCGTGCGTGCGGAACTGCAGGTGGAATTGGCGGCTGCGGAGAAGCGGGCACTGGATGCCTCAGCCGCGATGACCGTCCCCGCACCGGACTGGGAGCCTGTGATCCCCACGCACACGCCGCACCCATCCGGGACGCGAGAGCGACTGGCCGATCGGACTCGCACCGCCGTTGCCAGCGCTGCGAGCAAGCGGCCCCCTGCCGTCATTGAGGCTCGCGATGCCGCCGCCCGGCGCGATACCATTGAACGACTTTCACGGCAGCGACAGGCGCTCCGCTCCGCCATGCTCCACGATCTCCGGGTCACCGTCTCCGCAGTGGCGAGAGCGCGTGGCGAGAGCATTGACGTCGGCGATACGCATGGATCGTCGGACGCGCCGGACCGCACGCTCGTCTTCCTGCCGGAAGTGAAGAAGAGCCTTCTGGCCGCCGGGTCAACAGCCGCCGGCAACCGGAACCAGAGAACCAGGACCGTCGATGCCCGCTGAAGCTATCCCCAGGACTCTCGGACAGATCGCGGCGCTCTTGGGCGGCCAACTTCACGGTGACCCGGATCTGGCTATCACCGGCCCCACCGGTCTTGAGGATGCCGTAGCCGGGTCGATGGTTCGGGTGGATCATCCCAAGCACCTGGCGGCCGCGCTCGCTTCCGAGGCTACCGCGCTGCTTTGCCGTCCGGACCTCGAAGGTGTGACGAAGCCCTCCGTCCGCGTGGATCATCCCAAGGTGGCGTTCGCGCGGCTCCTCGCAGCATTCGACCCGGAGACGCGACCGGTTGGCATCCACCGTACTGCGGTACTGGCACCTGACGTGGTTCTGGATGTTGACTGCGCCGTAGGAGCCTATGCGGTGATCGGTGCCGGGACCCGCCTTGGGAAAGGGGTTGCGGTTCACTCCCACGTCAGCATCGGGGCGGGATGCGAGATTGGCGAGGGGTCGGTCCTGTTTCCAGGCGCGGTCCTGTATGACCGCACCGTCATCGGTGCGCGGGTCCGCATCCACAGCGGCGCGGTGATCGGCGCGGATGGCTTCGGCTACGAACCAACTCCCACGGGCCTACTCAAAATCCCCCAGATCGGGCGCGTGCGGATTGAGGACGACGTGGAGGTCGGCGCGAATTCCACCATCGACCGCGCCACCACCGGCGAGACCGTGATCGGTGCCGGATCGAAGATCGACAATCAGGTGCAGGTGGCGCACAACGTCCGCACCGGGCGCTACTGCATCCTTGTCTCGCAAGTCGGTGTTGCAGGAAGCACCCGGCTAGGGAATGGCGTCGTCCTCGGCGGCCAGGCCGGGGTCAAGGATCACGTGGAGGTGGGGGACGGAGTGCAGGCCGCGGGTCGCAGCGGGATCTGGGGCGACCAGCCCGCAGGGGCCAAGGTGGCGGGACACCCCGCGCGCCCCTACCGTGAGGAGATGCGGATCAATGGTGCGTTGACCCAACTCCCGGAACTACTCAAGCGCGTCAAGGAATTGGAGCGTCGGCTCGCGGCAGTGGAGAAAGCACCCGAACAGGGTCTACCAGCCGGGAACGACTGAATACCGCCGGAATGCGAACCGGAGGCAGCTCCAGGCCGACTATGGGAGGGACTGCCGAGGCATCCACCCGGCCAGGAAACCTGATGTCCGCTGTAACCCTGGAACACCGTCCCATCGCCCCGCACCACGAGCTTCTCAAAGCTCTCCACCGGTCGCTCAATTCCACGGACATCCGACCGTGCGAGCCGATGTCGCGGCACACCAGCTTTCGCATCGGCGGTCCAGCGGACGTGATGCTCATCCCCCGTACCGTGGAGGACCTTCGCCGCGTCGTGGCGCTTGCCCGAGAGTGGGACGCGCCGCTCACCGTCATTGGCAACGGTAGCAATCTGCTGATCCGGGACGGCGGCCTGCGGGGAATGGTCCTCAAGGTCGCCGACAACCTCTCGCGGATCGAGTTCCGGGACCGGCGAGGTTACGCGCAGTCAGGCGCGCTGCTTGCCGTCGTCTCCCGCCAGGCGGCGATCCGTGGCCTGGATGGCCTGGCCTTCGCGTGCGGCATTCCGGGCACCATCGGCGGCGGCGTGATGATGAACGCCGGAGCCTACGGTGGCGAGATGAAGGAGGTCGTCATTTCCGTCACCGTGGTGGACGAGCACGGAGAGCTGCGCGAGCTGACGGCGTCGGAGCTGGAGTTCGGATACCGCCGGAGCATCCTGCAGCAGCGTCCTTGGATTGTCGCCGATATACGGATGGAACTGCGCCCCGAGGTGCCGGAACGCGTACTGGCGCAGGTGGCGCATAACCAGTACCTGCGCGAGAGCAAGCAGCCGCTGGAGTGGCCCAGCGCAGGAAGTATCTTCAAGCGACCCCCGGGCAAGTATGTCGGCCCGATGGTTGAGCAGCTTGGTCTCAAGGGCCACCGCATCGGCGGGGCGCAGATCTCCCCGAAGCACGCCGGGTTCATCATCAACGCCGGCGGGGCCACCGCTGCGGATGTGCTGAACCTCATCCAGCACGTCCGAGAGCGGGTCCAGGAACGCTTCGACGTGTGGCTGGAGACGGAGGTCCGCATCCTGGGCGAGGAAGTTGTCGCGGGATAGGGTGAAGCTCGTCGAACGGAAACTGCTCGAAGAAGGTAGAACTTCATTGCTCCACGTGTGGAGCGACGAGGTTCCAGACGGAGGAGTGTCGGAGTTACGGAGGGCGATAACATGCAGCCTGTAGTAACTGCTAAGCATTACAAGGGGCAAGTATGGCTGGTCTGATCTTCTCGGTTCCTCCTGAGCTGGAGGCACGCATCCAGGCAGAAGCAGAGCGACGTGCGATAGGATCCGCGAAGCTCATTGAAGCGATTCTCGATCAGCACTTGCCTACAGCAGGTGAAACGAACGCTCTGGAAACGGTCTTCCAGCTGGCGCAGGAAGCCTTCAAGGACGTGCCTGCGGACGAGTGGAAGAACCTACCGGCTGACCTGTCCACGGACTTGGATCACTACCTCTACGGAGTTCCACGCCGTTGACGAGACGAACTGTCTTTGCAGACACGCTTTATCTGATAGCAACCGGTGATTCCACGGATCAATGGCACGAAAACGTTAAAGCCTTGATGCGGAGCTGCCGGGTAAATGCCATTCTCACCACCGACGAAGTGATCGTCGAATACTTGAACGCGATTTCGCGAGGAGGTCCGCACATCCGAGCATCCGGTTTGAGATTGCTCAAATCGCTTCGAACAAACGATTCTGTGGAAATCGTGCCTCAATCGCGGTCGTCGCTTGCAGCGGGACTTGCACTCTACGCCGCCCGCCCAGATAAGAGCTACAGTCTGACCGACTGCATCTCCATGGTCACGATGCGGGAGCGCGGCATCACGGAAGTCCTCACGCACGACCACCATTTCCGGCAGGAAGGCTTCGTGCCGCTGCTCTAATTCCCGCCGCGTAGCTGAAGGGCAATCGCATGGGCGGAGTGCAGACCAGGAACGCATTGAAGCGTGGCTGGAGACGGAGGTCCGCATCCTGGGCGAGGAGTTAGCATGAAGGTCCGTCGTGGCGTTATGATGCAATGGGTTCTAAACCTCGGGGCCTCCGCTATTCGAAACTATCGCAATGTCAGAACTTACGCTCCAACTGCCTGATCACCTGGTCACCCGCCTTCGCGGCGAAGCAAGCCGTCAAGCGGTGACCGTGGATTCGCTGGCACACCATCTCCTGGAGCGCAGTTTGACTCAGGAGGCAACATCGGGCATCCCAGAAGCACCGGCTCAGGGCGACGATGCAAATCCGGCTCTGGAGATGCTCCAGCTTTTTGAGGAGTTACGGGCGGATGTGCCTCCCGAAGAGTGGCTCCGTCTCCCGACCGACCTTTCGGAGCAGCACGACCACTACCTTTACGGCACGCCAAAGCGCTGATGCAAAAGTGCGTCTTTGCCGACACCCAATACTGGATCGGCTCCATCAATCCCGGCGATCAGTGGGCAAGTCGGGTTGCTGAAGTTGCGCGAACGATGCGCGGCGTCACGATTGTGACTACTGACGAGGTATTGATCGAGACCACGAACGGTCTATGCGGGAGCGGAACTCATGCTCGTCAGATGGTCGTTACCGCAATCCGATCCATTCGGGCGAATCCGCGCTTTGCCGTCGTCATCCAGTCGCGAGAGACGTTCGACGCCGGATTGTCGTTCTTCGAGCAGCGCGGCGATAAGAGCTACAGCCTGACCGACTGCATCTCCATGGTCACGATGCGGGAGCGCGGCATCACGAAAGTCCTCACGCACGACCACCACTTCCGGCAGGAAGGCTTCGTGACGCTCCTGTGAGTCCTGCGTGGAGTGGAGTGGATGACGGCCGCCATTCGACCTGCCGTCGCCCACTTCGCAATTGTCCGCTGCTAGGCGTTGGCGACCATTGGTAGGAAGTACTTCTCGCCTTTAGCGTCGCCGCCCACTTCACCGGTGGCGCGCCAGATGTCGACGTTGAGGTCCCAGCAGGCGGCGCACCCGAAGCACTGCGAAGTCTTGCAGTCCTCCACGATGCGCGGGACCGGCTTGCGGGCCTTCTTGTCCTCCACCATCAGGAACCGCTTGGTGACGCCGCAATCGATGTGGTCCCAGGGAAGGGCTTCGTCGTAGGGGCGGTGGCGGTTGGCGTACCACTGGGAGCTCACGCCATTCGTCTCGGTGGCGACCGCCTCGCAGGCCTCGGCCCAGAGCTGCGGCTTGTGGTGATCGTCCCAGCCATCGAAGCGGCCGCCCTGCTGCCAGACGCGGAGGATCACTTCGCCCATGCGTCGGTCGGCGCGGGAGAGGATGCCCTCGCAGAAGCTGGTCGCCGCGTCATGCAGGCTCAGCCGCACGCCACGGTAGGGCCGGACCGCATCGCGCAGGATCTGCTGCTTGCGGCGGATCTCATCCAGGTTGTCCTGGCCGTGCCATTGGAACGGCGTGTGCGGCTTTGGCACGAAGGTGCTGACGCCGCAATGGACTTCCGCGTTGTGCATCCCCATGCTCTTCGCAAGCTGGATCACCTTGATGGAGAGCTCCGCCGTGGCCAGGACATCCTCGTCCGTCTCCGTCGGTAGCCCGATCATGGTGTAGATCTTGATCTTCTTCCAGCCCTTCTCGAAAGCGGCGCGGGCGGAGGTGAGCAGGTCTTCCTCTGAGACGGTCTTGCTGACCACATCCCGCATGCGCTGGCTGCCGGCCTCCGGGGCGAAGGTGAGCCCGCTCTTGCGCACCTCCTGGACCTTGTTCGCGATCTCGACGCTGAAGGCGTCCACGCGCAACGAGGAGAGCGACATGCTGATCCGGTCCTCGCGGTGCTCCTCCAGCAGCTCGTCCACCAGGTCCGGGAGCTTGGTGTAGTCCAGGGTGGAGAGCGACATCAGGCTGATCTCGTCGCAGCCGGTGTTGGCGACCATCTCCCGCGCAATCTGGGCGAGGTTTTCCTTGCTCCGCTCACGCACCGGGCGGGTGATCATCCCCGCCTGGCAGAAGCGGCAGCCGCGGGTGCAGCCCCGGAAGACTTCCAGCGTGATCCGATCGTGGACCGCCTGCATGGAGCTGACCACCGGCTTGGTGGGATACGGCACGGCGTCGAGGTCCTGGACCACGCGCTTACACACCTTAACCGGCACTTCCGGATAGAGCGGCACGGTCTCCTTGAGGCTGCCGTCCTCGTTGTAGTGCGGCTCGTAGACGATGGGGATGTAGATGCCGGGGATCTGCGCCAGCTCGATGAGACGCTCCAGGCGTGGCCGGCCCTTGGTCGCCTTGACGGTGTCCATGAACTCGTTCAGGCCGTCCTCGCACTCGCCGATGAAGTAGGCGTCGATGAAGTCCGCCATCGGCTCCGGGTTGAAGACGCAGTTACCGCCCGCCAGGATGATCGGATCCTCATCGCCGCGATCCTTGCAGCGGAGGGGGATGCCGCCCAGGTCGAGAATGGTCAGGACGTTGGTGTACGTCTGCTCGTATCCGAGGGAGAAGCCGAGGATGTCGAACTCCCGCAGTGGGTGGCGGGTCTCCAGGCTGTAGAGCGGAATGCCGCGCTGCCGCATCTGGGTCTCCATGTCGACCCAGGGGCAGAAGGCGCGCTCACAGAGGGAGTCGGCGCGGCGGTTGACCATGTCGTAGATGATCTGGATGGCCAGGTTGGACATCCCCAGCTCATAGGTGTCTGGGTAGAGCACCACGAAGCGGAGGTCGGCCGCGTCCCAGTCCTTGACCGTGACGTTCCACTCGCCGCCGGTGTAGCGGGACGGTTTCTCCACGCGCGGAAGGACCTCGTACTCGAGGACATCGTGCCAGGCGGGGTGATAGGTGGAAGCTAAAGGTGTCTCGAGTACGGCGCAGGACATGGATTTGGCCCTCCTACGGGTCACGGGATCGTACCACCGGCAGCAGGTACTGTCAACGAAGCCCCATCTGGAAAGTGCCTGGGTGGGTTCCTGGATCTGGGGCAGTGCATTGGGTTCAGGGTTCGGGGTTCAATATGGGGCGGTCGCACCCCAGTGGCCCCGTCTGGTGGCGTGGGT
>JANPLG010000321.1:0-12510 GCA_031426395.1 Actinomycetes bacterium
GTTTCTCCCGCCAACGGTCACTTTCTTCGCGAAGCTGGCGCCACCTTCGTGAACGACGAGCCGGAACGGCGTCCGGCCCCTACCTGAGCCGGTGAGCTTCGACCACCCCGCTCAGGTCGGCTTGTGTAACCTACCGCCACGATGCCGAAGCGGTTCAACCGCCGTACCCAGTAGGGTACGCTCGCCGTAGCGTGCCGTCGTTTCCGCCAACCGTTGCGTTCTTCGCGAAGCCGGTGCTTCCTTCGTGGACGACGGGCCGGAACGGCGGCCGGCCCCTACCTGAGCCGGTGAGCTTCGACCACCCCGCTCATGTCGGCTTGTGTAACCTACCGCCACGATGCCGAAGCGGTTCAACCGCCGTACCCAGTAGGGCACGCTCGCCGTAGCGTGCCGTCGTTCCCGCCAACCATTGCGTTCTTCGCAAAGCGCACGCCGCTTTCGTGGCCGATGGGCCGGAACGGCGTCCGGCCCCTACCTACGCACGCTCGAGTTATCCGCCGTACCCCTGTAAGGAACGCTCGCCGCGGCGTGCCGCCGCTCTCGCCTACCGTGGCGTCTTCGCAAAACGGTCACCGCCTTCGTGACCGACGGACCGGTGCGGCGTCCGGCCCCTACCCACGTATGGACGCCTCCACCGCCGTTCCCCGAAAGGGTCTGCAAGCCGCAGCGTGCCCCTATCCGAGGATAGCGGCACCGTTCAGCGGTCGCAGAATGCCCCTATGGCTCGCGGGCCAGCTTGGCGATCATCACCGGGTCCGAATCGAGGTAGCGGATGTCCGGGAGTTCCTGGACGGCTCGCCGCAAGCTCTCCTCCCACTGTCGCCGGATGGTCACCAGGTCCGCGTCCTGCTCACGGAACCGCCGGTATCGCCCCAGCGTGAGGTCGTCCTTCTCGTAGACCACCATGTCGATGGGCGGGCCGACCCCAACGTTGGATCGCATCGTGGAGTCGAGCGAGATCAAGGCGTACTTCGCCGCTTCCTCCAGGGTGGTGTGGTCATACCGGAGGCCGCGGTCGAGGATTGGACGGCCGTACTTCGTGTCTCCGATCTGGAGGTAGGGCGAGTCCTCGCTGGCGCTGATCGGGTTGCCCTGGGGGTAGATCAGGTAGAGATCATGCACCTGGTCCCGGATCTGGCCGCCCAGCAGGAGATGGACGTTGAACGCGACCCCGTCCAGATCCAGCGCGGCCCGGTCCTGCTCCGATACGCGCCGCACCTGGTCGCCAATGACCCGCGCCGCGTCGTACAGCGAGGGGGCGCTGGCGAGGCCCTCGCCCTGATTCCACTCGCGGCGGAGTTGGGTGATGATGCTCTGCGAGATCGAGAGGTTCCCGCTGGTCAGCAGCACGAAGACCCGCTCGCCTTCCCGAGTGAAGGTGTGGATCTTCCGGCAGGTGGAAACCTGGTCCGGTCCGGCGCTGGTCCGTGAGTCGGAGGCCATCACGAGGCCTTGCGCGGTCATGATTCCGACGCAGTAGGTCATCCGCGCGCCTGTGCCGGGGAGAGACGCCCGCCGAGCTCTGGGAGCGGACTCGCCAACGCACCCGGGGGCGGCAGGTAGGCCGGGCCGAAGCAGAGCGGCTGGTAGCCGGCGTGCACCCCTGCATCCACGTACTCCGGCACCCAGCCGGATGGGTCGATGAAGAGGCGGATGGCGCGGATCTGACGGTCCTGGCAGAGATCGAACCAGTGCCGGGTGCCGGCGGGGACGTTGATCAGGTCGCCCGCCTCCACCTGGATGGCGAAGACCCGGGCATCCGGCTGGCCGGCGTTGCCGTGGATATGGAAGACACCCGCTCCCTGGACAATGAACCGCACTTCGTCGTCCCGGTGGGTGTGCTCACTGCGGAACTTCTGCAGCATCGCCTCCAGGTTGGGGATGTCCGGGCGGACGTTGATCACATCCGCCGTGATGAAGCTGCCGGTCGCTTTCAGCCGGTCAATCTCGGGGGCGTAGGCGACGAGGATCTCCTCATCGGTGGGCGCGGTGCCCAGTCGGCCGGCGACGTCCCATTGCTCGTGCCAGATGCCGAAGGGCTGCAGGAACGCGCGGATATCGTCGGCATCGTCGATGTGCCGCTTACTGTCCCCGCATCCGTCAATCGGCTCGTCCTGAATGTAGATGCGTGCCATCTCGTACTCCTCTAATCCCGCACTAGCCCGCCAAAGCGAGCTGCCGCCCCTTCACTTCGAAGAGAAACTCCAGCGCCTCGACCTGCCGCCGCGCTTCCGCGACGGTGCGGCCCCAGGTGTAGAGGCCGTGACCCGCGATAAGGTAGCCATGCCGAAGCGCGCTGTCCGGATCCTGCATCCGGTCCGCGATTTCCCACGCCAGGGTGGGCATATCCTGGGTGTTGCTCACAATCGGGAAGCGGAGCCTGCTCTGATGGGTGCCGATGCCTTCCAGCCCCTTGAGCATCTCATATCCTTCCAGGACCAGCTCGCCCGCGTCTGCGAAGTGCAGCGAGAGCACCGTTCCCCAAACGGAATGGGTGTGCAGCACCGCGCCGACCTCCGGTTGCTGGGCGGCCACCACATGGAGCAGCGTCTCCGCGCTCGGACGCAGCGGACCCGGCTCCACGCACGCGCCCTGTCCGTCCACCACCACGAAATCGGCCGGAGTGAGCCGGCCCTTGTCCTTGCCGCTGGCCGTGATGAGCAGCCGCAGGGGATCCGTGGAGAGGCGGACGCTGTAGTTGCTGCTGGTGGCCAGCGACCATCCCCGCCGGTGGAAGTCCGCCCCCGTCTGGATCAGTTCGGCCGCCGCATCCGCTGTTGCCGCAACTGTTGCCGTTTCTGCCTCCGTTTTCGTTGCCGCATCCGTTTCTGCCGCATCCGTCCAGAAGGTCGCGTCGCTCACTCGTCAGCTCCCGGTTTCCATCCCGTGCATGGGATTGCAGCGATTCTAGCACCCGCGATCCTTGACCGACGAATCGCATCGGCTCCCGGTTCCCGGACACCTCGGGAAGAGCTTGGATCGACGTGGGGGCAATTCGCGGTGCAGCACCATCCGAATGGAACGGTGGGCACGTCCTTCGGATCGGACACCCCGTGAGTCAAGCGCATCTGGGGTTTAACGAATGGTAGGCCTGGGCCGCCTTTCAAACTCGCGCGCCTCTCGCAGTGATTCCAAAGCCTCAGGGTCCAGTCCAAGCCCGGGGCCGCCCTCCCGCACGATCACGCGCTGTCCGGCGAACACACTCTGCAGCGTGGCAGCCGGAAGCGACCGGAGCACCGCCACCATCGCCCTTGTCGACGGTTCGGAGGCATGCTGCATCGCCCTCAGCGTCTGCTCCGCCTCGTGCTTCTGCACCCCGTCGCTCATCGTCTGCACGCGCGCGCTCTGGTTCTGAACGGCCTCGCTGATCTGCCGACGGCTCATGGTGCCGAAATCGCGCAGATGCCGCTCCACCAGCGACACCTGATTCAGTGCCGCCGTGGCGCGAAGCCGGTAGTAGCGACTGCGCTTCGCATCGAGCTCGGCTTGTGCCTTTGGGCTTCGGGTGAGGAGTGGTTTCGACGACCCAGCACTTGGAGCAATGGTCAAGTCCAGGGCGCGACAGGGGTGGGTTCCTGGATCTGGGCAACCTCAGCAATTCTCACGAACAAGCCGGTAGCCTAGCGCCTAGGTGCGCGTGGTTCGCAGGAGACCGCAGGGGGGTCCATCCACCTGGCTGGACGTAGCGCGTCCCCCTTGGGAGCACGGTAGACCCACGGCCACAAGGGCCTAGGCTACCCCAGGTTACATTGTAACGAAAGCCTGCCCAGTAATTGAATCCCACCCGCGCGACAGAGCTGCTTCAGCACCAGTTCATTGAAGAGCGAAGTCGCGGCGAAATCAGCAGCGACGAGTGTGGGGACGGCGTCCGCAGAGCCGGTGAGGCACCCTGCCGCGAAGGAGGCGACAACGGCCGCGAATAGGGGGTTCACCCGTCTTGGGCTACGGCCACCCGAACGCCTGTTGTCCATCATGTTCCATACCTCCGTGGGCCTGCTTGAACGGTTAGACAAAGTAATGTGAATGCGGTTACACCGATGTCGAACTGCACAATCTGGAGTGGTCGGACCCTTACTGATCATGGCGGGAGCGTGGAGACGGCACCTTCGGTTGCGGCTCGGCGGAGCCTCGCCCTCCCAAAAGCACTCGCCCCAAAGCCGGTGCCTTAGCGTGCGCTTGTCCGCCTTTCTGAGAGTTGGCCGGGGTCGGCGTGCTATGCTTGTGCGATGAAAACCTTACGCGAAGTGATCGAGGACGGCGTGCGGCAGGCGCTGGTGGCCGTCATGGGGCCGGAAGGGGCGGAAGTCGACCCGGTGGTGCGGCCGACCCAGGACGCGAAGTTCGGGGACTACCAGTCCAACGTCGCCCTCTCCCTGGCGAAGCGCCTCGGCAAGCAGCCGCGTCAGGTCGCCTCGGAGATCGTGGCGGCGCTGCCGCTGGCCGAGGTTTGCGACGCGCCGGAGATCGCCGGGCCGGGGTTCATCAACTTTCGCCTGCGCCCCGCCTACGTGGCTGATCGCCTCGCCGCCATCCAGGCCGACCCTCGCCTCGGGATCGCGCCCACGGACCAGCCCCAGCGCGTCATCGTCGATTTCAGCAGCCCCAATCTCGCCAAGGAGATGCACGTGGGGCACCTGCGCTCCACCATCATCGGGGACGCCATCGCACGGCTGCTGGAGTTCAACGGGCATGACGTCGTGCGCCTCAATCACGTCGGCGACTGGGGCACCCAGTTCGGGATGCTTCTCCAGTACGTGCGAGAGACCCAGCCGGACGTGATCGAGCACCCGGAGCGGTTCCGGCTGGACAACCTGGAGACGTTCTACATCGCGGCGAAGCGGCGCTTCGACGAGAATGCCGCTTTCGCGGACAGTGCCCGGCGCGCCGTGGTGGAGCTCCAGTCCGGCGAACCCGCCGCCCGCAAGGTGTGGGAGGTCTTTTGCTCCGAGTCGCTGCGGCACGCGCACGAGATCTACCGCCGCCTGGACATCCGCGTGGAAGACCGGGGCGAGAGCTTCTACAACCCGCTGCTGCCCGGCGTGGTCTCCGCGCTCCAGGAGAAGGGGACGGCGGTCGAGAGCCAGGGCGCAATAGTTGTCTTCCTGGAGCAGTGGAAGTCGAAGGAAGGCACTCCATTCCCCGTCATCATCCGCAAGAGCGACGGCGGCTACATGTACGCCACCACGGACCTAGGCGGCATCCAGTACCGCACGCGGGAAGACCGGGCGGACCGCATCATCTACGTGACCGACAAGCGCCAGGCGGACCACTTCCAGCAGGTGTTCACCATCGCGCGGAACGCCGGCTGGGTGCCCGAGGGCGTCAGCCTGGAGCACGTCGGCTTTGGGATGGTGCTGGGCGAGAATCGGAAGCCGTTCGCAACGCGGACCGGCGGCACCGTGAAGCTGCGCGACGTCCTGGACGAGGCGCAGACCCGCTCTCTCGCCGCCATTGAGGCGAGCGACGAGAGCGACCGGCGCACGGCCTTCAGTGACGACCAGAAGCGGGAGATCGCGCGGGCGGTGGGTCTGGGCGGGGTGAAGTACTTCGACCTCAGCCACAACGCGGAGAGCGACTACGTGTTCGACTGGGACACGATGCTCGCCCTCAACGGCAACACCGCCCCCTACATGCTGTACGCCTATGCCCGCGTCCGGAGCATCGGGCGCAAGGCGGGAGTCGACTTCACGACCCTCCCTTCGGACCTTCCCCTGGTCCTGGAGCACGAGAGTGAGATCGCCCTGGCGAAGCAGCTCCTGCTCTTCAGCGGCGTGCTGGCCCAGGTATCGCGTGAGTTGCGGCCCCATGTGCTCACGGACTACCTCTACAGCCTAAGCCGCGCATACAGCACCTTCTACGACCGCGAGCACGGCGTCCGCGTCATCGATGCGGAGCCGGAGAACGTCCGCCTCAGCCGCCTGCGCCTCTGCGACCTGACGGCCCGCACCCTTCAGCAGGGCCTGAGCCTGCTCGGCATCTCCGTTGTGGAAGAGATGTAGCGGACTGGGGGTCCGCAGCACGGGACGTCTGCAAGTCACGCCACAAGTTCGCCATTAAGCGCAGGATTTTGGACGGTGGCCTGGGATCTGCCGCGCGAGCGCTGCTTGCTCTCTCCCAGCAGAATTGACCGTTGATGTTGCAGGTACTGCGGGCGAGGTGAACTTCCGAGCGTCCTCTTCCCTCTTGCTGCGGCGGCCGTTCGGCGGAGGCGACCGGACGATGTCTTCCTGATGCGCGTGGAGGCCGGGACACTGGAAGGCACCGAGCTGAGCGACGCCTACCTGCGCGGCGCGGACCTTTGCCATGCGGACCTGAGGGAAGCGGACCTCATCGGCTCTGACCTCATCGGCGCCGGATCTCACCAGCGCCGATCTGCGCGGCGCGGATCCTCTTCCGAACGGGCGCGGCTTCAAGTCAGACGGTCCCACTCACCCACTCACCACTACCGTGGGTTGAGCTTTTGTTCTCGGCAGAGGTGGGAAGGGGTCGCGTGGCGAAGGCGCGAACTGTTGATTGATCCCCTTGAGAACATCGCGGCTCCGAATGCGTGTTCAGCGGTCATCGCGGACATGCGGCGGCACGAACCGCTGCACGATCGGCATCGGGGTCTTTTGCTGCTTGGGACCGGGAATCTCCCGGATCCAGTTGAGGCCTTTGACTGAGGGCTTTCCGGAGAACAACGTTGAGCACGAATGAAATCACCCGCCGCGACCTGCTGTCCCGCTCTGCGGCCGGCATCTCGCTGGCATCGCTCCCGGCGTGGTACGTCGGGGAAGCCGAAGCGGCCGAGCAAGAGCGTGAGTCCGAGCGACCGAAGAAGGTTGCCGCGAACGACAACATCCAGATCGCCTGCATCGGTCCTGGCGGCTCCAAGGGCGGCTTCCGCCAGGGCCTGGGCGATACGCGCAACATCGCCAGGAAGACGGGCGTGAAGTGCATCGCCGTCTGCGACGTGGAGAAGCTGCACCGCGAGGAAGCACAGAAGGCCTTCGGGCCGGACTGTGCCGCCTACAACGACTTCCGCGAAGTGCTGGCCCGCAAGGACATCGATGCAGTGGTGATCGGGACGCCGGACTACTGGCACGCCATCATCGCCATCGCCGCGATGAAGGCGGGCAAGGATGTCTACTGCGAGAAGCCGCTGACCCTCTTCATCCAGGAGGGGCGAAAGATCTCGGACGCCCAGCGGAAGAGCAAGAAGGTCTTCCAGACCGGCAGCCAGCAGCGCTCCGACGGCCGCTTCCGCCTGGCCTGCGAGCTGGTTCGCAACGGCCGCATCGGCAAGGTGCGCCGCGTGGAAGCCCGCCTCCCCAACGGCAGCAAGGGCGGCCCCTTCGAGCCGAAGCCGGTGCCGGAAGGCCTCGACTTCGACATGTGGCTTGGACCGAGCCACACCACGGAGTACATTCAGGAGCGGACCCACGGCAACTTCCGCCACTGGTATGAGTACAGCGGCGGCATGATGACCGACTGGGGCGCGCACCACCTGGACATCACCCAGTGGGCCCTCGGCGCGGACGATGCCGGCCCCACCTCCATTTCGTCGTACGGCACGCTCCCGAGCCACGCGCGCGGGTTCAACACGCCGGTCGACTTCGAGGTCACCTACCAGTACCCGAACGACGTAACGGTCCTGGCGCAGAGCAAGGGCGAGAACGGCGTCCGGTTCGAGGGGACCGACGGCTGGATCTTCGTGAGCCGCGGCCGCATTGAGGCGAGCGACGAGCGCATCCTCAAGGAGCCGCTCTCCTCCGGCGCCATCCGCCTGTACGAGAGCAACGACCACGCGCAGAACTTCGTGGACTGCATCCGCAGCCGCCGCGACCCGATCTGCACCGCGGAGATCGGCCACCGCAGCGCGACGGTCTGCCACCTGGGCAACATCTCCATCCGGATGGGCGGACGCAAGCTGGATTGGGATCCCGCCAAGGAGCGCTTCACCAACGACGACGAAGCGAACCTCCACGTCAGCCGGCCCTACCGCAAGCCGTGGAAGCTGTAATTCCTTTCGGCTCGTGACACATCAGGCCCCGATCGCCCGTCTGTACGGTGCGGTCGGGGCTTATTCTTGCGCTGGCCCAACGGGGGTCTTCCCTGATCACTCAAAGCAGCTCCGTCATCGCCGTTCCCAACCTGGCACTCTCCGCTGCCTTCTACCGGGACGCCCTGGAGGTCCCGGTGCGGGAAATGCCACCGCATCACGTTTGGGAGCGTGATAGCGGCTGATTGATGCCCGGGGAGGGTCTCCTCCGCCCACCACAGCTATCCCAATCCGCATTCCGAACTCCGCGTTCCACATTCGACAATCGGGCTGCGCCGGCTGAAGTCCGCTTGGCCGAAGCCGACCCGCTCCGGCCCGAGCACTGACCGCCACTCCTTGTAGGCAGCGCACACCCAGGGAGCAGCGAGCGCTTCCGGGATTTCCGCAGCGCGGTATGCGGGTGCGACCAGCCGGAGATGCTGCGGGTGGTCGATCCAGACCCAGTCGGCTACTTCAGCAGCGATGCGCGGGAAGTCCGGTGTGTGCGGCTGAAGGGGCGCAACGTGGAGCCGGACGGGGATGCCGGCATCCCGCAGGGCACGGCAGGTCGCCAGCCGTTTCGCCACTGGCGGGTTCTTGGGATCGAGCATGCGGCGCAGGTCTTCCCGGTCGGTGGGCAAGCTGATCCCCACCTCAATCCTGCGGCCGAAGGAGCGGAGGAGGTCGAGGTCGTCCAGGATGAGCGGGCTACGCGTGGAGAGCAGCCCCCAAGCGAACGGGACCCCGGTGAGGATCTCCAGGATCGACCGCGTGATGCGGTAGGTCCTCTCGGCCGGCTGGTAGATGTCGGTGACGGGAGACATGAACCAGGTGGTGCCATGCAGCTTCTCCGCGTTGCGACGAAGCACCCCGGCGCTGCGGGTCCGCGCCTCAACGTAGCTCCCCCACCCGCCCAGGCGCTCCGCCCGACCGTGAAGGAGGTCCGGCACGTAGCAGCCCCCGCACTGGAAAGCGCAGCCGGAGTAAGGGTTGATGCTGTAGTCGAAATCGCTCAGGAAGCCCCGGCCGCGCTGCGGGGCGAGAAGTGCCTGGGATTCGACGGGGTAGACGCGCGGCATGGACGAGGGGCAAGTTTGGGAGCTGGCAGGGTTCTCATCGAATGCTACCCGCAGTTCTGTCGGTGAGAACGGTGGGAGTGCCGCCGCATCCGTTTGCGGGATTATAGACCCTCATTAGCTCCATTTTAGAGGGATTATAATCCCTTGAAAGCTCCGATAGCGAGGGCCTATAATCCCTCGCAAGTAACAACGGCCGAACAGATCACGCGTCAAGTTTGCAGAAGGGGCACTTCGATGCCGCGCCACCGCTCCACCCTCAAGCTGCGCCGCAAGCAGTTGGACCGTACCCTCCAGCCCCTATCTGACTTGCGACGGATTGCCGTTCCCCCCGTAGGTTGGCTGCGCTCCATTCGTGAGGCGCTCGGCATGAGCACCTACGACCTGGCCCGGCTCGCCCGGCTCGACCCATCCACCATTCGCGCGACCGAAGGGAGGGAGGCGAACGGTGCAGTGACCCTGGAGACGCTGCGGCGATTGGCGGGCCAACTCGACTGCGATCTCGCGTACTTCCTGCTGCCCCGTCAGGGAACGCTCGAGGAAACGCTGCAGGCGCGTGCGTTGAAAGTCGCGGAAGCGCTTGTCGAGCCGGTTCACCACACCATGAGCCTCGAGGCGCAATCGTTGGCGGAGGATGCCCGTCGGGAACAGATCCGTGAACTTGCGGTTGAGATGGTCCATAGCCAGAGTGCGGAGATCTGGAACGAAGTGAGCGAACCGTGAATCTTTTCGAACTCCCGCCGGGCGCGACGCCGCTGGACCCGGATGCGGCTGCAGGACTCCTGCCCAGCTTGACAAGTCTCGTGGAACTCAACGAGTTCGAAGCGACGAACATCCTGATGGCGAGACGTTAGGCTCTGGGAAGACGGTGTCCGCTTCGGGCGAAGTCTCCGACCGATGCCGCCTTGCGGACGCTGCACCTCCGGATGTTCGACCAGACCTGGCGCTGGGCGGGGGTCTACCGTCGGACCGGCACCAACATCGGCGTTCCTGCCCATCAGATTTCGGAGGGGGTTAGGAACCTCTGCCTGAACGTCTGTACGCAGGTGGAGTTTGCCGCCTATCCGTGGCCAGAGATCGCCGTACGGTTTCACCGTGACCTGGTCTGGATCCATCCATTCGAGAACGGCAATGGCCGGCACGCACGGCTGGCGGCCGATCTGCTCCTGACCTACCATGGCCAGCCGGTGCTTTCATGGGGCCAAAGCAGGCTTGTAGCCAACGACGAAACGCGCCGCGAGTACCTCGCTGCCTTGCGGGAGGCGGATCAGGGCGACTACTCGCGGCTCTTGCGCTCGCACAGTCTTAACCTACTACTCGCGAAGGCTGGGCGCTGGTGCAATGCCCGGAAGCATTTAAGCAACCCCTAAGCTGCGCGGATAGGATCTCTGTGGGATGCTGACCAAGCCTCCGTCTCTCCTTCTCCGAACCACCCTATGTCTTACTCTCGTCGCCAGTTCCTCGTCTATGCCGGTCTCGGCACCTATGCGGCGCTCCGGGATCCGGCTGCGGCGGCATCCGCCCCGGAGTTCCCGCTGCGACGCCGGAAGGGGAAGGCGCCGGGCTTCAAGCCGGTCAGCCCCAGCGCGGAGGACGCGCTCCGGGTGCCGGACGGCTTCCGGGTGGACCTGGTCGCCGCGTGGAAGGACCCGCTGGGAGTGGCCGGCCCGAGCGGAGCAGAGCAGTTCGGCTTCAACGCGGACTTCATCGCCTACTTCCCGGTGGACAGCCTCACCGGCGGCAAGAATCCCAACGAGGGGTTGCTGTGGGTGAATCACGAGTATCCCAACCCCCTCTTTGTCTCCGGCTATCGGGGCACGGGAACCAAGACCGAGGCGCAGATCCTGGCGGAGAAGGCGTGCGTGGGCGGGAGCGTGATCCACGTCAAACGTGAGGGCGGCCGGTGGCGGCACGTTCCGGGCGGCAAGCACACTCGCCGGTTCACCGCGGCATATCCCGCGTTCAGCGTCACAGGGCCGGCCGGCAAGGTGATCCCGCAGGTGTACGGCACGCTGGCGAACTGCTCCGGAGGGCGGACACCCTGGTCGACCGCCCTCTCCTGCGAGGAGAACTTCCAGGACTACAACTCTACCGCGCTGTTCGGGATGCGCTGGTCCGACGTTTCCGGGCAGCAGCTTGATGAGCGGCACTACGGCTGGGTGGTGGAGGTCGATCCGTTCGGGGAGCTACCGCCGATGAAGCACAGCGCCCTCGGCCGCTTCAGCCATGAGAACACCGCCTGGCGGCTGGGTCCCACCGGCCGGCTGGTGGTCTACATGGGGGACGACGCGCAGGACCAGTACCTCTACAAATTCGTGAGCGCCGGGTCGTACCGGGCGGGCGCCTCCCGCGCTGAGCAGAGGAAGCTTCTCACGGAGGGGACCCTCTATGCGGCGGACTTCGCCGCTGGCAAGTGGCTGCCGCTCGATCTGTCGCGGAGCAAGGCGCTGCGGGACGCCGGCTTCAAAGATCAGGCGGACGTGCTGATCCGCACCCGGGAAGCCGCCGCAGCGGTCAAGGCGACCCCCATCGACCGTCCCGAGGACTGCGAGGTCCACCCGCTGGACGGCACCCTTTACGTGGCCCTCACCAACAACTCGAAGCACGGCAACGTCTATGGTCAGATCGTGCGCGTGGTGGAGGACGGGGACAACCCAGAGGGAGAGGGCTTCCGCTTCGAGATCTTCCTGGCGGGCGGTCCCCAGAGCGGCCTCGCCTGCCCGGACAACCTCCTCTTCGACCGCAAGGGCAACCTCTGGGTGGGCTGCGACATCAGTTCCCGGTCGGTCGGCAAGGGACCCTATGAGCCGTTCGGGAACAATGGTCTGTTCGTGGTGCCCACCAGCGGTCCCTCGGCCGGTGACGCATTCCAGTTTGCGTCCGGCCCGGCGGATGCGGAGCTCACTGGCCCCTGGTTCTCTGAGAATGAGGAGACGCTCTTCCTCTCCGTCCAGCACCCCGGCGAGGAGAGCCCGAGCCTGGACAAGATGACCAGCCACTGGCCGGATGGCGGGAATGCGGTGCCCCGCCCCGCTGTAGTCGCGATCACCGGCTTCCGCTAGGGTTCGGCTTCATCGCCGCCGTTGATCACGCGAGGCACACACGCACGCTCCGCCCCCTCCAGTAACCGTGTAAGGCTCGCCGCAGCGTGCCGCCGTTCCCGTCAACGGTTGCGTTCTTTGCAAAGTCGTCACCGCCTTCGTCGCCGACGGTCCGGAGCGGCGCCCGGCCCCTACCCGCGAAGGTGCGCTTCAGCCTTCGCACTCAGGCATAACTGACTTGGGTGGCATACCGCCATGACGCCAAAGCGGTTCAGCCGCTGTACCCTGGTAGGGCACGCTCACCGTAGCGTGCCGTCGCTCCCGCCAACCGTTCCGTTCTTTGCAAAGTCGTCACCGCCTTCGTCGCCGACGG
>JANPLG010000322.1:0-3389 GCA_031426395.1 Actinomycetes bacterium
TCCCCCACCCCGGCCAGCGTGCCCTTTCCCCGGGCCAGCCGACGGAGCACATTCTTGCCCGAGATGTTCTGGTAGTCGCTCCACGTCACCCCGTCCGTCGACTTCAGCACGAAGGGGTTGGAAGCGCCCACCGTGACCGGCTCGCCGCCGGGAGCGAGGAAAGCTCCCTGCGCGTAGGTGACTCCCAGCAGGTAGCGGGCATAGCGGGCTTCCTTCTTGCCCGTAGTCCAAGTAGTACCGTCCACCGTGGCGGCCATGATGTTGTCGCCGCCGAAACGGCCCACCGCCACGCACCGGCCCCCGCCAAACGTCACCGCCTGGTACACCTCGCCCTCACGGCCGACCTGCGGCGTGCTCCACGCCCGGCCGTCCACGGAAGTCATCCGCAGCCCATTATGTCCCACCGCTACAAACATCCGCTACCTACTCACGGAATGAACCGCCAAGTCGCCAAGGACGACAAGTGAAAGAAAACCACGTAGATGGACCGCAGAGGCGCTGAGAACGCGGAGAATGCTACAATCAGCCGTGCTCGTAGACCTGGTCTGATGCTTTCTCAGCGTCCTCAGCGTCTCCGCGGTGATTACATTACCCACCACAAAACCGTAGGCACGACCCGCACAGCGGACCTCTCCCCACAAAACCTCTCCGTGCCCACTCCGTGTCTCCGTGTCTCCGTGGTGGAATTCCAAAGATCATCCAAGTCCTGGCAAGCGCCCCGTGCTGTCACCAAACGACTCCGCCTTGGCCCCCATGCGGTCCAGCAACTCCAGGTAGAGGTTGGCGACGGGCGTCTTCTTCGGCAGATCGAGCTGCCGCCCGGTCTTCAGGGTCCCCTGCGCATTGCCGACCAGCAGCGCGGGGTACTCATTCGTGCCGTGGCCACCGTCGGCCATGTAGCTGGTGTAGAGCAGGACGGTGTTGTCGAGCAGCGTGGAGCCACCCTCGTCAATCGCCTTCATCTTGCCCACCATCTCGGCGAAGATTAGCGTGTACCAGGCATGGATCTGACGGCACGCTTCCCGCGCAATCGGGTCCGCATTGTCCACCGGGAAGGCATTGCCCTGGTGCTCCAGCGTATGGCAATGCCGCTCTGAGCCGACCGTCACCACGCCCGGGAAGTAAGCGCCGTCATCGCCGGCGGCCAGGGTCACCACGCGGGTGGTGTCCGTCTGGAACGCGAGGACCATCAGGTCAGCCATCAGCCGGATGTACTCCCCGTGCTTCTCCGGGTCCCGGTGGATCTCGCCCTCGATCTTGTGGAACGGGATCTCCGGCGCGGGCAGGTTGTCCGGCAGGCGAAGCTTCGACGGCCCCGGGTTCATGCCGTCCAGCGCCTCTTCCTTGAGCCGCGCCTCCAGCATCGCCACTCGCTTTTCCACCGTGCTGACCGAGTGAAGGTACTCGTCCAGCTTCTCCTGGTCGCCCCGGCCCAGCTTGCCGCGCAACTCCTTCGCCTCCCCCAGGATCAGGTCGACCACGCTCCGGTCATAGGAGTCGCTGGTCGCCGACTTCTGCACCTGGGTCGCCCGAGCCGTGGCGCGCCGCTGCCAGTTCGGGGCCACCGGTTTCCGGCCCCGGAACATCCGCTCGAAAACCATCCGCGGGTTGTTCTCGTACGGCACCTGCTCGAAGGCGGAGCGGAAGGAGTAGCGCGTCTCTCCGTTGGTCAGCCCAATCTCCAGCGACGGCAGGATCGTCTCCTGCCCCACGGCGCGCGCCACCACCTGATCCACGGAGACGCCTGCAACCGCTTTGCCGCCGTCCTTCTTCACCAGCCCCGCGCCGGTCAGGTGGAGGAAGGCGCAGTGCTCGTGCGCGTTCAGCCCCTGGCTCTTGCCGTTCTGGCTGAGGCCAGTCAAGAGCAGGAGATCGTCCCGATGCGCTTCCAGGGGGCGCAGGATGGAGGGCAGCCGGGTGAGCGGTCCTGCCTGCGCCATCCGCCACGACTCCAGCACCGTGCCACCGGTGACCGTGTAGATCCCCATCCGCAACGGGGGGCGCACCGACTTCGGCACGGGCAGATCGGCCGCCCGCGCCATGCTGGGCACCAGCGACTCCAGGAATGGCAGCGAAACCAGGGTTCCAGCACCACGGAGTACCGCGCGGCGGGAAAGGGGATTCTTTACGTCCATCAACTTCCGGTTCCTCTCGCCATCTTGCGTTCCAGCTCACGGCGCATCCGCTCGCTCTCCTCGGGGGTCGCCCGCTTCCATTCGACGCTGACCCCAGGTAGCTCGTTCCTTAACCGTTCAATCTCCGCATCCTGCGCATCGACCCGGTCCAGGATCAGTTTCTTCAGCGCCTTGCACTGCTTCAGCCGACCCAGGCTGCCCGCGTAGGTGAGGATTGTCTCCTGGACCTTCAGCTCCTCCAGTGCCGGGAGCGTGGCAAGGTCAGCCACCCCAGCGTCTCCGATGCGCATGGAGAACTGCGGGCCAACGTCCACCTTGCGCAACCCGGTCAGCCCCGAGAGATGCTTCATCCCCGCGTCGGATGTCCAAGTGTGGTAGAGGACCACCTCCCGGAGTTGCTTTACCGCGCGGAGGGCGGCGAGGCCCTCGTCGGTCACCGTGGAGCCCGCGAAGTTGAGCTGCTCCAGGCGGGGCAGTTCCGCCAGCGCCCCGAAGCCCTTGCCGGTGAGCCGGTCCTCCTTCGGAGTCTCCCAGCCGAGGTGCCAGAGGGTCAGCTTGCGCAGTTCCTTGAGAGGCGCGAGGGCCGCGAATCCGGCGTCGGTCAGCCGCGTGGCGTTGGCCGCTAACTCGGTGAGGCCCGAGCACCTCGCGATCTTCGCTGCCTGGACATCGGTCATCAGGCACTTGCCGTAGAAGGTGAGCGCGGTCAGAGATTGCAGGCTGGCTAGGCAGTCGTACTCCGCGTCGGTCAGCTCTTCGGACTTCGGAAAGGTGATGGCTGTAACGGCACCCGCCGCATTCTTCCGAAGCTGTGCCCCCTTCGCCTGGAGCAACGCCAGCGCCTCGGGCGGGTCAGCCGCCTGCGCGGTGCCCCAGGAAACCAATGGAGTGAGGATCGCGGTCGCGAGGATCTGGCGGCGAGAGGTCATTCTTGGACTCCGATCAGCCGCGATGAGTTGATCCATCGCCCACAAACTTCAATGGGTGATGCACGGCGATCCCTGGATAACGATTGAAGTCAGCTCCATTGAACGTGATGATGTCCTCAACCCCGTGGACGCGCATTGTCGCGACGATGCGAGTGTCGTGCACCTGCACTCCGGATACGGAGTGCATGGCGATTTGGTAGTCAGGGCAAAGCACTTTGCACCGTGAATCGACCCTGCAGGTGCTGCGGGCGGCTGCTTGAAGATTGGGGATTCGCAGCGGGGGCGGCAGCCGACGATTCTTCCTTAGGCTCGCAACCAGAGGAAG
>JANPLG010000323.1:0-2707 GCA_031426395.1 Actinomycetes bacterium
GTCATCGCGCCCGGAGCCAGGCCGAGGCGAATGTGGGGAGTCCAGGTGGGCAGCTTCGATCAGAAGCAGCTCAACATCACGCTACTCCGCGGCACGCCGGAGGAGGAGCAGTTCTTCGTGGAGCAGGGAGATCCCATCCGCGAGGACATGCCCCGTGAGTGGGGCGGCGGATGGATCACCGGCGTGCTGCTGACCCAGGCCGACCATCCAGTGGAGGGGACAGTAAGCCTATATCGCGGCCCCACCCTCTACACCACGCTGGAAGTGGGCGCCCCCACGCTGCCCGCCTACTTTGAGAGCCGGGAAGTTGGGCCGGGAACCTGGGACCTTCAGTTCAACCCGTCCCCCACCTCCCGCCTGCGGCCGATCCGCCTGGAGAAGGTGGTGATCGATCCGAACAACCGCACCGTGCTGGCCCCGGTCAAGGTCCCGCCCGGCGCCATCACGGACCCGCCCCTCATCGTCCCCGTCCCGGAGCGGACCAGCGTCCCAGTGCCGCTGAACCCGCCCCGGAAAAAACCTATGATCGGGGGATAGGGGTAGGGTCGGCGGGAGCGGCAACGCCATCTCCTAACCAACCCCCCAACCCCTAACTCCCAACCCCCACTCCGCTACGTGTCCAGGCGCACTTCCCGACCGGTGCGGCTGCTCTCCTCGCAGGCGGTCATCACGGCGACCACATGCCGGCCGTAGTCACCGCTGATGGCGGGTTCCCTGCCGTCCCGGATGGCCGCTGCGAACTCGCGGAGCTGCGCTGCGAAGGTGGGGTGCGGAGCAGCCAAGCCGGGTCGGAGCTGGCCGGGGGAGTCATCCACGGGCACCAGTTCCCAGGCGGCGTCGCGCCCTTCGCCAGCGCTGCGCCAGAGCGGGCCGTCGGCGCGGTCGCCGCTCACCTTGAGCTGGCCCTCGGTGCCGGTGAGCTCCGCCTCGAAGCGGTTCACGCCGTGCTTGTAGCCAACATGCGAGATGTTGGCGCACAGCCCGTTGGCGAACTCCAGAAAGGCGTAGCCGGTGTCCGAGGCGGAGAGGCCGAAGACCGGGCTGCCGATCCTGGCCTTCACCGCCACCACGCGGCTATCCATGAAGAGGCAGAGGCGGTCGATCATGTGCGAGCCGTTCATCGGCCACATGCCGCCTCCCTGACTGCCCTCCAGGAACCAGGCGGGCCGGGCACCGTCCCAGAACGGCTTGTACCAGGAATCGGCCGCGCCCACCAGGTGGCCGATGGCGCCCTCATCTAGAAGCTGGCGGACCCGGAGGTTGACCGGGAAGTACCGCTGGCTGTGTGCCACCATCAGCGTCCGTCCTGATGCGGTGGCCGCCGCGATGATGGCATCACACTCCGGCACGCTCAGCGCCATCGGCTTTTCCAGCAGCACATGCTTGCCGGACTCCAGGCTCTCCACGGCCGCGTCCCGGTGAAGGTGGTGCGGAAGGCCAACCACTACAGCATCAACCTCCGGGTCGCCCAGCAGCTCCTGGATGGTGGCGTAGCCGCGGCAGCCCCACGATGCGACTGCCGCCTGTCGGCGCTCCGGCTCCGGCTCCGCGATGGCGGTAAGGGTGGTCTCTGGAAGCCCCATCGCGGCGGTGGCGTGCTGGGCGCAGATTCGGCCGGCGCCGAGGATTCCTATATTCAGTGGTTCTGACATGGCGAAGCGGGTTCTCCTGTGAACGCGCGGTTTGGGGCGAGAGACGGATATGCGGTTGCGGGTGGGCGAGGATGCGCCGGGACACTCCCCATCCTTTAGAAGAACTCCGATCCCGGTAGCTTCAGCTCCGGCATCGGCGCGAACGCGGGCGGGAGCGTGGGGCTGAGGCCGGCGGGGAGTTGCGCGACTGCTGCCTCCGGTGTGGTCAATTCCGCCGTGAACCCCCGGAAGTCGACCTTCACCGTCCGGTGATCCGCAGTGATCCAGTAGCGGCTGGTGGTGACGCCAAAGCGGGTGGCGTCGTAACGGAACGCCTGGACCGGGCCGGATGCGGTCACAATCCGTTCTTGTGCGGCGCAGTGGAGTTCGTAGCGACCACGAACCGCCACCTCGCCCTCATCCAGGGCCGAGAAGTAGCGGCAGGCCCCCACTTTTCTCGGCATGGTGAGCGCCAGGGCACCGATGGCCCAGGTGGAGGCCAATCGTTCCGGGATGGTTACGGTCAGCGGCGCAACCGTCTTCTCCCGGGGCGCGCCGCCGAACATCAGGCCGGAAGCTTTCTGAAGGTACAGGATCGGCGTGTCGGATGCTGCCATGGCCAGGGATCTGAGCGGCAGGTCCGGACCACGGCCCATCACCACGCGGACGCGCAGATCGACATCCTTCTGCTCCGCCCGCAGCCGGGTGTGGCTATCGAGACGGACCTCCCCCTGATCCACGGCGACGGCTGATCGCTGGAACCCGACCATCTGCCCCGACATCCGGAGTTGGTACCAGCTCCCACCCGGGCGTATCGCGGCAAGGTCCGGTTCGAAGCGGGTCTCCGGCCGGCGGGCGCGTCCCTGGCCCTTGACTACGCTGACCGTCTCCACCCCCAGAGCCCCGCGCGCTACCTGGATGCTGGAGCCCTTGCCGCCACGGAAGAAAGCCAGGCTTACCTTCTCCCCGATAGGCGGTTCACTGCCCTGCTTTGGACTGATCCCTCCCCGTGAGAACTTGCGAAGGTCGGCGAGCGTCCTCAGGACTTTCCCGTCATAGGCGGTGAGGATGTCGCC
>JANPLG010000324.1:0-15031 GCA_031426395.1 Actinomycetes bacterium
CACCCACTCACCCACTCACCCACTCACCCACTCACCCACTCACCCACTCACCCACTCACCCACTCACCCACTCAGACTACTCCGGCTTCCGCGGCAGCTTCTGGTCCCGCATGGCGGCCTGGTAGACGAAGGCGGCCATGATCATGGAGGCCTGCTTCATGTCGTCCGCCTGGATGCGGTCGTAGACGTCCTGGGTGGAGTGGTGCGTGCGGGTGCTGTATTCCACCGGATCCTGGATGAACGTGAAGCCTGGCAGGTTGACGCTTGTGAACGCGATGTGGTCCGTGCTGCCCTGCTCACGCGCGGTGAGCGTTTGCGCTCCCAGGTCGTTGAAGGGCGCGAACCAGTCCCGGAAGATAGAACGCACGCCTTCATTGCCGCCCATGGTCATGCCACGCACCTTGCCGGTGCCGGTGTCCAGGTTGAAGTAGACGGAGAGCTTCTCGAAGTCCGGTAGCTTCTCGCCGTAGACGCCGGGGCGGGCGTTGGCGGGCGGTGCCTTGCGGAAGTGCTGCGCCACGTAGGCCCGGGAGCCGAAGAGCCCCTGCTCCTCGCCGGTCCAGAGCGCGATCCGGACGGTGCGCCGGGGCTGCAGGCCGAGGGCCTTCAGCAGGCGGACCGCCTCCATGCAGACGGCAACACCCGCCGCGTTGTCCGTCGCCCCCGTGCCTCCGTGCCAGGAGTCGAGGTGCCCGCCCAGCATCACGACCTCGTCCTTCAGGTCGGTGCCGGGGATCTCCGCAATGGTGTTGTAGCCCAGCAAATCCTTGTCCTGGAAGCGGACCTTGAGGTCCACGTTCATCTTCAGCTTCTCGCCGAGGCGGATCATGCGGACCATGCGGTTGTACTGCTCCGCGCTCACCACCAGTTGCGTCACGGTCTTGGGCGCGTCCGGCTGCCACGCGCTCACCCGCCGCGCGAAGGGCGACTCGCCCTCCACGGGCGGCGGCTGCGGCACGGCGGCTCCCGCCACGAAGATGTTGCCGCCGTCGCCCCGCCCGCACTCCAGCATCACCGCCGCGCCTTCCTCAATGAGGAACGCCAGCCGCCGCCGGGAGACCTCGAACTGCGCGCGCTCTTCGGGTGTCGTTTCCCGCCCGGCACCCGTACGGCGGGGCGCCGTGGGTCCGGCGTTCGCCAGCTCCAGCAGTTGGGTGTCGGTGCGGCGCGTCGCTTCCGGCTCGAAGTGCGCCTTGATCTCGCGGGGCGGGTCCACCAGCACGATGGCACCCTTCAGCTTGCCCTTGTACTGACTGAAGCCCGCCACATCCTTGACGTCGAAGTAGATCACGTCCCGCGTGATGGCTCCGTCCGTGCCGGGCGACCATGCCTTGGGGTAGGCGATCAGCGGAATGGCCTGCGGCTCCACCACCTGCGCGGAGAAGCGCTCCAGCGTCCATCCGCGCCCAAAGGTGCCCCACGGCTCCAGCTTGGCGTTGGTCAGGCCCCACTGCTCCAGGCGGGTGCGGGTCCACTCGTTCGCGCGCTTCAGCCCAGGTGAGGCGGTGAGGCGTGGCCCGATGACGTCGGTGAGGTAGCTCAGCGTCTCCATGACCTGAGAGCGCTCCATCTCCTCCGCGCGGATGCGGGAGATAGGATCGCTGGCGCTGGGCGCTCCGGCGCGCGGCTGCCCTTGAGCCGGAGGCTGGCCCTGGGCTCCGGCAGAGCGGGCGAACCAGAGGGCTGCGGGAACAGCCAGCGAGGCAAGAAGAAGGGCGGATGCCGTGCGTGACGGTTGCTGCATGATTTGGTTCCTGGGGTGGGTTGTTCGTTTGCTGAATTCAGAATGCAGAATGCAAGGGTTCGCAGGTGGGGATGGTCGTGGGCTAGGGCAGGCTCAGCGTGCGGTAGGAGTGCCAGTGTTCAATTGCGGATTGCGGATTCTCGGGTGATCGGGAAGCCGGAGGGCTTTCCTGGCAAGCGGTTGGCCTGTGTGGGGAACGGCGACCCTAGAGTCTCTCCATCCCCCTGTCTCTCGATCTCTCCATCGCATTTGACCGGTCAGTCAATTTCGAATTTCGGATTTCGAGTTTCGAATTGGCAGGCAGGTCAGCTCTAGACGGGCGTTGGTCCCGTCTCTCCATCCCTCAATCTAGCCTTCTCTCAATCTCATCCTGACCGGTCGCTCGCCCCCAGTACCATAGCCAGCACCCTTGTGCTGCGTTCGATCACGGTAGCAGCTTCGGTAGCCGGTGCCCCCCTTGGACTGGGCGTTCTGCCAAGCGGCTTCCGCTACCGAAAGTCACCGAATCCGTGGGGTTTTGCGGGGCCACCGAACCGCCACCGTGATCGAACGCGGCGCGAGGCCGCTGGCTATGGTGAAGGCGGCAGGGAATCCGAAATCCGAAATCCGAAATGGAGAGTGCTACACCTTTTCCGGCACCGCGAACGGCTTGCGGTATCTGCGGCTGAGCATCGCGTCCGCTTCGGAGTCGCCTTTGAACTTCTCCGTGGCAGGGTCAAACTGCAGCACCCGGCCGGTGCGGTAGGCGATGTTCCCTAGGTGAGCGAGGGCGCTGGAGGTGTGCGCCGTCTCCACCGGTCCGTTCAGCAGGCTCTTGTTCCGGGCACGGACGGCGTTGATGAAGTTGCCGTAATGGTCACCGCCCGCCTTGCCGGAGGGGCCCGGCTCCCGCTTCGCGCCCAGGAAGATCTCGTAGGTGTCGTAGCCCTTGACCACCATGTAACCTTCGCTGCCGTAGAAGATGTTGCCGACCCCGGCCCCATCCTCCAGGTTGGTGTGCCACGGCCGCACCTCGAACTGGATCAGCCGCTGCTGCTTCGGGTAGTGGAAGAGGGTGGTGAGGACCTCCGGCGTCTCCTTGGCGTCGTCCCAGAGGAACTTCCCGCCCATCGCGGTGACCGTCTCCGGTAGGCCCACGTCCAGGCCCCAGAGGCAGAGATCCGTCTCGTGGATGCCCTGGTTGCCCACGTCGCCATTGCCGTAGTCCCAGTGCCAATGCCAGTTGTAGTGGACCAGGTCCCGGGTGAACTCGCGCTTGGGAGCGGGACCGGTCCAGAGGTCGTAGTCTAGCCCCTGGGGCACCGGCTCCGTGCCCTTCTTCCCGATGCTGGGGCGGGAGCGGAAGACGAGGCCCCGCGCCATGTAGACCTTGCCGATGGTGCCCTTGCGCAGATGCTGGATCGCCTCCTGGATGGCGGCGGAACTGCGGAGCTGGACACCGTGCTGGACGATCCGGTTGTACTTCGCGGCCGCCTCGACCATCTTTCGGCCTTCGTAGATGTTGTGGGAGCCGGGCTTCTCTACGTAGACATCCTTACCCGCCTGACATCCCCAGATCGCGGCGAGGGCGTGCCAGTGGTTCGGCGTGGCGATGGAGACCACATCGATCTCCTTGTCATCCATCACCTTGCGGAGGTCCTGGACCACCTTCGGGCGGCGGCCGTACTTCTTCTCGAATTCGTCCGCCCGCTTGTTGGCGACCACCAGATCGGGGTCGCAGAGCGTGGTGACCTCTGCGAAGTCGGTGAGGCGCTGGTAGCCGGCGATATGATCGGTGCCGCGACCATTCACACCGAGCACGGCGACGCGGACCTTCTCATTCGCGCCTCGCGCGGCGGACGGAAGGATGACGGGGCCTGCTGCGGCGGCCAGGGTGAGCGACGAAGACTTCAGAAAGTCGCGCCGGCTAGGTAGTGTGCTCATCACTCTTCTCCTCATCGAGGGGCAATCGGTTGGCCCAACTCGGAACGCTGCGCACGACATGGCCCCTGACCGAATTGTCTGTGGAGGGGCCGCTCCGTCAGACCGTTCCCCGATCGGAGTTGGTTCTCCTAGTTGGCGGAGTGAATCGCGATGCTAGGCCGGAAGGGGCAGAAGGACGAAGCGGCTTTCACTCTTGCCTGGCTCCACCAGCAGCAGCCGCACCCCCTCGTTGGCTTCAAGCCGGCAGATCGCCTCCGGCTGATCGAGAGTCACCGTGGCGGGAATGATGGCCTGGCGGGGTGGCTCAATCCCGTTCCAGAACCAGAGGCCCCAGGGCGACTTCACCGGATGGCCCGGCTCTGCGGAGAGGCCCGCAACGACCCATGCTCCCTTGCGCTGGCTATCCCAGGTCATTCCGCGGATACCCTGACCGCGCAGGTCGATCTTCACCGTGTCTCCGAGCACCGCTGGCGCACGTGGAGCATCGAAGAGCGCGTCCGGGTTGCGCAGGCGCAGCACAACGGCGTCTTCCTGACCGTCGTGGGGGCGGGGAGTGCTCTCCGTCACCGTCGGTGCCCGCAGCCCGACCAGTAGTTCTCCCTTTGGGTCCCACGCCAGCCCCTCGATGTTGAGGCCTGACCGCGCGGGTGTCCGCCGGATGGCATCGGCGAGGAATGGGACGTCGGCAACCACCGCCTGCAGGAGTGCGTCCGTCTCTGCTGCAGCAAGCAGCTTGCCGGTGGCGTCGAACTTCAGCCGGGCCAATCGGTACTGCTCCGGCGGAGCCTCGCCGGTCGCCGTGCGGCCGTGCGAGGTGACGACGAACGCGGTGTTCACACCATCCCACGCCGCGTCCGTCAGCCCCTGCAGCGAAATCTGTCCGGCGAGACCGCCCCCGAGCGGCAGAAGGCTGTCCCGCCTAACCCGCCCGGAGCGCAGCGGGTCGAGCGCATTGGGCAAGAGGTGGAGGCCGTTGCTGGCGCGGGTCGTGAGCAGAAGGCTACCACCGGACAGCACAGTGGCACCGATAACTCCCGGCAACTCAAGGGTGCCGCTGACCACCTCAGACTCGCCCTCAATCGCGGCGGCCCCCGTGGCTTCGGCAATGGCCAACGGCGCGACGCAAAGCGCTTGGATCAGGTGGCGTCGGCGCATAGGACTACGGCCGTGAGAGCGCGACGCTTAGCGCGAACGGGTAAGCTCCCGCAGCCGGGGGCAACTCAAACTCAACGGTCAGCCATTGCTTCGCGGGGTCGTAGGTTATGGCCGAAGCGGCGGGTGCCTGGACGGTCACCCGTGTCCCGGCCCCCTGGAACGCGGCGTCCGGCAACCTGCCCTCAACCGCCGCCTGCGAATAGCTCCCGTCCACCGCGATGACCTGCTGCGCCTCCCCGGTGCCCCAGCGCCATCCTCCGGCGTGGAACGGAATCCGCATCACCAGCCGGGCGGGCGCGCCGCTCCTCGTCCGCTGGACTTTGACCTGGACCGCGACGCCGTCTTTCGTGCCATTGGTGGAAAACGCAACCGATCCCTCGGGGCCGGTTGCGCTCCAGAGCAGCGTTCCGTTTGCGCCCCGCGTGACCGTACCCTGGAGCGGCCGCTCCGCTTGGCTACCGGCACGGAGCGCCAGCCCGCCGGGGGAGATGCCCTGCGAGAGGAGCGTCTCTCCCGCTGCGAGGCCGCGGATCTCGCCTTGCGGGCCGAGGATCATTCGCAACCCTAGCGCCGTCCCCACCGCAAGTGCAGGTTGCCTCCCTCCGCCTCTACCGCCAATACCTCCCGCCCCGCCTCTTGATGCCATCGCCTGACTGATCAGCATGGCGAGGCTGAGGCGCTGCTGCTGATAGGCCGGCTCCGGCATCCGACGGATCCCATCCATCGCCTGAAGGAGCTGAGCCAGTGCGGGCGCTCCAGCAGCCGTCGCAGGTGGGATGCTCGATGGGGCGGCACCACCTGCTGGCACCTTGCCGCCTCCCTTCGCGATTCCGCCTGCCCCCGCCGGGGCATTCGCGCCGGGTTTACCGCAGGCCTGCGGGGGCGCGTCTCGCAGCGCGCGCTCAAGGGCGGTGATGAGGCGGTCGGCGCGGTTCAGGTCCTGGGACTGGATGGCCGGACCGATGCGGCGGGCGATGCGAACGGCGGCCGTCACATCCTTGCCTTGGCGCACCGCCTGATCGAACGCGGTGCCGAGCGGCTCCAGCCGCCGCAGGACGCCCTGCTGCGCGGGGGGTGCCTGCTGGATCGCCTGCGGCAAGATGACCCGGAAGACGTGGAGCATTTGCTGGACCTGGGCGGCGGTCACCTGGCCGCCCCCGTCCGCCGCTTGCCCTGCGCGTGGGTTCTTCCCTGCCTCCGTGGGACGGAATCCAGGCCGCAAGGAAGCTTCGCGGACCTTCTTCTCCACCTCGCTGAACGCGGCGAGAGCTTCCGTCTTCTGTCCCGCTCGCGCCTTCTCCGCAAGGCTCACCAGCGCGTCCTGCGCGTCGGCGAGATCGTAGCCCTGCTTCAGCCGCTCGACCAGCAGCCGGAGCACCTCGCGGGCGTGAGCCCGCTCGGGTGAGCGCGGCGGCCAGAGCGCCTCCACCGCGAGTGCCTTCCCGCGCGCTTCCGGCTCGAGATCCGCCACATTCTCCTGGTCCAGCGCGTCCAGCCGACGCAGCGCATCGCGGAAGGTGCCGGAGACCAGCGCGCGCCGGAGTTCGGGCTGAGCCTGACGCAGCAACGCCACCTTCGCTACCTGCTCTGGATCAGCTTCCGGGGCGGGAGTGGGCGCTCCCGCTGGCGGGACGGCACTGCCGGTGAGAGTAGCGGTAGCCGTCGGCTCAAGCTGCTGCTCTAGCCGGACGAAACGCCGGATCGCCTCATGGGCGTCGGTGTAGCGGGCCTGCTGCCACAGGAAGAGGCCTGTCAGACCAGAGAGGGAGAGACCCAGGCTGCCGATAAGGATGCGCTCGCGTCCTGTCATGGGCGTCCGCCTTGCTGCTGCCCACCTTGCTGCCCTCCCGTGGGCTGCTGACCGCCTTGTGCCCGCCCACCGTGCTGCCCTCCTCTGGGCTGCCGGGCGCGCCGGTAGACGGGCGGCTTCAACTCAAGCATCCGGGATTGAGCCGCCACGGAGAGCGTGAATCGCGCCAGCGCGGGCGGACTGATCGCAAGGACGCTATCCTTCCCGTCCAGCGCCGTGACCTGATACTCCCACTGCGAGAGCCGGTTGCGCGAAGGGTTGTCCGGTGCGATCGGTCGCAGCGGAGCGAGAACGGTGGTGCCGGTGACGGGGGCCGAGGTCCAGAGGACGGGGCGGCGCCGGAATGCGGTGCGCTGGTCTCCGGGGGCGCGTTCCTGGAACTCCCGCGACACCTCCGGCGCAGCGAGGACCTCCACCCGATAGCTGGCAGCTCCCGGCCAGAGGTTCCAGTGGAGCCGGAGGCCATCGCCTTCAGCGGCGACCTCCCCAAAGGTGACGGGAGCTATTCCGCGCTGGAAGCGGAGGTCGGGGATGCGCGTAACGCCGCCTTCGACGACCACCCGCGCGGGGAAGGCGGTGCCGTACTCCCCGCCTTCCGGCACCATCGCAGCGCCCGCCGCTGTGGCGGGTCGGGTCTCGTAGACGACGTTCACGCCGTACTCGCCCGCAGGGACGTCCGGGATGCGGAGCCGTCCATCCGCACCGGTGCGCGCCCGGTAGCGGCTGTCCAGGGTGTTCCCGCCAAATATCCGGCGGCCTGGGTTGCCTTGCGTCAGCGCAATCTCGACGCCGGCCAGCGGCTTGCCATCCAGCAGGGCCCGCCCCAGCACGGCATACTCCTGGGGACGGGGCGGCGGTCCGGGGATTCCAACTTCCATCGCACGGTAGAGATCCGCAACCCATAGCTCATTGCGGACCCGCTCCATCCGCTCGCGGGTGCGGCGGAACTCACGGCGGGCCCCTTCATCCAGCGAGCGGGTGGCGCGGACGCGGTCGGCCTCCCGCGTGGCGACCGCCAGCAGGCTCTCGGCTTCCTCTTCGTTTTGAACGCGCAGTTCCAGGCCGCTCAGGTCGACCCGCTGCCCGAGGATGGTGATGGTATTGCGGGCGGGCAGGGCGCGGCCCGGATAGCGGTCGCGGGCAACCCGCTCCGCAGCTTCCAGCGCCCGGCGCCGATACTCCCGCATGCGCGGGATGCTGCCGCTCACTTCCGCAGCGTCGTACAGCGCCTCGGCAGCGGTTATGCTCGCTTCAGAGCGGGGATACTCTCGCGCGATGCGGCCGTACAATTCCTGCGCCTCATCCACCTTCCCCTCGCGCTCGCGGCTCTGCGCCGCCCGGAGCAGAGCGTCCGGCGCTTGCTCCGCGCCCGGGAAGCCGTTGCCCAGCCGGAGGGCGGCTTCCACCACGCGGGAGTCATCCGGAAGCGGCCAGGTGACGGCGCCCAGTTCCACGCCGGCCATCTGCGGAAGCGCGGCCCGAAGCACGCGCCGCGGCTGCTCCCGCGCCCCGATTACGGAGAGGACCGCAGCGCCCTGGCTGTAGAAGCCGTAAGCATCTCCCAGCGCCTCCTCCGAGTACTGCCCGTGGGGATAGCGCCTCGGGAGTTCCGCAAGCTCCCGCTCCCGCACGCGGCAGTAGTCGGCCAGCGTGACGAACGGGTTGGCGGTGAAGAGCGCGCCCAGGCTGGGAAGCTTTCCCAGGTACGCCTGGAACTCCGGCCCGAACATCCACGTCTGCCCGGTCAGCGACTCCACCACGAACTGCTGCTGGTAATACGGCAGCGGGATCTTGCGCTCAAACTTGGTGATGTCGTGCGACTGCGCGTACACCAGCTTGTAGGCGGCGCCCAGCCAGAGGTAGACAAGCGCGACGCCCACCGCCTTGAGCAGTGTTAGGCAGCCGCGCGCCACCTTCGGCCAGGAGAGCTTTGGCTTCATCGGTGAGTGGGTGAGTGGGTGAGTGGGTGAGTGGGTGAGTGGGTGAGTGGGTGAGTGGGTGAGTGGGTGAGTGGGTGAGCGGGTGAGTGGGTGAGTGGGTGAGTGGGTGAGTGGGTGAGTGGGTGAGTGGGTGAGTGGGTGAGTGGGTGAGTGGGTGAGCGAAGCAGGCTTCGCTCCTTCTCCCCCTCGCCCCCTTATCCGCCGTAGGCCTCGTCCAGTACTTCTACGGTGTGTTTCACGGGGATCTGGCTGCCCCGCGCGCGCAGGCCGCTCTCAATCCACGCATGGCAGCCCGGGTTGCCCATGGCGATCACTTCCGGCTGCGCATCCAGGATGTGGGTGACCTTCTTCTCCTGAAGCTGCGCCGCCATCTCCGGCTGGAGGAAGTTGTAGATGCCCGCGCTGCCACAGCACCAGTCGGAGTTCTGGAACTCGATTAACTCCAGGCCGGGCACCATGGTGAGGAGGTCCCGCGGCTGACTGCGGATCTTCTGACCGTGCGCCAGGTGGCAGGCATCGTGGTAGGCCACCCGCTTGCTGAGCGGCCGCGTGGGCGCGACGGGCCCCAGTTCCATCAGGTACTCGGTGATGTCCCGGGTCTTGCTCTCCAGCGCTTGCGCCCGGTCTTCCCACTCGGGGTCGCCGTGGAAAAGCTCGTGGTACGACTTGATGGTGGAGCCGCAGCCGGCGCTGTTGATGATGAGCGCATCGAACTCCCGGCGCTCCAGGGCGCGGATCAGCGCCTTCGCCTTCTCGCGGGCGTTGTCCATGTAGCCGTTGTGGAGATGGAATGCGCCGCAGCAGCCGGCATCCGGTGACACCACCACGTCGCAACCGTTCTCTGCAAGGACGCGGATGGTGGCCCGGTTGATGCGCTGGAAGAGAACCTGCATCACGCAGCCGGCCAGCAGCGCCACCCGCGCTCGGCGCTCGCCCTTCGCTTTGGTGAACTCAGGCAGTGGCTTGACAGTGAGACCTGCCTCCACCGGTATCGGCATCTTGGGCGCCTTGGGGCCGAAGAGGAACCGGTTGACCATGCCGACCGGCCCACCGTCCGGAAAGAGGCCGCCGGCGATCTTCGCGCCGAGCATTAGCGGCGCCATCTTGGCCGGCTGGGTCAGCAGGTCGAGGAGCAACCCCCGCGCACGGCGGTCCTGGGCGGAGCGGGGGAAGCGGCGCTCAATCTCGCTGCGGAACGGAACCAGGAACTCTTCGTAAGGGACGCCGGAGGGGCAGGCGGTCTCGCAGGCGCGGCAGCCGAGGCAGGAGTCCAAGTTCTCCACCATGCTGGCATTCATCTCCACGCGCCCTTCCGCCACGGACCGCATCATGTAGATGCGACCGCGCGGTGAGCTGGCCTCATTGCCGGTCAGGTCGTAGGTGGGGCAGGCGGAAAGGCAGATTCCGCAGTGGACGCAGTCCAGCAGCTTGTCCGGGTCCAAGCCCGGGATGATCTGCTCTACTGGGTGGCGAGCGGGAAGGACGTTGAGCTCAGTGGTGGGGGCCATGCGGCTATCTTATCGGGTTTAGCGGATGAGCGGATGCGCGAGGACTCGTAACCCGTCCGTCAGCTTCTAATAGTAACGAACAGGAATGGGCGGCTACCGCCGATCTCCCGTTTGCGCGCTGTTGGGTCAAGTTAGGCTCGGTCAAGGTAGAGCCGATCCCGTTGGATGGTGCATCTGTAGTCATCGGAATCCCGAGCTGCCTTCAGCCCGCAGAGCGGGGTTCACGTGGGTAGGCGTCGGGTTCAGCCGATGCCGGGCATTGACTTCTGACTCTGGAACCATCGTGTGGCACGACGGTGGGCGTCTACGGGGGGGCCAAACTCACGCGAGGTCTACGCGGGCACCGGTGCGGGCGCTCTGGAGGCCCCGCTGAAGGATCTCCTGGGTGAGCCGCCCGGTCCCCGCGCTGCACATCCCCTCGACCGGGGTTCCCGAGCGGAGGCAGCTTGCCAGGTACTCCGCCCCGTTGCGGTGGCCGGGCATCGGTGCGTCCGCCTCGATCCACTCCGGTTCACGGTTCAGCCTACCCAGACGGACCCGGTCTCCGAAGACGGCCAGCGTCCCCTCGGAGCCGTACACCGCCGGGTTGCCGCCGCCGTCCGGGGCCTGCTGCGTCCAGGAGGCCTCCGCAATGCCGAAAGCCTGGGGATAGCGCATCAAGAGCACGGCGTTGTCATCCACCGGGAAGTCCGGCTTCACCAGGGTGCCCGCCATCGCCATCACGCTCTCCGGCCGGCCCAGCCAGTGCGCCGCGAAGTTTGCGCCGTAGCAGCAGTAGTCCATGAAGGCTCCGGCACCGTTCAGTTCCGCATTGTAGAGCCAGGAGTAGAAGTAGGGGGAGCAGCCATACTCGCGCGGACCCTGGTGCGCGGCGAGGTAGCGGGTCTTATGGACGTTCCCGATGGCACCCTCGCGGACAAGGCGATCGAGGCTCTGGATGGCGGGGTTCCACGCCGTGGGCCAGTTGATCATCAACTCCACCCCGGCCTTGCGGCAGGCGGCGACCATGCGGTCGGCCTGTTCCAGGGTCGCGGCCATCGGCTTCTCGGACATGACGTGCGCGCCGCAGGATGCTGCCAGTTCCACGATCTCCGCAGTGCCGGCGTTGTCCGTGGTGACCAGCACCACGTCCGGCTGCTCCCGTTCAAAGAGCTCCTCGCAGGTGGCGTACGTTCGCTGGATGCCGGCGTCATGGCGGCATTTGGAAAGGAGCGCGGCGTTCGGGTCCGCAGCACCGACCAGTTCCGCGCCTTGCAGCTCTCGCCACCAGCGCAGCATGGTCCAGACGTGGTCGTGCGTCAGCCCAGCGACGGCGACGCGCAGCGTATCCGGCATGGAGCCCCTCCTTGCGGCGCACTCCCGAGTCGAGCCGGAACGGCACGACGGAAGCAGCAACGCCGTGAGGTTGCGCGTTCAAGGGCGGGGGTCCTCCCACGTCAGGCGAGCAGAGCCTTCAACACTCAGCCCACGGCGGGGCGGGGCGTCCCGTGTGTCCAGCCTCGTTGGGCTTGCCGGTGAGAAGGATTGCGCTCCTCACCGATGGCCCATGATCAGCGCGACCCAGAGGCTCACCACCGCCAGCAGGCCGAGAGGGAGCGCCATGCAGCCGCTCTTCCCCGCGATCCCCAGATCACGGGCGCGGGCCTCGACCGCCTCCTTTGATTCCTTTAGCCCGTCGCCGTGCAACTCACGGTAGAGCTTGATCGCCTCGATCTTCTGGCCGCCTCGAATGAGGGCGTCGATCTGCCCTGAGGTGGCGCTCTGGTTCAGGTCCGTGCGGCGAAGAGGAGCCAGCACCGGCCCGCCATGTAGGAATCCATCGATGGCATCCTTGGCCTCCTTGAGTCCACAGCGGTGGCGCTCACGGTAAGCCTTGATCGCCGCAATCTTCTTACCGGACCGCGCCAGCTCTTCAATCTCCGCATCGCTCACGGGGCACCTCTCTTCAACGCTGCACGCCAATCAGTAACGAGGAAGTGACCGCATCGTTGCGCGAGCCGAGCGAGAGTCGCAGGCTGATCCCCACGGTGCAGCCGGGGGGAACCGAAGGGTCCCAGCGCTGGAGCGTCCCCGGTTCGTAGGGGCGGGAATCGTTGACTGTGATCCCATCGAGTCTCTGAGCCTCACCCCCACTCCGTCTCGTTCTCGGAGTCGAAGGAGAAGGGGTTGGTAGTCAGTGCGGTCCGAACCAGAGCGCAGCAGGCCCTCAATTCCGCATCCGTCCGAAGGGCCAGATGCTGGGCGGGAAGGGCGATTTCCGCGATTTCGCAGTCCCGCTCAGCAACAGCCTGGGGGTCCCTCGCCCGGCGAGTCGCCGGATCGCGCGGGAGGGGTACTGCGTCTGGCGGGGAGTGGTCCTGGTGCATCGATAGGCGGAGGCGCGAAGGTAGCCCTTAAGGGCTACCGCTTTTAGGCACTCGCTGGCGCAAGCTTCTTCAAGGCCAAATTGATCAACTGGTCATCGAACAGGCGCAACTTCCGCGCGGACGCGCCAGCCCCACCTGGCCAAGTAGCAAGCCCCTCGCGGATCGCATCCAGAGTCGCCGCACTGTTCTCACGGCGAAGCAACCAATCGACGGTAGCAAGCGCCTCCATACCTAGCGGGGATTGGAAGCCATCAATGATCGCGTCTGCTCGTTCGAGCGCCGGGAGGTAGCCCATTGCAGAACTTGCTAGGTACTCGGCCAGGTCAATCCGCTTTGCATCCTCGAACCAGATGAGGTCCATTGGACCAGCATCACTCAACCGCTTCTCGCAATGGAGGTAACTGCCGTCCAACCCATCCAGCAGGTGCCGGAGTTGGTCGGAGTAAGGGCCGTACATGTTGGCACTGAACCTGAGTTGAAGCGGATCGGGCAGATCCAGCCCTCGGATTGCTTCATCCAGAAACCAGGCAAGCTTCTGAATCTCCAGGTTAGTGCAGTCCAGACCCAGGACCGAGTATCGACGCACCAATTCCACGATAAGAGCTCGCGCGGACGTGAGCTCTACAACACCGGATCGCTTGGGGGAGTTCTGATAGGTGGTCGTTGGTTCATAGACAAGCACATCCACGTCTGCAACTGCCCCTAGTGCGGCGACGATCTCGCGCCGCACGTGATCCCATTGCAGGCCGCCGTTGCCACATCCAAGCGGAGGAAGGGCAATGGACTGAATGCCCTCTGACTGGATCACCTTGGCTAGGTCGGCCAACCCTTCGCGGATCCACTCCAACTTGGACGGATGCCGCCAGTGTTGCTTGGTAGGAAAGTTGATGATCCACCTGGGACCAATGAGCGTCGTGTTGCGGGTCACGAAGACATGCCCCACACGAACCTCTTGGCGGCGGCACGCCTCTTCGTAGGCCCGGTTGTTGTCGGGGAAGGCTTCCCGGAACATCTGGGCGATCCCCTTGCCCATCACGCCAACTTCATTGACGGTGTTGACCAGGGCTTCGGATGGCGCTTGGAGCAGATTGCCTTGGGTGTAGCGGATCATCAGAAGTACCAGTCCGGCCTCTCAGCCAGCTTGAGGCTCGCACCGCTCATCTCGATCAAACCTTCGAGCAAAGCCTTCTGCGTAGTGCTGTAGCAGACCATACCCAGCAGAGCATCCAGCGGCACGTGCTTGTACGCGAGGGCCTCCGCCTGGTAGCGTTCCCCTTTGCCTGGATCCTCGGGATCGGCACTGAAGTCGCTCTTCTTCAGGATTTCCCAATCGATCGCGTTCAGTCCTGCCAGGTCACTTGAGAAAATGGCCCGCTGAAGATACGCATGACGGTCGGTGAAGACGAAGGGAACGCCTTTGTCCTTCAGGCGGTGCAGTGAGCTCACCAGGATCACAATCTCACTCTGGGGGCGCTGCTGGATGTTACGGCCAGTCTTGATGTTGAGCAGCATCGGAGTGCGGCAGGTGAAGTAGAAGGGGACATAGTCGCTGAACGAGCCCCCTGGCGGGATCGGCACCTCACGATCCACCCTCTTCCCGATCAGATCACGGCTGCCAATCGACTCAAAGGACGGGGTCTCGGATTGACGAACCCGCAGAGTGGAGTCCGCTGCGAAGGATCCATGCCACGTTGCTAATGTGAGTGATCCGGTAGATGCGTGCATCTTCTGGGCGAATGGTCAGCACAGGCACCAACTCCACGCCCCCTACGGCGATCAGTCCTAGCCTATAACGGCCCGCTCTGGCGAAGTAAGGATAGAAAAAGGCCCCGGGCGCCTATTTGGAAGTGCCATCGGGGCCGTATTTCGTGCCTAGCTTATGGCCGACGACCGGATTCGAACCGGTGACCGACGGTTTACGAAACGGTTTCCGGGTGGGTTTCGACCCTTCCCCAACCGTTGCCGCGCCGTCTCCCGTGCCTGGGCAGTGGCGCAAAAGTCGCGTGAGACGGTGCGCGGTCCCGCTCGGATGTGAGCGCGGGATTAGCAAACGGATTAGAAGACCTGTCATCATCGCTTGAACAGCGGCTGCTCGGCTGCCCTGCGCTCTGGCAGCACCCAGTACGAATAGCCGTCAGGAATGTGGCCTTCCTGGCGTCCGAATCGATCCACGATGGCTTGGATCACATCGGGCGGGAAGTGCTTGATCGTCGTCATGCTGGCGTACTCCTCAAAGGATGGGTGCTTCTGCCAGTAAGACCCATCGATCGCCGTGGACAGCGACCGGTCGAAGTGAGACCGGATCACCTTCAAGGCACCGTCTACCTGAACTTCCAGCGGCGCTCCCTCGGAAATCATCTGCCACCCCTCATGCTTCAGCGCCTCTCTGTCGGGGCCTGGCATGGGGTTGTAGCCTAGCGCCTTGACCGCCCGCATCCAGCGTCGGTGGCACCGCTCGTGCTCTAGCTGGTCTTCCTCAAGGTGAGGGCAGTACTGGAGATGGCACGTTTCACAGGTCCTGATGGTCACCATCTCCTCGGCAAGCAGCCTTTCAACCGCCCGCTGGACGGCGTCACTTCTCTCGC
>JANPLG010000325.1:0-7869 GCA_031426395.1 Actinomycetes bacterium
GACCCGCCACGACGACGCGCTACTCGAGAGAGCTGGTTGTTGGACTGAATGCCGTTCACGTGGAGAGGGTATCCCGACAACCGGTCAAGCGTCAAGCAGGAATGAGTTCCTGGTTTCTGGTTTCTGGTTTCTGGTTCGAGCGTGATTGGTTGCGCGGGAGTGACTGTGTCCTCGGCTGTGGCCTTGGCGCATGGACGCGCGCTGCGATGTCGCTGTTAGATTTCATAGCTTGCCGACGATACCATTGACCCGGTCCGGCAAGGATCACCTGATCTTCTCCGCTGTCGTTGACCCCCGCGAATCGCCGATTGGTTGGTAGCCGTTCATGGAATTCCTTCAGCAGTTTCTTCACAGCCTCCACGGAGAAGGTCTCCAGCACCTGATCCAGACCGGGGGGTTCATCGTGCTCTTCGCGATCATCTTCGCGGAGACGGGGCTGCTGGTCGGCTTCTTCCTGCCTGGTGACTCGCTTCTCTTCAGCGCGGGCGCACTGGTGGGCGCAAGCGTCCTCAAGGCACCGGGAGCGCTCCCCCAGGACCCGGTCACCGCGTTGGTGGTGCTGAACCTGGTTCTGATGGTCGCAGCGATCAGCGGTGACAGCGTGGGCTATGCCTTCGGGCGGAAGACGGGGCCGAAGCTGTACGCGCGGAAAGAGAGCCGGTTCTTCAAGCGGGAGCATCTGATCAAGACGCAGGCGTTCTACGAGAAGCATGGCGGCAAAACCATCATCCTCGCCCGGTGGATGCCGTTCGCCCGCACCTTCGCCCCGATTGTGGCGGGCGTGGCGCAGATGAATTATGGACAGTTCATGCGCTTCAACGTGATCGGCGGGATCACGTGGGTCATGGGTTGCACGGTTGCCGGTTTCGCGCTAGGCAACATCCCGATTGTGAAGAACAACTTCGAGAAGGCGGTTGTCGGGATCGTAGTCCTCTCGGTCCTACCTGCGGTCATCCACATCGTGAAGGAGCGGATGACGAAGCACGCTCCCGCCGTTGACGAAGCCGCATCTGAGAGCGCGTAGTCGCTCCTGCAGATCGAGGGGGCCGCCGATCCTCTGATGGCGGCCCCCGGTTGAGGCTATCGAGACGCGGTTTTTGGCAATTGCCCGTCGACCGACCAGAGCGGCGTCTTGCCGGTGGCGATGTCGCGGAGCGGCTCCGGCACCTTCTTCTTGCCCAACTTCCAGAGCAGGCTCTTGGTGATGCCCATCTCCAGGCGCGCCCGCTTGAGCGTGCCTTCGACCTCCCAGCGGGAGTGGGCCTTGCCGTGCCCCACCAGCTTGGCGAGCGGGTAGAGGATGCTCGGCTTCACGATCTTCTTCGTGAAGTCCGCCGTGAACCACGCCTTGCCCCCCATGTCCACCCGCCCACCCGAGGTCACGGTACCCGTTCCGTCCAGGTTGGCCTTGGGACCACGGAGGTGGATCTCGCTCATTCGGACCGCGCCGCCTTTCGCCAGCACCATGCGGAGGCGCGCCACATCGAAGGGATGCTTGGAATAGAGCTCGTCCACATCCTCCACCGTCACCGCGCCGTCACGAGCCGCGATCACCACGTCCCCGGTCCAGTCCGCCGGACGCCGGACCGGACCCGACAGGCTCAGGCGCATCGTACCGCGCCCACCGGCGATCCGATCCTTGAAGGACGGCCAGAGGTCGACCAATGTCTCCAGCCGGGTGATCTCGGCCCGCATTCGGATGTCCGAGTTCCCCGAATCCGCCGCCGTCACTTCACCGGTGGCGGTGCCGACTTCCGTGTTCAGCTCCAGCTTCTTGAGATGAGTGCGACCGCCGCCGCGAGTGAACTCACCCTTGGCAAAGCGAATGCTGACCGGACGGATGGGACCACCCAGGAACGGTTGCAGCGGCTTGAAGCCCGCCTGGTCGACCCGAAACTGCCCGCTAGCGGTCTCGGCGGGGTTCGCTCCGCGTCCCGCAACCCGAGCATGGCCTGTAAAGAGTCCGCCTACGAACCAGCCCGGAACGGGAAGCATCCGAGTAGCCCATGCGCTGGCATCTTCCAGGCGCCAGTTCAGGCTGAGCATGTGGCGCGGGCCGAAAGGCATCCCGAGTCCGGTCATAGTTCCGGTCAGCGTCGCCTCGCCGCCAGGCACCAGTAGCTCCGTCTCGTCGATCACGGCGGTGGTGCCGGTGCGGACGAACCGGCCGCGCATCCGCGTTATCGGCATCGAGACCGTCTGACCCGGTGGCATCCACTCACCGCCGATTACTTCCGCGCGCCCCTCCACCTGGCGGAGGCGGTCGGCGGCGGTGCCACGGACAACAAGGGACGCGTTGAACTTGCCCCCAGCGGCCTTCCCTGGCAGCGGCAGCACTGCGGGAAGCAGGGTAGCGAGCGAGTGTCCGCTCACCCCAAGCTGGAGCGTATGACTCGCCTGGCCCGTGCCAACGTTGAGAAGGTCGCCGGTTCCGGTGAAGTGCGCTCCGGGTGCGGAAGCAGTGAGGTTGCGCAGTTCTACCGTGGTGCCGGACTTGCGGAAGTCGCCGCGGGCAGTGTTGATGCGCGTGGCGATGGCGCCCGGCTGAAGGGCCGGAAGCGGCAAGTTGCGCAGCGAGAAGTTGCCAGCGATCACCGAGCCGCCGAGATCGTTCATCGGTCCCGTCAGCTCCGCGCGAAGATCGAGCGATCCGCCCTGGATCGGTACACTGGCGTTGCGGTCACTCGCCAGGCGTGCGCCTCGCAACGTGGCGAGTGCGGTCACGGGCGTGGTGGCGAGTCGGCTGACTGGCGCGTTGATCCGCGCATTCGCCGTGAAGACCCCGCCCTCGACGGGTAGGCTGCGGGCCAGGTCGCCGGCGATCTGCTTCCAGCGACGCGTGGAGAGCTGGATGCGGCCATCGACCACTTCGTTCACCAGCGAGCCGGAGCCGGTGGCGCGGAAGCTGGGAGCGACCCAGACAGCGTCGTCAAAGGTGATGCGCCCGTTCCTCGCGGCGACCAGCGCGGTGAGGGAACGGATGCCTGCTTCCTCCGCGCGGAAGGGGAGGGCTCCGGCCGGCAGCTTCGGCGTGGCGTCCACGAGGCGCAGCCGCGCCGACCAGTCGCCCGTAGCAGGGTCGCTAGCTGGCGCGCTACCCGTGAACTTCGCCGTGAGCCGGCCACCATCCAGTAGATCCCGTCCGGTCCACCAGCGCAGGAGTCCGCTTGCATTGCTGGTGACTACCGTGCCACGAGCGCGGATGCGGCCATCCTCCAGGCTGCCGGTGCCGCTGCCGCGCAATTCCGGCGTCACCACCCGGACATCCGAGATCTGGGCGTCACCACGGTCATAGACGAAGTTTGCGCGCGCAACCTGCACCGGGAAGGTCCGCGTCCGGCCTGTTCGGGTCACCGAGTAGCGTGCACCGCTGAGCGAGACGGTTCCCTTCACCGGCTGCGGGGTTGCGGCAGCCGGTGCGCTCACATCCAGGGCCAGCCGCCCCCCGCGAAGACCGGCAGGAACACGCTCACGCAGAACTGGCAGCTCCGTCCAACGGTCGGAAATGAGACGGAAGCTCCCGGAAGCGCCGGTGTCCCCACCCAGGTCGGACACCACGGCTGAGCCGCTGCCCGAGAAACTGGCAGAGCGCAGCTTGATGCCGGACAACGCCAGTCGGGTTCCCGCCAGGCGGATTCCCGAAGTGACTTCCTGAATGAGCGTGGTCTCAACCTTGCGGCCGACCGGCACCCGCGCCTCGAAGTTCTGGAGTCGGATGCCGCCGGTGCCGGTGAGCAGCAGGGGCTTGGTCGCCGGCCCGTTTAGAGCGAAGCTCAGCCGGCCCTGCGATGCTGGGAGCGCGGGGCTGATGTACTCCCAGAAGCTCGCCTTGGGGAGCTGCTGCCGAAGGACGATGAGGTTCTTCATGTCCACCTGGCCTTCCGCCCGCACCGTGCCGGGGCGGATGCCGTTCACCAGGGCCAGCACTACGTTCGCCTTGGCCGTGAGGCCCTCGGCGTTGGCGGTGAGGTTGGTGACGCGGAGGTGGTTTGGCTGCCGCTCAAGATCGCCGGTCAGCGACTGGATCAGCAGCTCGTTCCCCTCCGGCATGGGGCGCAGCATCAGGTTGTTCACGGCGAACTTGCCGGCCGCCTTCGCGTCCCTCAGGTTTCCCACCTTGCCGTTCGCAGTGAAGTCGACGTGGCCGCTCCCCACCTGCCAGCGTTCCCCTGGCACCGGCGTGTTGAACGCCAGAAGGGCCGCGAGCTGGGCCACCGACTTCGCGCTCGATGCATCAAGGCGGCCACGCGCCGTGAAGTTTCGCTCGAGGAACGGCTCCGCAGGCGCTCCGGCCACATCGGCGCTTCCCGTCAACCGGACGCCTTCGCCTTCAATGTTGATGTTGCGAAGAGTGGTGGTCTTCGCGTTCCAGTCGACATCCGCCACGGCTCGCTGCCACGGGAAGCTGGCGCGGGCGCGGGTCACCGATCCCGGCGCAACGGCGATCTTCCCCTGCATCCGGCTCAGTTCGCCGGAGAGAGCGCTGACGGTGACCGTGCCATCCACCGCTCCATTGACATCCCATTCTTTGGGCAGCCCAAGCTGCGGAGCGAGCGTGCGCAGAGGAAGTCGCTGCGCCTTGATCACCAGGTTGGCGGTGCCGTTCTGGCTGACAACCGTGCCATTCACCGCCAGGCTTCCCCCGGCGAAGCGGATGTTGCTCCGGCGGATCTCCAGTCGGTTCTCGATCGCTCGCCCGCGGATCTCCGCGTTCTCAGCGGTCAGCCCAGCCACGGTCCACCGGTCCGCCGCGATTCGGAAGGCCACGCCTCGGCGGCGGAGGTCGGTATCGACCTTCAGGCCGGAAACGGTGATCGGCTGACGGGTGCCATCTTGCTGGATCGTTTCTACCGCGACATCGGCACGGGTGATCCGAATCTGCTCCAGTCGCAGCTTCCGTAGCGCCTCCACAAGGGTGCCGGTGTTGACCGGTTCCCCGCCCTTTTTGCGGAGGTCGGCCACGGTGCGAACGCTGACGCCGTCCAATTCCAGAGTCTTTACGCGGATACGGTGGTGGATGAGCAAGTCGATCCATCCCACGTAGGCACGTGCCTTCGAGGCGGTGAGGGGGGCATTGGCCTCTCCTTCCTGCGGCAGCACGCGGATGTCCCGAAGGGTGAACGCTCCGATCGGCCAGAACGAGGCGGGGCCTACCGTCACCGGCCGCCCCATTGCCTCGGAGAGGGTGGCGGCGAGGTAGGGCGGAAGGGCGCGGCGCGCGAACGCCTGCCCTTCATAGATTGCCGTGCCCAGCGCTAGGGTGAGCAAAGCCAGGATCAGGCTGAGGACGAAGCGCCGCCGCTTGCGGTTCTCGGTCTTTGAAGTTTCCTGTTTTGATCTGCTCATGTCCCTGGTTCCTTAGCTCCCGCGCGGTGAGGGGAGGTCCCATGCTGGCGCGTGGCAGGTTCAGTCGTGGCTGGACCTATTGGTAGGGCTATACCCGTTAGGTTGCTGGCTCACTCCTCCAGCGGATGGCCATGTTGCTGAGTAACCGGGCGTAATCGCACTTGCCGCCCGCGCCGGTGTCACAACGCTGTCGCGGGAAGGCAACAGGGACTCCGCACCGCTGGAGTGCCTGCGCTTGTCAAAGCACCCGGGTGCCGCAGGAGCGCCCAGGGCACAGAGCTAACCAGATGTTGGTCTCCAGCCCTACCGACCCGCTTTTCAGACCCTGGTTCCCATGCGCAACTTCGCACCGCTCCACCTCTGGCTCACGGCGCTGCCCATGGCCGCCACCCTCTCGATGGCAGTGCTGGCGTCCGCACCTGTCCCAGCGAAGCCCGCAGGGACACCGTCCCAGCGGAAGACGGTCGAATTCACCCGGGACGTGCAGCCGATCCTGAAGGCGCACTGCATCCAGTGTCACGGTGGCAGCCAGAAGCAGGGCGGCCTCCTTCTCGACACGCGGGCGCAGGCCCTGGCGGGCGGCGTGGGCGGGCCGTCGATCCAGCCGGGCAAGAGCGCGGACAGCTCCTTCCTGCAGCGCATCCTCGGCCACGGCGGTAAGCCCCGGATGCCGCTTGGGTTTGCACCGCTTTCCACTGCGAAGGTTGCGGTGCTGAAGGCGTGGATCGACCAGGGCGCTCCTTGGTCGGAGGCGGGCGCGAAGAAGGCGCACTGGGCCTACGTGAAGCCGGAGTGGCTGCAAGTTCCAAAGGTGAAGACCGCCCGCTGGGTACGCAACCCGATCGACGCCTTCATCCTGGCGAAGCTGGAGAAGGAAGGGCTGATGCCTTCGCCGGAGGCCGACCGCACCACCCTCCTCCGCCGCCTGACCCTCGACCTGACCGGCCTTCCACCGACACCCGCCGAGGTCGAGAGCTTCCTCGCCGACCTCTCGCCGACCGCGTATGAGAAGCTGGTCGACCGCCTCATCGCCTCACCCCGCTACGGGGAGCGGATGGCGCTTCCGTGGCTGGACGCCGCCCGATACGCGGACAGCAACGGCTTCCAGCAAGACGGCGACACCTACCAGTACGTCTGGCGCGACTGGTTAGTCGGCGCCCTCAATGCGAACATGCCGTTCGACCAATTCACGATCTGGCAGCTTGCCGGTGACATGCTGCCCAACGCCACCCGGGAGCAGCAGATCGCTTCCGGGTTCAACCGCCTCCACCTGCTCAACGGAGAGGGCGGCGCCATCCCGGAGGAGCAGCGCCACGTCATCCTGTACGACCGCGTGGACGTGACCGCTACCAACTGGCTAGGCGCCACCCTCGCCTGCGCCCAGTGCCACGACCACAAGTACGACCCCTTCTCCGCGAAGGACTACTACCGGTTTATGGCGTTCTTCAACAACGTCCCGGAGACCGGCACTCCCCCGTTCGGCGGCCAGTACCGCATTGCGGACCCCTGGATCTGGGTCGGCACCGAAGAGCAGATGGCCAAGATCAAGTCCTTCGACGACCGGGGCGCTGCGGAGAAGGATGCCGAGGCCAAGAAGAAGCTGGAGCAGGAGCGCGACGCCTACCGGACCACCGTCCCCCGGGTGATGGTGATGTCGGATGCCAAGCCGCGGAAGACGTTTGTGCTGCAACGTGGGCACTACCTCTCGCCCGGCGAAGAGGTGCAGACCGGCACCCCCGCATTCCTACCGCCCATGCCGGAAGCCGCTCCGAAGAACCGCCTCGGTCTGGCGCAGTGGCTGGTCCACCCGGATCACCCGCTCACGGCGCGGGTTCAGGTCAACCGTTGGTGGCAGAACTTCTTCGGCAACGGGCTGGTGAGCACAGCGGAGAACTTCGGCGTTCAGGCCGCGCCGCCCACGCACCCGGAGCTGCTCGACTGGCTGGCACTCCGCTTCGCACGGGGCGACGGCAGCCTGGTCTATCCGGGCCGGCCCTTCCCGCCCTCCGCCGCATGGGACATGAAGGCGCTGGTCCGCCTGATCGTGACCAGCAGCACCTACCGACAGAGCAGCAAAGTGACCCCGGCACTGGCACGGCGCGATCCCGAGAACAAGCTCCTGGCGCGTGCGGCCCGCTTCCGCCTTCCCTCTCTGCTGCTGCGGGATGTGGCGCTGGCCTCCAGTGGCCTGCTGAACGGGAAGATCGGCGGCAAGCCGGTCTACCCCTATCAGCCGAAGGGAATCTGGGACGGCCTCGCCATCACCAAGGAACGCGACTTCACCTACCCGCAGAGCAAGGGCGAGGACCTCTTCCGCCGCAGTCTCTACTCCTTCTGGCGGCGGACGGTCGCTCCCGCGAACATGTTCGATGCTTCCGTGCGGAACACATGCAAGGTGCGGTCCTCGAATACCAGCACACCGCTCCACGCCCTCACGACCCTTAATGACGTCACCTGGGTCGAGGCGGGTCGGGCACTGGCGGAGAGGGTAATGAAGGAAGCGGGCGCGTCTCCGGAAGCGCG
>JANPLG010000326.1:0-3983 GCA_031426395.1 Actinomycetes bacterium
GTCCAGCGTCCGGTCTTCAAGCCCATCGACTGGGACACTTCCTGGAACTTGCCGTTGCCCAGGTTGCGCAGGAGATACTTCCGTCCGCCGTTCTCCGCGTACTCGAAGCTATCCGGCATGATCCGGGTGGAGCTGAGGCGCCAGAGGTTGATGTCCTCGCGGTAGTAGCCGCCGAGGAAGAGATCGAGTTTGCCGTCACGGTCGAAGTCGAGCCAGCAGGCGCTGTTGGCGTTCACCCATGCGGGCAGGCCAGAGTCCGCGAGGGGCGTGAAGCGCTTGCCACCCTCGTTGCGGAAGATCTCGGGCTTGCCCCAGCGGTAAAGGAGAAGGTCCTCGAAGCCGTCGTTGTCGATATCGCCCCAGATGGCGCCCTGGGAGACGCCGGACTCTAGCCGGTTGACGTCCGCAAGGGCCACCTGCTCCGCCACATCCCCGAACTTGCCGCCGCCCAGGTTGCGGAAGAGGCGGTTCTTCTTGTTCTCGCCGCTGGTGCAGACATAGAGATCGTCCAGGCCGTCCCGGTCGAAGTCGACCACCGAGACGGCTGCGCCGAAGACGGCGATCTCTGGCAGGATGTGCTGGATCTTGGGATCGAGGGTCGGTGCCTCGTGGGTGAAGGAGAGCCCGGAGGCCTGCGCCGCTTCCGTCAGGCTGAAGCCGTGGCGCGAGAGCGAGGTGGCTGAGTCGATGCGCGCGCCGCCCGTCACGGGACGCTGCGAGAGCGCGACGGGGGTGGCCAGCAGGCCCAGGAAGAGGGCGTTGACGACCCACTGCTTATGTTTGGGGGGTGGCTGGGGCATCGGTGTCAATTCAGAATGCAGGATGCAGAATGCAGGGCTTCGCAACGTGGAGCGCGTTGAGGCAAAGGGTTGGTGGACGGGCTTATGCTGGGCAAGGGTGAGCCTGGCGGGGGCTCTTCCCGCACTTGCCTATGGCTTTACTTCAGACGGGACGTTTAGCACTCTGGCGCGGATGTCGGTGGGGATGAAGCTGCGGTCCACGATCTCCGACATCGGGATCTTCTTGGTGAGGACGCCCATCTTGATGCCCATGTCCTGGATACGCGTCAGCTCCTCGTCCGTAGGCGTGAGCATCCGGTAGCTGACGCGGTCCGGCGGCTGGGTCAGCACGTGTCGGACCACACGCTCATCCTGCCGGAAGAATGGCGCTGAAAGCCTGGCGGCCTCAAGGCGGTTCGTCTCCGCCCACTCGCCGCTCTCCGCGATCCCTCGCACCAGGTCCTTGACCACCTCGGGGCGCTCGTTGATCACCTTCTCCGTGACCACCAGGCAGCAGGAGATGAAGCGGGGCCAGACATCCTTGATGTGGTGCAGGATCCGGCCGCTGCCGTCCAACTCCGCGCGGGCGCAGTGCGGCTCGCCAACGAAGTAGCCGTCGATGGCCTTCGTGGCGAGCGCGCCGGGCATATCCGGCGGCGGCAGTTCCACGAACTTGAGGTCAGTGGGTGCCATCCCCAGGTCTTCCATCAGCTTGTGGATGACCAGGTTCTGGTTGCTGAACTTGCTCGGGATAGCGAAGGTGCGGCCTTTGAAGTCGGAGAGCCGACTGCCGGGCAGGTCCTTCCGCACCATGATGGTGCTGCCATCCCGGTGACCAAGGTAGGTGATCCGGACCGGCACCCCTTGCTCACGCAGCTTCATGGCGAGCGGGACGATCATGAAGGAGGCGTCGAGCTGGCCGGCCTTGATGGTCTCCACCACGGTGGGGAAGTCGGTGAAGCGTCGGGACTCAAACCGCGTGGTGGCGCTGGTCCGGCTGGCGAAGTCGGTGACGGGGCAGGTGAGATGGCAGGTCACCGGCAGGAAGCCGACCTCCAGCACCTCGCGCCCGGCCGTGTTCGCGACGGCCTTCCGGTCCACGGCGAAGCGAAGCACGGTGATCCCCGCCATCCATGCCAGGGTCAGGGCGGCCAGTTTGAGTGCTTCGGACTTCATGATTTCACTTACGAGCGGGTTCGCGGGGCATGTTAGCCAGTCGGGAATTCACCACGGAGACACGGAGACACGGAGAAGGCATGGAGCGAGTTGGAGAGGTGCTGCTTGTCGACTAGCTCTGCGGACGCACCCCTGCGGGTTGATTGGGTCCGGTTTCTTCCAGACCCAGTTCTTCGAGGATAACGCGCACGGTTTCGACCACCTCCGGGTGGGTGGCGGAGCGAGGGCGCGGGGTCTCGATGCGTATCTCCCGGCTGACCGTTGCGGGCCTCCCCGCCAACACGAGCACGCGATCCGCAAGTTGTGCCGCTTCCAGGATGTCGTGCGTGACGAAGACGACGGTGCGGGGGCGCTCCATCAGCAGCCCGGCCAGCTCACGGCGCATGCGGATGCGGGTCTGGTAATCGAGCGCGGAGAAGGGCTCGTCCATCAGCAGCACCTCGCTCTGGCCGGCGAGGGCTCGGGCCAGCTCCACCCGCTGCTTCATGCCGCCGGAAAGCTGGTGGGGGTAGTGTCTCTCGAACCCCTCAAGTCGGATGAGATGGACCATCGCCCGGATCTCGGCCGCCCGCCGCGCAGCGTCGGCGACGCTGCGGAGTCCCAGCTCGATATTCTCGCTGACGGTGAGCCAGGGGAAGAGGCCATCTTGCTGGTAGACGGTTCGGGTCTGGCCCCGGCGGGTGACCTGTCCGCGAGTCGGCTGCAGGTTGCCGGCCAGCAGGTTGAGCAGCGTCGTCTTGCCGCAGCCGGAGGGGCCGACCAGCGCCACGAACTCGCCATGCGAGACGCAGAGGTTGAGGTTCGTGAGCACCTCGTGGCCGTCAAAGGAGTGTCCGACGGCCTCCAGGACCAGCTCACTCATCGATACGGGCTCTCTCATTACAGTCTTCTCAGCGGTCATAGCCCCACCTTACGCTCCGCAGCCGGGTGAGCTGCATCAGAAGGCGGTCGAGGCCCACGCCGATGAGGCCGATGACGATCATCTGGACCACGAGGAGGTCGGTCCGCAGCCCGTTACGCGAATCCCACACCGCAAAACCAAGACCGCTGGTGCCGGAGATCATCTCCGCCGCAACCACAACCATCCACGCCACGCCGATAGTGACCCGCAGCGCGGTGATGAACTGCGGCAGGATGGCGGGAAGGGTGACCTGCCAGAAAAGCTCGCCGCCCTTGAGGCCGTAGTCGCGCCCCACCTGGAAGTGGATCTGCGGGATGCTCGCCACGGCGGCCACCACGGCGACCGCCAGCGGGAAGAAGCTGGAGAGGAAGATCAGGAAGATGGCGGGCGGATCCCCGATGCGGAACCAGAGGATGGCGAAGGAAATCCAGGCGAGCGGGGAGAGGTTGCGGAAGAAGTTCACCGCCGGTAGGAGGGCAGCCCTGGCCGCCAGATGGTGGCCCATCCAGAGGCCCAGCGGCAGGCTGAGCGCCACCGCCAGCATGAAACCCCAGGAGACCCGGTAGAGGGAGATGACGGCGTTGTTGAAGAGTCGCATTCCCCGCATCTCCTCGCCGAAGCCGGTGATGACCGCGGGCAGCGAGGGGAAGACGGAATAGCCCGCGAAGGCCCCCAGCTTCGACGCGATGCCCCACGCCAGCAGGACCGCCGCGAGAACCGCGACGGGAAGCCACCGGGTGTAGGCTGGCGCTCTCTCTTGCCTCACGCTCGCTCATCTCCCCACGGATCGTCCGGTCCTGCCCCTTCGCAGGCGACGGAGAGCCACCCCATCCTACCGGAGCGTGATGGCGGATACGACCCCCGTGAGGCCTGGGACGGGGGTTCTTAACCGTTTCTAATCGGGGGATGGGAGATGGGGGTTGGGGGTTGGATCGTCTGAGCTCCGTATCGAGAGAAGCTACCGACGGTTGAACAACTTGATGAAACTAGTAGTCCGTCAGGCGTTATCCGAATCATTGGGACTTAACGTGAGCGGCGTATGATTCCATTGTGCTGGAGGATCAGCACCGTGTCCCGAAATCAGAAGCATCCGGTCAACCTGTCGTCAGATGAGCGCGCTTGGCTGG